>WQYP01000004.1 GCA_009781185.1 Phycisphaerales bacterium | reverse complement strand
CGGGGGGGGGGGGAGGCGGGGCGACATGCCCCGGCCTCCAGCCGAGGCCCCTACGCGGGGCCTCGGGAGTCAATCTTTGAATCTCAGAAGTTCTCCGAAATATCCGAGCTTTTCGGAGTCGGTGCCGGCGTAGCCGTCGGTGCGGCTTTGTGCTTCGGTGGCCACCTTGAAGAGTTCCTCATCGCTGATGGCGACGGGGAGATCCCAAACCTTCCAAGCCTGCTGACCGGGGTTTGGGTTGCAAATGATGCTGTCGATTCGAATCCTGGCGTTGGGAACTTGGCGTTCGATGGCGAGGTGGCCGGTTTGTCCGTCAATCTCAATTCGCTTGATACGCATGGTTGTGTTCCTTTTGAATCTGGTTTCGTTGTTCTGTTTTTCGTTTGTCTTTTTCATCTGCGTTCTCCTTTTTAATTGCTACATGTACATAATACAATGAATACGGAACGCATAAAGTTAATTCCATATAAATTCTGACTTATTCTGGAGATTCATAACCGTTGAATAATGCCCCTACATCCTCCACCACCAACACCTTCGCGAAGGTCGCAAATCCTGCAGCGCTCACAGTGGCGCAGTTGGCCAAGGCGCTGGGGATTGCGGAGGAGCGAGTCCATCGACTCGTGGCGGACGGTGCGCCGACGGCGGCGAATGGGACGATCCATCTGGTGCATTTTGCGGCGTGGTTAAATCGGCGGTTGAAGGACCGCGAAGGAGGGGGTGGAGATGGCGATTGATCCGGCGAAAATTTCGCAGGGCGAGTTGCTGCAGTTGATTAACGGGACGCCACAGGGGACGGTGTTGACGCGGTCGCGGTTGCGGAGGCAGATGGATGCGGGGGGAATGAAGTTCGGCGACGGCACCCATCTTCATTTGGTGCGGTACGTTCGCTGGCTGGTGGAGCAACTCGAGCGTCCGCTTCCGGTGAAGGCGGATTATGCGGAGGCGAAGAAAAGGCAGGCGGTGAGGAATCGCAGCGCGACGAAGGCCGCGCAGGACATCCATCCGATTCCGCAAATAGAAGACTACGCTCGCCGTAAGGAATGCGGGGAGTCATTCCGTGCGTTCTGCGAGACTTATTTTGCGTCGGCGTTCCACAGGAACTGGTCGGACGACCATTTGCGGGTGATTAGTCGGATTGAGAAGGCGGTGAAAGAGGGCGGGCTGTTTGCTTTCGCCATGCCGCGTGGTAGCGGGAAGACGACGCTGGCGCGTTGCTCGGCGCTCTGGGCGGTACTTTATGGTTACCGTCCGTTCGTTTGTCTGATCGGCGCGGCGGACGACCGGGCCAAGGAACTGCTGATCCCGATCAAAAAGCACATGCTGGAGAATCCGCTGCTGTTGGCGGATTTTCCGGAGGCGGTCCATCCGCTGCGAGAGTTGGAGAACAGTTCCAAACGCCAACTTCAGCAGCACATCGAAGGGCGTTTGACGCACGTCCATTGGGGACAGGAAAAGCTGGTCTTCCCCACCATCGAAGGGGAGCACTTGCCGCTGGTGCTGCGTGAGGATGGTTACGAGGCGAGTCCGTCGTGCGGCTCAATCATCACCACTACCAGCCTCGACGCCAACATGCGCGGGCAGCAACATACTCGCGCCGATGGGTCGATTATTCGTCCGTCGTTGGTACTGTTGGACGATCCGCAGACGCGGCAGTCGGCGGCGTCGCCGACGCAGACCAAACGCCGGATGGAGTTACTCAACGGCGACGTTTTGGGCATGGCCGGTCCCGGCGAGCAGATCGCGGCGGTGCTGACCTGCACGAAAATCTACGACAACGATCTGGCGGACAAGGTACTCGACCGGGAGAAGAATCCCGAATGGGACAGTGAATGCACGAAGCTGGTCTACGCGTTTCCGAGTAATGAGAAGTTGTGGAACGAGTACCGCAGTATTCGGGAACGGCAGGGACACGGCGCGGCGACGGCGTTCTATCGGGAACGTCAGGCCGAGATGGACGACGGGGCGAAGGTGGCGTGGGCTGAGCGCTACGACCGTAAGACCGAAGCCTCGGCGGTGCAGCATGCGATGAATTTGAAGTTCAAGGTCGGTGCGGAGGCGTTCGCCAGCGAGTACCAGAATGAGCCGGTGATGGAGCAGATCAACGATGAACTGCTCACGCCGGAGCAGGTGTGCACCAAAATTAACGGTTACGAACGCGGCATGGTTCCGGCGGCTTGTACGAAGCTCACCATGTTCATCGACGTGCATGACCGGTTGCTGTTCTATTGCGTCTGCGGCTGGCAGGAAGACTACACCGGCTACGTGGTCGATTACGGCACGTTCCCCCAGCAGAATCGGTCGGGGTTTACGCTGGCCAACGCGCAGCAAACGTTGGGGCGGGCGTTTCCGGGGAAAGGGAGCGACGGCGCGATCCACGCGGGACTCGAAAAACTCGTCTCCACGTACCTTGCCCGTAATTGGCAGCGTGGTGAGGGTCTCATGAAGATCGACCGCGTATTGGTGGACATGGGTTACAAACCGGGCATCGTTGCCGACGTGAAACGCAAAGTCGGGGGCGGTGGAGGGGGCGGGGCGATGATGGCATCGAAGGGGTTGGGCATCCGGGCCAGTCGTAAACCGCTCTCGTCGTATTCGCGGCATCCCGGCGAAGTGCATGGGCATTATTGGTATGTACCGAACGTGCGGAAGACGGGGGAGTTTCCGCATGTATTGGTGGATGTGAATTACTGGAAGACGTTTGTCCACGCAGCGATTGGCACGGCGGCGGGGGATCGCGGATGTTTGAGTCTCTACGGCAGCGACGGGCGCGAGCATGAAATCTTCGCTGAGCACGTCGCGCATTCGGAGACGTGGGTGGAAACGATGGGGATGGGGCGGGTGGTTCATGAATGGATGGCGCGACCGACCAGGCCGGACAACCATTGGTTCGACTGTCTGGTGGGCTGCTGCGTGGCGGCGTCGCTCTGCGGTGTGAAGGTGCCCGGCGAAAGCGCCGCCGCCCGTACTCGTAAACGTTACTCGACGGCTGATTTGAGGAGGTCTAGCTAATGTCCATGCTTCCCAATAATGTCCGCAAGGTCTGGCCTCCGCTGCCGGATGAGGGAGAGTGGGGAGGGGAAGATCGTGGAATGGAATGTCGAAAATGTGGGTGTCGCCACCTCATCGTGTATTGCACGCGCCAGTCCGTCCATATGGTCGTTCGCTACCGCCGGTGCCGACATTGCGGACAAACGATGACCACTTACGAACGTCCGATTCCATCGAATCGTGAACCAATCTTGTCGAAGCATTAACTTTCTTTTTTTTGGGGGGGCGGACACATGACTGCATTTCAATAATTTATTTTCGTACTACATATGGTACTTTTCTGACTTTTTTTCAGAAATCTTTCCATTTTGGCAGACACTTTTCCTTGCTCGCCGGTAAGTAGTCAGGGAAAGGACCGCACGATGCACGACTTGAAAGAATTTATCAACACCAACGCTTCCGGACCTAAAAGAGCCAAGGGAGACAGCGGGGAGGTCGAGCAGCATTCGCTGAAGGATTTGATCGAAGCGGACAAATATCTCGCGGCAAAGGAAGCGTTGAAGAACCCATCCAAAGGTTTTACCCGAGTCAAGATTGTTCCTCCTGGAGCAGTGTAAGTATGGGATTCTGGCCCTGGACCAAAACCAAGCAGGTCAAGGCGGCGGTGAACTCGCCGCTGTATGTGCGTGGGCGCTACGATGCGGCGCAGACGACGCCGGACAACCGCAAGCACTGGGCGGCGGCGGATGGGTTGTCGGCGAATGCGGCGAATCTGCCGCATGTGCGGCGAGTGTTGCGGAATCGGGCGAGGTATGAGGTCGCCAATAATTCCTATGCTCGTGGGATCGTGCTCACGCTCGCGAACGACACCATCGGCACCGGGCCGAGCTTGCAGATGCTCACAGGCGACGATGCGGTCAACGCCTTGATTGAAGACGCTTTCAATCGGTGGGCCGAAGCGATCAATCTGGCCGACAAGCTGCGGACGATGCGGATGGCAAGAGCCGAGTCCGGTGAATGCTTTATTCTGCTGGTCGCCAATCCGCAGGTGGATTCGCCGGTCAAACTCGATTTGCAATTGATCGAAGCCGATCAGGTTGCCACGCCGTATGAGGCTGTAGGCCGTAGGCCGAAGGCTGAAGGAGTTTCCGCTTCGGCCTCCGGCCTTCAGCCTACAGCCTTCGTTGACGGCATCGTTTTCGATTCCTACGGCAACCCGGTTCTGTATCACATCCTCAAGAATCATCCCGGCGAACGCGGAGTATTCACAGACCTCAAGTCCGATCCGATCCCGGCGGCGTCGGTCATTCATTACTACTGCACGGATCGTCCGGGCCAGAGTCGTGGGATTCCGGATATCACGCCGGCGCTGCCGCTGTTTGCTCAGTTGCGGCGTTACACGCTGGCGGTGGTCTCCGCCGCCGAGAGCGTGGCGAACATTTCGATCCTGATGAAGACAAACGCGCCGGCGGGCGGGGAGGCCGCCGAGGTCGAACCGATGACGGAGATGGAGTTCGTGCCGAACATGGCGGTCTTTACGCCGGAGGGATGGGAGCCGTCGCAGGTCAAGGCCGAGCAGCCCGCGACCACTTACGAAATGTTCAAGCGGGAAATCCTTAACGAGATCGCTCGCTGCCTGAACATGCCCTTCAACGTCGCCGCCGGCAATTCGTCGGGCTACAACTATGCATCGGGGCGGTTGGATCACCAGACCTATTACAAATCCATTCGCGTCGATCAGGAGCAGATCGGGCGCATCGTGCTCGACCATGTGCTGCGGGCCTGGTTCGAGGAAGCGGTTCTCATTCCGAACCTCCTGCCGCCAGAGTTGAAGAACACGCCTTTCAGCGAACTCGGCCATCAGTGGTTCTGGGATGGGCAGGAACACGTCGATCCTGCCAAGGAAGCCAACGCCCAAGCCACGCGACTGGCCAGTAACACCACAACGCTTGCATATGAATATGCCCGTCAAGGACGCGATTGGGAAGACGAGCTTCGCCAGCGGGCCAAGGAAGTGGCATTGATGAACAAACTCGGTTTGACCGTGGCGCAAGTTACGCCGTCGGCAGCGAAACCTAAAACGGAGACGAACAATGACCAAAACACCTCAAAACGAGCAGCCTGAAGCGGGGCCGTTGACGCTGACGGCGAGTTTTCAGATTGAAGCCGCCGCTGGCGCGGAAGTCGGTGGCGCAACGCAAGGGGGGGGACTGCCGAAATTTCGCATGGTCGCCTATACCGGCGGGCAGATGCGCCTCGCTGGCTGGCGACATCCGGTGGTCATCGATCTGGCGGGACTGACGATCCCCAGCCAGAACCGTCCCATCCGTTTCGGCCACGATGCCGCCGCCGGCGTCGGACACACCGACATGATCCGTATCGAGAACGGACAGCTTATCGCGACGGGGGTGGTGTCGCGGGACACGGCGGCGGCGAAGGAGATTGTCACGTCGGGCAAGAATGGATTCCCCTGGCAGGCCAGTATCGGTGCGAGCGTCGATGATTTCGAGTTTGTCAAAGACGGCCAGAAGACACAAGTCAATGGGTGGCTATTTCATGGCCCGGTGAACGTCGTTCGCAAGGCGACGCTCGGTGAGATCAGTTTTGTGGACCTGGGCGCTGATGGCAATACCTCCGCGAAGGTGGCCGCGAGCCGTCCTCAGCAGGAGACAAATATCATGGAAACGGCCACCACCGTGACGGCTTCGGAAACTTCGACCACTGTCGCGCCGGTCCCGGCGATCCAAGCGGCACCCACGCCCACGGCGGCGGACATTCGTGCCGAGGCGCTGGCGGAAACCAATCGCGTCGCCACCATTCGCAAACTTTGTGCGCCGTCCGCTCCGGGGGGGGCGGGCGGGCGGCACTTTGCGGAGATCGAAGCGAAAGCCATCGCCGAGAATTGGGATGCCACGAAGACGGAACTGGAGGTTCTGCGAGAGGGACGGCCCAAGACCGGTGCGGTGCGAGGAGGAGCACCGATGGGATTCTCCATCTCTGGCCCCGGTGCCGTGAATCAGGAGGTGCTTGAGGCGGCGTGTCTGCTGTCGGCGGGGATCGCAAAGCCCGAGGAACATTGCGACGAGCAGGCGCTGGAGGCTGCCGACAAGCGGTTCCGTAACGGGATTGGGTTGCAGGAATTGTTTTTGGAAGCGGCGAGAGCGAATGGTTACGGCGGCTACAGCTTCCGTTCCGATCCCCACACCATCATGCGGATGGCTTTCGCTTCGCAGGATCAGGTAATGGCGGGGTGGAGTACCATCGACATCGGCGGAATCCTGTCGAATGTCGCCAACAAGGCGTTGCTCGAAGGCTTCTTTTCGGTCGAGCGCACATGGCGGAACATCTGTGCCGTTCGCAGCGTCAACGACTTCAAGACCGTCACCAGTTACCGTCTCATCGGCACGGACCAATATGAAAAGGTTGCCCCCGGTGGCGAACTCAAGCACGGGACGCTGGGCAACGAGACCTACACCAACAAGGCGGACACCTACGGTTTGATGCTCACCATCGACCGTCGCGACACCATCAACGACGACCTCGGAGCGATCACGACAGTGCCGCGAAAACTCGGGCGCGGCTCGGGTCTCAAGATCAACGACGTATTCTGGACGATCTTCTTGAATAACGCCGCATTCTTCACCGCCGCCAACAAGAACCTGCTGGTGGGCGCGGATACGATCCTCAACATCGACGGGTTGACCAAAGCTGAAACCTCTTTCATGGATCAAGTGGACTCCGACGGCAAACCCATCGGCATCATGCCCGCGATCATGCTGGTTCCCACGACTCTCTCGGCCATCGGCTCGCAACTTTACAAGAGCATGGAACTGCGCGACACCACCGCCAACAACAAATACCCCATCGCCAACCCACACCAAGGAAAATATCGCGTGGAAGTCTCTCGATATCTCGGCAACAGCAAGTACATCGGCAACAGCCAAAAGGCGTGGTATCTGCTCGCCGACCCCAACGATTTGCCGCTGATTGAAGTCGCGTTTTTGAACGGGCAGGAGTCTCCGACCATCGAAACCGCCGAGGCGGATTTCAATGTGCTGGGTGTGAAGATGCGCGGCTATCACGACTTCGGCGTCGCACTGCAAGACCCACGGGCCGGGGTTCGCAGCAAAGGGGAAGCGTAACGGGAGGAGGAGGGGGGGGCGTGACAAGGTGAACGGGTGACAAGGTGACAAGGTGATTTTTTGGAGAGCTTCATTATGGCTGTGTTTGTGCAAGCTGGTGACAACATTGACTATACGCCCAGTGTTGATGTGGCGGCGGGTGCGGTGGTTGTGCAGGGGGAATTGGTGGGCGTCACCAAGCGGCCCATTCCGGCCAATACGCAGGGCAGCTTGGCGGTCTCTGGCGTTTTTGATTTTCCAAAAGCCACGGCTGCCAGTAGCGCCATCGGCGTGGGCGTCAGCGTGTATTGGAATGTGGCCGCACAGCAAGCTACGGCCACCGCCACCGGCAACAAGCTCATCGGCAAAACCATTCAAGCCGCCACCGATACTGATATCACGGTGCGGGTGCGATTGACGCAGTGAGGAGCGAGCCGAGATGGTTGACCTCCTGCAGAAAGGCATGGCCTGGCTGGAAGACCAGCGGACGAAGTTTATGACTCAGCCCGTGGTCTACCAGCGAGGCGGGGGGGGCGGTGAAGGGGGAGGGACGGTGGAAGTACCAGCAACGATCGGCACCACGGTGTTTCAGATTGATGACGGTGGCGGCGCTCTGCTGCGAATCGAGAGCCGGGATTATCTGATCTTGGCGGCGGATTTGATGATCGGTGGAACGCCGATAGTGCCGCGACGCGGAGACCGGATTCGGGAAACCAGTGGTACTGGGGGGGGGCAGGTGTTTGTGTACGAGGTGGTTGGTCCCGGTGATGAACCGTGCTGGCGATGGAGCGATGCGTATCGGCAGACGTTGCGGATACACACCAAGCAAATAGATGTGGAGAATCCATGAACGAGTGTCCCAATTATGACATGACATGCCGGGGAGAATTTTGTGCGATCCACCGCAAACTCGAACACCTGGACGAAGCGATTCGCGGCAACGGCAAACCAGGCATTCAGTTGCGTCTCGACCGCCTGGAGCAAAACGAAGCGTGGCGCAAACGTGTCACCTGGATTGTGATCGGAGCGCTCGTGAGCATTCTGGCTTCCGACGCGATGCAGTTCTTTCAGGTCTTTTGGATGCATTGAGATGTTGTCACTGCCCATTGATGTTGCGGACGCGATTGTTGCGGCGCTCAAAGCGGAGCCGCTCAAGCTCGACGCGGTGCGGGCCTATCGGCCCGAATTTGATCTCGCGGAACTCAAGACATTGCGGGTGTCGGTGGTGCCGCGAGGCATTGAGATCACCAGCCTGGGTCGGAACGTTAATCAGCATGACGTGTCCGTCGATGTTGGTGTGCAGCAGAAAATCGATCCCGATGATACGGAGGCGCTCGACGCGTTGATGGCAAAGGTCCAGCGGATCGCCGACGAGTTGCGTTTACGGCGTTTGGACCTGCCCGGCGATGGATCGGCAGCGTGGGTAAAAACTGAAAACGAGCCGATCTACTCGCCCGATCACCTGCAAAGTAAGCAAGTTTTCACGAGTGTTCTGACTTTCACGTACCGCGTTATGAGGTAAATCAATCTATGAAAAACTTCGTCATGTTACGTGTTGATCTTTCCGGGGAATACCAGCCGTTGTCGAAGCAGTCGTTGGTGGCCAGCGTGGATATCAATGTGCCGCCGAGCAATGTCGGGCCGGTGTTTTTTCGCGGGACCGATGGCAAGGATGTGCCCTGGTCGCACCTGGCGGCGGAATGGCATCGCTGCGTTTGTGTGGACCTCTCGGAAATTTTCGTCAAAGGCACGCCCGGCGATGTCGTGACTGTGGTCGGAGGAACGTAATGATGCCTTACCGATTCAGGCCATGTTCTGGTGCAGGACCAGCGGTATCGCAAGATCGTGATATTACGGTGATGGTGCCGTTTCCGAGCAATACCGATGTTCCGATGAACGTGCAGGTCGAGTTCGCGAGCGATCGGGATTTTGAAAATATCTTTTTCTCGCTTGATACGAAAACGGCGACGCCGGAGCAACTGGGATGGATTCGAGTTTTCGACGGCGAGGGATTTTTGTTCTGGCGCGAAATCGGTACCGGCGGGTTGATGCCGCCATTTCGTGGCCAGCCGCTCATCATCAACGCCCGAGCACTCATCGGCAGCAACTTTAATGAAGCGTTCTATCGCTGGCGGTTCACCCAGGAGGGCCAAGACGACACGAACGTCAAAGGCGGCATCTTTGTGGGAGCACTGCAATAATGAGCTTCTGGAAAAGCACACTCGCCATTTTCGGCCTGGCGCTAACGATGGGCATCTCGGCGTTATTCGCGTGCCCGACGCCACTTGCCTTTGAAAATAACTACCTGCATATGATTAACAATCATGTGCATACGATCAATGATGGCATCTACCACAACGGCTTCACGGCCAATCTGCCCGTGACGATGCGATACTTCACCACGCCAGCGCAGTTGTCCAAAGGCAGTCCGCTTCTTCCGCTGGCCGATCTCATTATGGAGTACAAGATCAGGACGCCGCCGAATGCGTACCCCGCGAATTGGACGGTGGCCGCAAGGATTCAAAACCAAAAGTGGAATCCCAACTTTCCGAAGCGATCCATCGCTTTGTTTGGAGTGGATAGTTTCGATCCGGCGGAAGCCAAGCCCGGCGACATGGTCATCATGCGTATCTATACATCCACCGTCACGGTAGAAGGCGTCGTCTACGAAAACGGAAACCGGAATGAAAACCCCGATGTGAACGGCAACGACGCCGCGACCGGCCTGCCCACAACCTGGCATCCCAAAGATATCGTCGAGTTCGTCATTGGCGAGAAGAGGAAGATGCAATGAGATACATAATTGCAGCTTTAGTTTTGGCGTGTAGCACGGTTGGTTTCTCGCAGACGTTCCAGCCCGTGACAGTCTCGTTCACGCCGACGACGGCATCGTTCTCTGCGACGACGCCAGCGTTCGCGCCGTCGTCCGTGAAATTTTTCAGCGAACAAGTCGTATTCACGCCGAGGCCGGTTCGCTTTGAAACATCGAAGGCCGCTTTTGTCGGCTCACCGTTCAATCTCGATCATCTGCCCGAGCAGGTGGCCCGGTTCATTCGTTACGCAGGAGTTTTTGAAAAAGAGAGCGACATTGCACGGCGGCGCTTCTTCCTTCCGACAAACGTCGATACGCTCGACAAATGGAAAGAAGTTTACTCTCGCACATACGCGCCGATCACCGAGGTGCCATTGCCGACGGGCTTGCGGATGGTGTCGGAACTGCGGGCACCGACCAGCGACGCGGAATACGAAAACTTCACGCACGAGTTGGATTACTTCGCCGGGCAAAAATACAACGCATTGCTGCTCGCCTGGTACATGCAGGACGATCCGAAAAACTTCGACAATGCCATCGCCTACGCAAAATCCAAAGGCTTCAAAGTATGGTTCACCTTTGGCGGTTCTATAGATGCAACCGACATGTACGCAATGGACCCGGTCGATTACTTCAACGGCTTGCAGCATCTCGCAAAACAATGCGACGGCTTCATCCTCGGCTGGCGACAAACAAATCCCGGAACAGTTCTTTATAGCAACAAGCGAACGCTCAACTACAAACCCGACGCCCAGTTCGTCGGCTATACACTCTCGGCGGTGCGCGGGCAAAATCCCAACATCCCCGTGCTGGGCAATCTGCAATTCTTCCACTCGGAAGCATCGAAGGCCGCCGTTTGGAAAATTGCCCCGGAAGGAATCTCCGGAATTGTCGCGTTCAACTTCGGTGTAAGCACCGTCAACGTCGACGCCGCCATGCGGTTCTTGAAGCGAACAGAAACAACGAAGATCGCCGTGCAGGTCGTTGGCGAACGCTACTACTATTTGACGGCAAGGCCGAACAACAGAACCAAAGAAGCGAACCGTGCAATTTGCAAAGCAATCGAGGAAAGATACTTTGCCGCCGGCGCGTCACTCACCATCACCGACGCCGGGGATTTCAGCGACTCCAGTGATTTGACGGAAAAAGCGACCAACGGTCGCGGCACTTCGGACCTGCGTAGGACGAAGTGGAGTCAACCTGTCTCTAACATGAAGGAAAAACAATGAAGAAGGCTATTTTGGGCGCGGCGCTTGTGATGTTTGCTTTCGGTGCTGTTGTGGTTGCGCAAACGACGGCACCCGCCAAAGAAGACACCCCGAAGAAATGGTCCTGGGACGGTTTCCCCGCCGACAAATCCGTGGATGAACAGCTCGCGTGGTTGGACGCCAATGTGCCCAACAGCTTCGCCGACATCGACACCCGCATCGACTGGACGCTTCGCAAAGCGAAGCTGATGTACGAGTTTGAAAAGATATCCACATCGAAGCAATATCTGGATCAATTGGATACCGACGCCGCCAAGGTCGGTGTGAAGAACACGTCGCGGCTCGCTTTTGAAAAAGGCCTGCTGCTGACGTACACGTTCCGCGACTACCCGGCAGCGGAATCCATCGCCAAGGCGCTGCAAGACAAAACCCGTCAAAAAGAATTGCTGCGGCGTGTGTACATCGCAACGAACGACCGTGAGAAGCTGGTGAATGGAGCCGAAGAACTCGGCATCCTGGTCCAAACCATTCAGGCGGCGGCGGATTTGGGGCGTAAGGATAAGTTGTTTGAATTCAGTTCCACTTTCCTCAAAACCTCGCGTCCGCTCTTCCCGAATCACGTGCGAACCATCGCGGACATTCTGACTTCCATCACCGACTGGAGCGGCACCACCACAACGAAAAAGATGGTGCTCGACCTGCTGCGGGACTTCCGAAAGACGATCCCCCCCATCGGCTCGGATGCCAAGTACAACGATCAATGGGGCAAGCTGGCCGGCGACCTCGACCTCAAACTCCAACTGCTCGAAGCGGACATCGCCAAGGAAGCGGCTGCGAAGTAGAACGTCAAATCGTTAAATCGTGAATTGTTAAATCGTTAAATTGTGAAGTCGTCAAGTCGTCGATGGGAACCACCGTGATCCAAGCCAGGGCAAAGATCAAGTTGGACGCGAAGAAGGTAATGGCGGCTGCGAAGCGTGGCAACATCACCAGCCTCGGCCACGCTGCGGGGGCGATCCGGCTGGCGGCGCGGCATTCGATCAAGAAGTCGCCGAAGAAATCGCCCGCCGGGACGCCGCCGAATACCCGCAAAGGCCGCTTGCGCGGCGCGATCAAATATGCGGTGAGTAAATCGCCGCCGTCGGCGGTGATCGGTCCCGATGCGGCCAACGCTGGCACCAGTGGAAAAGCCCACGAATTCGGCGGCAAATACAAGCGAGAACGTTACGACCGTAGGCCCTTCATGCTCCCCGCGTTGGAAAACGTAAAACCACGCCTACCCAAATGCTGGGAAAATTCAATACGCACAACCCATTAATTCAAAACTCAAAACCGACCTCGTGGGTCGACAGATGAACTGGAAAACTGCCGAGATGTTTCCGGCAGGATGAACAATCTTTGTTTAACGCGACGAGTGATTCAGGATGGAAGCTGTAAAGCGATGCAGCCGATGCAGGAACGAGAAGCCGATCTCGGCATTCCCGCGTCGTTCCATCTCCGACTCGCGGCCCCTGAGTCGCTGCAAACAATGTTATTCCGAGTTGAACACACTCTTGTATCGCAGGATGCATCCCGGAAATCGCCACCGAACACCCAAACTTTCCGAAAGCCAATGGCAAGAGATTCGACAGCGAGGTCAACTGGTTTGTAGCCGGTGCCATACGGAAAAACCATTGGCCGATTTTCCGGTCCGCCGCAGTTGTGGCAAAGATTATTTTGCTCGTGATTGCCGTCCGTGCAGGAAAAAGCGAAAGGCTCAATGGTGTGACGCCAATCAACAGCGACTGTGGGATCGCGCCGTGCGATATAAGTGCCCACAATACGGCATCACACCAGATGACTACCGGCAAATGCTGGCACGACAGAAGTATTGCTGTGCCCTGTGCGAACGACCACTGCCCATGAAATGGCAAACCATCGACCATGATCATTCTACCGGCGTTGTTCGTGGCATCGTTCATCGAGCTTGCAATCTGGTGATCGGCAACGCGAGCGAAGATATCGAGGTGCTTCATCGGGCAATTGCATACTTGCAGCGACATAAAAGTGGCCAAGTGCCGGTGGCCATTGCGCCAGATGCCATTCAATACTCATAAAATGAAAGGAGATTTTTAAATGAGTGTAAGACTCGGATTAGATGCTCGCCTGTATTATTGTGTCGCCGGCATCGGCGGCACGCCCACCTGGTTGGAACTGACCAACGTCAAAAACGTCACGCTGAACCTGACCAAAGGCGAAGCGGATGTGACCACCCGCGCCAATAGCGGCTGGAAAGCCACCGCCGGCACGCTCAAGGAAGGCAGCATCGAATTCGAGATGGTCTGGGACACAAGCGACACGGGGTTTACAGCGATCAAAGACGCCTACTTCGGCAACTCCATCATCGGCATCGCCGCGATGGACGGCCCCATCACCGGTGCCACTTCCACCGGCAGCCAAGGCTTGTGGGCGGATTGCATGATTACTGACTTCTCCCGCGATGAACCGCTCGAAGAAGCCTTGAGCGTCAAAGTCACCGCCAAGCCCACGTACTCGACCAACCCACCCGTCTGGAAGACTGTCGGCGGAACGTAATCCGTCCTTGTTGCTCAATTTTAATCACGTAACCCCTGTCTCATTGGAGTCATGGCATGAAAACTTTTGTCGATAACGCGGGGCGTACATGGACGGTGGCGATCAATGTGGATGCCATTAAGCGTGTACGTGATCTGGCGAAGGTGAACTTGCTGGAGGTCATTGAAGGCAAGTTGCTGGAAAGGCTCATCGGCGATCCGGTGCTGCTGTGCGATGTGATTTATGCGGTCTGCAAGCCGGAGGCGGACGCCAAATCGATCAGCGATGTGGACTTTGGGCGGGCGATGGCGGGCGATGCCATTGATGGTGCGACGACGGCGCTGTTGGAGGAACTGGTCGATTTTTTCCCGCAGGGCCGGCGCAGGGTGCTGAGCAAGGCGCTGGCAAAACTGCGGAAGTTCGAGACGGCGGCGTTGCAGACGGTGGAGACGCGATTGGAGAGTCCGGAACTCGAACGCAAGATGCAAGCGGCGCTGGCGGAACTGGACAGCGGAGCAGAGGAGGGGCCGACACCGCCTGGGAACTCGTCTGGCAGTGCGCCGGAATCCTCGGCATCGATCCCGGCCACTTCACCCTCCGTGAACTCATCGACATGACGCAGTCACGCCAGGAAGACAACTGGAATCACACCGCGGCGCTGCTATCGATGCTCGCCAACGCCAATCGCGATCCGAAGAAAGGCCGCGCATTCAAGCCCGCCGACTTCCATCCGGCACTCCCCGCACGACGCAAACGCACCGCGTCGCCACCGCCCGCCCCGCTCAAAGGCGACATCACGATGCTCAAAGTGTTTGTGCCGCCTCCGTAGTTTCAAGTTTTCAAGTTTCGAGTTTCAAGATTTTAGTCTTTTATTCTTTTTGGAGATCACATGAAAACAACTCTCAAATTCTGTCTCGCGGCGGTCCTTACGGCAGGCATGGTGGCATGCAATGGTGTGCAACTGAGTCCCACCTACTCGGAACGTCTCGACACCGCCGCCGCAGCCGCCGCTGAAAGTTACCGTCGTATCCAGGTTCCGGAAGAGCAGGGTGGACTCACTCGCGCACAGGCCGGGCAGGTGCTCGGCGGTCTCTCCGATTTTCTGCAGTTGTTCCGCGATGCACGAGACGGCAAAGCATCGCCAAGCTCGACTCCCGTCACGCAACCGTAACGATGGGAATGAGCCACAGACAGACACGACAGACACAGACAGACGGGGGGAACGTAAATGGCCGCGGATGCACGCGGATGGACGCGGATATTTTTTAATGATGGAAAGGAAATCTTATGTCAGACACAACACTCGGAAGCATCGTTGAACCACTCACTGAAGCGGCGGCGCAATCGCTTGAAACGGTCATCGCGCAGGTGACTGCAAAGTTGGGCAAAACGCAGGCCGCCGCGCTCGCGCCGGTGATCGCCCAATACGGCCCGGCCTTCGTCGCGATGACCGCCGCCGATATCTGGGCGTGGATCGAGTTGGCGAGCAAGGGCGATCCTTACGAGTCCTACGCCGCCATCGTCGCCAAACTGCCCAACCAGGAGCTTGCCAACGAATGGGCATCAATCAATGCGAAGATGCAAACGGCAAACGTGCAAAATGCGGCAGCGGTCGCCTGGCAGCGTGACGCCATCGGCGCACTGCTCAAGGCACTCGTCGCAATCGCGGCTTCACTGGTGTTTGTTTAGGCGGTGAGGCAGGCAGACAAGCGGCGGCGGACACCGCCGGATGGATTTTAACAAAAGGAATCAACATGGAAACGCTTCGGAATGCATTACAAGGCTGGAAAACCTACATCGTCGGCCTCATCGCGATCCTCAGCGTGCTGGCGACCTTCGCCGACGGCAGATGCGACATCGGCACGGTCATCCAAACCATCGCAACGTCCATCCTCGCGATGACGTTGCGGGCCGGCGTGCAAAAAGCACAGGACAAGACGGAAGAAAACGGGAATTAACCACAGACAGCCCCCCCCCGCACAGACAGACACGGACGTAGATAAAGACGGATTTTGACATGATGACAAGTGATTCAGATGATCGGGTGTTTGCGGTGGTGCTGGGGGGGCTGGGAAGCCCCCAGACTAGCGACATCGCCAAGGCGCTCTCGCGGATGGATGGCGTTTATGTTTGGACGCCGTCACGGGTGTTTGACCAGTTCCGCGCTGATGTCGAATTGACTGTTCGCCTTTTCCCGGCAAATACAGTGGTGCTCGTCGGACACTCGTTCGGTGCTCAACGTGTGCTCGAATCATGCATCACCGTTGCTCACTGGAATATCTGTGTGGATTATCTGGTGTTGATTGATCCAGTGGCTTATGAGCCGCTCTGGTCGCAGACATTGGCTTATCCGCGAGGAAATGCCGCTCCGAAAATCTGCGATATCTTCCGGGCCGCCAACTCGTTTCCCGTTTTTCCTGCCACCATCAACGGCGGTCCCGATCCTATCGTGGTAGCCAACACCAACCACAATTCGCTGTGCCATAGTAAGACGGTCATCACCGCTATCGTGGACCGCGTCGCCACGTTGCTGAAGGAAAGAGTGTGAGCGATGGGGTCGCCCCAAGGCATCAAAGCTGGCAGCGCGTTTATCGAACTGCTCGTCAACGACGAGAAGCTCGTGAAGGGTTTGCAGAAGGCCGGCAAGAAACTCAAGGCGTTTGGCGATTCTGTCGCCGATCTCGGCAAGAAGTTCGCCGCCATCGGCACCGCCATCGCCGCGCCACTGGTCGGTTTTGCCAAAGTTTTCGCGTCGGGAAGCAAGGAACTTCAAACGCTCAGCCAACGAACCGGCATCTCAGTCGAAGCACTTTCGGAGTTGGGTTACGCCGCCAGCATCTCCGGAACCGATATGGCGACGCTGGAAGGCGGCATTAAGAAGATGCAGAAAACCATCTATCAAGCGGCCACGGGATCAAAGTCGGCGACGGCGGCACTCGCGCAGTTGGGATTGACCATCGACGATCTGCGAGGACTGTCGCCGGATCAGCAATTCAAACTGATCGCCGACAAACTCGCCGCCATTCAAAGCCCCGCCGTTCGCGCGGCAACGGCGATGGCGATCTTCGGCAGGTCCGGCATGGATTTGCTGCCCATGATGAGCCGAGGCGCGGCGGGAATCGAAGCGATGCAGGAAGAGGCTCGCAAACTCGGCCTCACCGCGTCGGAAACGAGTGTTGCTACTGGCGTGAAGTTGGCCGAGGCGTTGAGCACGCTCTGGGCCGTGCTCAAGCAGCTTGGCGCAACACTGGGAGAAGCGGTGGCTCCGCTGCTGACAGACATCGCCAATCGCATCATCGACCTCGTCGTCAAAGCCATCGCGTGGGTCAAGCAAAACCAGGAACTCATCGTCACGATTTTCAAAGTCGCCGCCAGCGTGATCGCGGCGGGCATGGCATTGCTCGTACTGGGCAAAACAATCGTGTTCCTCGGCGGCATCTTCTCGGCGCTGGCCACAACCATCAGCGTCGTCTCCACCGTGATCGGTGTGCTCGGCGGCCTCATCGCCTGGCTGCTCTCCCCCATCGGCATGGTGGTGGCGGCGATGGCCGCACTTGGCGCATACCTTATATATGCTTCGGGTGCGGGCGGGAAAGCTCTGTCCTGGCTGGGCGACCGCTTCGCCGACCTCTCCTCATTCGCCACCGAAGCCTTCGGCGGAATCGCCGACGCTCTGGCTGCCGGCGACATTGCGCTGGCGGCGAAGATTTTGTGGCTGACGCTCAA
Organism: Phycisphaerales bacterium; assembly: GCA_009781185.1. GTDB lineage: Bacteria > Planctomycetota > Phycisphaerae > WQYP01 > WQYP01 > WQYP01. Next base: position 49,887 of record WQYP01000004.1, on the reverse strand, counting down.
AGTCGCATGGCAGACAGGCATCAATGCTCTTGAAACTTTGTGGATTCAATTCAAAAGTTCGTTCGTCAACATCATTCAAGGCGCGTTTTACGGAGCGCTGGCCGCGTGGGAAATCTGCCGAAGTTCGCTCGAAACGGCGTGGATCGAAACGACGGCATTTTTGTCGAAGACGTGGACGAGTTTTACATCGGGCTTTCAGCAGGCGTGGAACACCGCGATCAACTGGACGACCAAACGGCTGCTGGAATTGTGGAGCCTGTTCGACGACAGTTTCGATGTGGATGCCGCCAAAAAGATGGCGGATCAGGAACTTGCGGAGACGAACAACCAAATCGAGGCCCAGAAAAAACAGGCTCTCGCACAGCGTGAAGATCAGCGAAAGCAGGAACGTAAAACTGCGGATGATGCGTACAACTACAACATGGCGCAGATCGGCCAGGCCGCGATGGATGCCGAGGACGAACTCGCACAGGAGCAAGCGGAAAAGATTCAAAAGTCCAATGAGGAACTGGACAAGGCGAGAGCGGAATGGCGTGACGCCATCGGCAAGGCCCACGACGAAAAGAAGATGAAGGATTCACAGGGACCGGATCGGCTCGAACCCCCGCCTGCCATTCAGGATTACTTGGAGGGTTTGAGTTCCACGATTGAACAGGCCCAAAAGAAAACCATCGGCATCCACGGCACCTTCAACGCAATGGAAGCCCCCGGCATGCGGGGAGGCGGCGTCACCGACCGCATCGCCAAAGCCACCGAAGGGCGCTTTACCCGACTGAGCGCGATTCACTTTGCTTGGAGCGATGGCGTTATTCGGGAAGCCGCGTGATGCTGGGATGTTGCGTCCGAGAATGTTCCGAGAACATTTTTTAAGTTTTTTCCAAAATTGTTTACGAATTGGCCTTTGGCCGGGCAATAAGTTGTTATACGGGTGTGGTGCCCGAAACAACATTTCCCTTTTTTGGAGGTTACACGATGATGAAATTTGGTTTGTCGTTTGAGGAGTATGTGGATTTCAAGATCAAGCCGCATCGGAATGCGGACCCCGTCTTTCGGCAGGCGGCGTCGTTGGAGATTGGGGCAATGTTCCCGATGGCACTGACGGTTGTTTCCAATCACCTGCGGTCGCGGGGTTATGACTGCCGTCCGCAAATGCTGGAAGTGCTGATCGAGGGCGGAACCGTGACTCCGGCCAGTCGTGATGCATGGTCAAAGATGGATGTTGAGGCGGCTGCCAATTATTTTGAGGAATGCGGGATGTTCACGCCGTATGCCGCGATGTGCGAGGCGATGGGGTGCAGCTATGCCGACTTCCTCCGACCTTTACAGGAGGCAGCGGATCGCGAGTCGGCGAGGTACGGGCGTCGCGTGAATGCCAACGATCAGTATTTCGTCATGCACCGGCACCCGCCCCGTGACGATACACCGGCCATCATCACCTTCACCTTGTGCGATGACATCCGGGCACGGCTCGAGCGCGGCGAGGGGGTGTAAATGATTCCCGAACCGAACGAAAAAGAAAACGAATGGGTGTTGTCGCCGGAGCTTCTGGAGTACGCCAGGGCGGTCGCCCTGCAAGCGGCCCAGAAGTATTGTCCCGAGCATGTTGATTACGACGATGTGGTGCAGGAAACGATAGTGCGTCTGCTCCGCAAGCCGCCGAAGTACGATCCAACACAAGGAGCAAGCGAGAAGACTTTCATTTACAAAGTTGTGCAACGAGCGGTGATGAAAGTCACCGAACAGGAAGCGAAGCAGGCCCGTCGGTTCCAGCAATTCCCTGAACCGATGGATGGTAAAGAACCTGTAGAGCATCTGGTGACGAAGAACCGCTCGAAGGAACTGACTCGTAGCCGATGGAGTCTCGATGACATTTTGGAGTACATCAGTGACGAGGAAAGCAAGGTGCTTTGTCGTTTAGTGATCGAGTGCAAAGGTAATTTGAGTGAAACTGCTCGGCGGTTGGGGATGAGTGAAGGCTCCGTCCGCCGTGAGTTGAGATTGTTAGCGCCAGGTTTACTGCGAGCAGGTTTTGATCCTTTTTCAACAGGAGGAAATAGATGACGACCATGATTGAACAAGAACTTGTCCTGACCGCTGCGAAGGTTGAGATCGCGGCGGGGCAGAGGGAGGGGGGGGTGAAGCAGCCTACTGTGAACATCGTCGCTTATACCGGCGGTGTCATGCGGGTTGGGGGGTGGGGGAACATTGCCATCAACCTCGCGGGTCTGGATTGTGGCGGATTGATTCCGCTGCTGGTGGACCATGATACAGGTTTGGACAATGTGCTGGGCAAAGGTGAGGCGGCGGTGCAAGCCGGGCAACTTCGTGTCGCTGGTAGTATTGTCGGCTCGACGGCGTCGGCGAGGAAGGTGCTTGATCTGGCCCGCGACGGATTCCCGTTGCAGGCCAGCGTCGGCGTCGCGCCCGATGAAACTGTCCGCCTGGCTCCGGGTGAAAAGATGGAGATCAATGGTCGGACTGTCGTTGCGCCAAAAGGTGGGCTGACGGTCGTGACCAAGGGGACGCTGCGGGAGGTGTCGGTAGTGACGCTGGGGTGCGACGGTCGCACCAGCGTTGCTATCGCCGCCAGTCGTGGCGTGGTCGATGACGATGATGTTCTTGCTGCCGAGCGGGTGCGTGTGGCGGGCATCATGAAGTTGACGGCCCGGCATCCTGAGATCGCGGCCAAAGCGGTGTCCAATGGTTGGGATGCGGCGAGGACGGAACTTGAGGTTCTGCGGACATCGCGACCGACGGCTCCGATGGCGGGTGGGTATCGTCCGGCGGCAACAACCGAAGTGATCGAAGCGGCGTTGGCTTTTCGCATGGGGATGAGCAAAACCGCCGAGAAACATTTCAAGTCCGATGTTTTGCAGCAGGCTCACGACCTGGGCATTACGCACTGTCTCGATTTGTGCCGGATGGCGTTGACGCTCGACGGTCAGGAAATTCCCGTCGGTCGTGATGCGATGGTAAAGGCGGCATTGAGCACGATGTCGCTGCCGGTTGCGCTTGGTGATCTGGCCAGCAAGAATTTGTTGGACGCCTACAGCGATGCACCGGCGACGTGGCGTTCATTCGCGGCGATCCGATCCGTGGCCGACTTCAAAACCAACACCGCAATCCGCCCCTCCTTCGTCGGCGGTTTGGAACAGGTCGCTCCGGGCGGCGAACTCAAGCACGGCACCGTCAAGGAATGGCTGGCGTCCTACCAGATCGACACCTACGGCAAACTGCTGGGCATCGACCGCCGCGATCTCATCAACGACGACCTCGGCGTCTTTGCCGAAGCGTCGGCAGCGATGGGCAAGGCGGCGATGCGAAAGCTCAACGACCTCGTGTTCGGCGTGCTGCTGGCGAACGAGGGCAACTTCTTCAGCAAAGCCAACAGCAACTACATCGACGGTGCCGACTCCAATCTCAGCACTTGGTCGCTGTCCAACGCGATCAAAGCGATGATTAGTCAGCGGGACGATGAAGGTAACGATCTGGACATCCGCCCGGCAGTCCTGCTGGTGCCACCGGCGCTCGAGACCACGGCAAGATCGCTGCTGGAATCCGAGTACATCATGGCCCAGGTCGATTTGCCCACCGGCAACAGCCTGCGAAACGTGGTGAAACTGGAAGTGGAACCGCGATTGGCCAACGCCCAGAAATTCGGCAAACAGACCAGCAATGCCCACTGGTATTTGTTCGCGTCCCCGGCAGCCACGGCGATGGTGGTGGCGTTCCTCAACGGCCAGCAAAGTCCGACCATCGAGTTCCAAGGGATCGAGCACGATGTCAATACGCTCGCCGCACACTGGCGCGTTTACCATGACTTCGGTGCCGCGATGATTGACCCTCGCGCTGCGGTCCGCAGCAAGGGCATTGCATAAATCATTCTCCGGTCAGGGGGATGGGGAAGGGGGGGAGAGGTCAGGGGGGCGGGAGGTTTCTCCGTGCTTCCCGCCCCTTTCTTTTTGAATCATTTCATCTACTTCTTGAATTGGAGTCGTTTATGGTTCTTATGCAAGACGCATCCGAATGTATGCATGAAAGTATGCAAGACACGCCGGAGTTCGGCGTTTCCGAACGTGTCGGCAATATTACGATGAAGGTACGGGCTGCACCCCGCACTCCTGAAAATCAGGCAAGATGGGACCGCCGTCACGAAGCGATGGCGGCGTGGCTACTGGCTCAATGGGAACGTGAACAGCTTCGTCGCATCGCGGAGAGTAATTGAATGGTTGCAAACAATAACATTGTGCGTGAGTACCAGGACGGCATGAACTTTCCCGTCGATGCTCTCACCTACGCCGCCGAGCGAGCTTATCGCCGGGACTTCGTTGAGGAGGCTCGGCGGATTGTGCGCGTTTGGGCGCATCCGCCGGGACCGCCACCGCCGCCGATGTTGAAGCCGGTGTCGATTGGCGAACTCATGGCCAAGCGTCGCTGCGATCCGTTTGCGGAGGAGGAGGCGATGCACAAACAACGCCGCCGTCTCCGCGAGCGCTACACGGTGTACGGAGCGGGCGACGCAGGCCCAAAGACGCACCATCTCGGCTATCGTCCCGGCCACGAAGTGCCCGCCGCCCGACTACGCGCTCGCCAACACGCGATGGCTTACGTGACCAATTTATGGAAAGAACTGGAAACGTCCGATCTGGACATTTTCGATCCGAAGCTGCTGTGTCCGTGGCTGCGGGCGGTGGAGGTATGGGCCGCAAAGCCGCTTCGACGGAATCGGAATGCAGCGCCGCCTCGACCGTTGGAGGTGACACCGGAGTTCGAACATTTGGAGGAGGTGCCGGAGTTTGAGAACGACGAACCGACCGCCGTGCCATCGCTGCCCCCCGCGCGTGAAAATCTCATCGCATCGGCACCACCGCCACCGGCATCACGGATCAGGCTTACTCGCGTCGATCAAATCGAGGTGCATCCGCCGCGATGGTTATTGCGTGGTATCCTTGAACGTGACACGTTCGCCCTCATCTTCGGCGATCCCGGTTGCGGCAAATCCTTCTTGGCCATCGACTGGGCATGTCGGATCGCGACGGGTACACCGTGGCGTGGCCATTCGGTCAAAAGCGGTCCTGTCGTCTACGTCGCCGGTGAAGGCCAGCAGGGGTTCGGCAGACGCATCCGCGCGTGGAGCGAGCACCACAACATCAGCCTGCAAAACAAGCCGCTGTTCCTCGCACCGTCCGTCGCGATCCCCGAACCGACCGACCTGATCTCGCTACTCACCGCCATCGACACCGGCATCGCCACCGTCGGACCGCCAACGTTAATCGTACTCGACACCCTCGCCCGCTGCTTCGGCGGCGGCGATGAAAACTCCACGCAGGACATGAGCAAGTTTGTCACCGCTTGCGACGCGATCCGCTATCGTTACGACTGCACAATCCTTGTCGTCCATCATTCCGGCCACAGCGACAAAAGCCGTGCTCGCGGTGCCATCGCACTCAAAGCCGCACTCGACGCCGAGTACCGCCTCGAAAACGAAAACGCCCTGCTGCTGACCGCCACGAAAATGAAGGACGCCGAAACGCCACCGCCGCTGGCGATGAAACTGGCTCCCGTGGAACTGCCCGACCTGACCGACGAAGACGGCAACCCCGTGACCTCCGCAGTGATCGAAGTCCTCGACGCCGACACCAGCGCCATCGTCGCCAAATCCAAAACCGCCATGTCCGGCAAATGGCAGAAGACCGGTCTGGAAATCGCCCACCGTTTAGCAAAACATAACGGGCAGGTGACGATGGAGGCGTGGCGTGCGGCCTGCACCTCGGCTGGCATGGTACGCCAAAATCTGCATCGCGTTCTCCAAGTGCTCGCTGATCGCGGTGAAATCATCGTCACCGGCGAACTTTTGAGCATACCGAATTAAGCGTCACGAGCGTCACGTCACATTTTCCCTCCCTTATAGGGAGGGAAAATGTGACGTGGCGTGGCCGTGAAATGAAATGTGACAACGTGACAAAAAATGTGACGCACTAAAGTTTGGAAAGATAACGATTTACATTCATCGTCACATTTTGCATGACGCAGAATAAAAAAATGTGACGCCGAAAACGTGACGCCTGTCACATTTTGTAAAATGCGACGCTACGAAACACTTAACCGATGGAGGACCACCAAAATGAGTCGAGGCATGGGCAAAGTTCAACAGCTATGTCTGGAAGTGCTGGCCAAGCAAAGCAAGGAGATCGACAGCATCGCCATCGTCGGGGTGGCGCTTCAGAAAAATGAGATCACCGAGAGTGAGCATGTTTCGTTCCGACGAGCACTGCGCCAGTTGGAGCGAGCCGGGAAGATCGTGGACCTGGGACGTAGTTTTCATAATCGCCGCCGACGCTGGGCGATGCCGGAGGTCGCCAAACGCTACTTCATTGATTACGGACAATTTCTTGGCAAAGAAAAAGAAATGAAGGCCAAAGCCAAGGCGAACTTCACAGCAGAACGTTTTCCCGGTTATGCGTAAGTGTTCCGTTAAACCGAAAATATGGTTTAACGGAACACTTAGGTACTGGCCGATACGTTCGCCCCATGACGCCGAGGGGAACGGGCAGGGCTACTGTTTTTGTTTGTTGCGCGTAGCGAACACGAGACCGCTCCAAGGTACAATACGGGCATGAAGCTGCTTGTCCACCCGTTGTGGCGTGATTCCGGCAACTGGCAGGAAATTTAGATAAACGGCATAGCGTAAAGGAGTGTTGAATGATGCATCTCTCCCGATCCCCCCGCCCCTCCCCGACAACAGCGGCGACGCGGCGGCGGAGCCAAGCGGAAATTGCCCCCCCCAACACTGGCATGCTATCCTCTCCGACAGGCAACTAAAAACATCTTTTAAGCGAGTATTGAGAGATGGGCGATGAGCCGACATTAAAAGAACCTTCGAACCGGATAGTGTTAGATTATGCAACTCGGCGATCCGGTCGTTTTCGTTTGTCGTTGATGGCGTCACTTTGGATATCAGCTGTTTCAATTCTACTGCTTGGTTGGATTTTAAGTCATAAGACCGCTTGGGAGTTGGCCATTGTCAGGCCCGACAATGTTTCGGTTGTCCTTTTAAGCGGGAAAGGTAACTTGAGTCTGGAGGTTGTTGGACCGTGGTCAAACAGTTCGTTTACCGGCATGGAATCCGGATTGCATCTAGATACGCATACGTTTTTTTACCGAGATGCAGATATGAATGATTATCTGATGCCAGAGGTACCTGATTCTCCGAGAGCGGGCGACTGTATCTTTTCCATTTCGTTATTTCGCATCTATAGGGGTACGTATAACTTTTTTGACTGCAATAAGGCGTTGAGTTTTCGAGATGCTATTCGGCATGGAACTATCTTTCGCATGTCTGATCCGCCATCTGAAGCGAGATATATTTTGTTCCAATTCCGTTTTCTTGGACTATTTATTGCTCTCGTGAGTGCTTATGGCATCTTTGGCATCCTGCCGTTGATAAGACGGCGGCGAAATCGCCAATGCTCCATAGCAGATGGCCGAGGTTAAGGAGGACGACGATGCGGAAGGTTATAACGTGGAAATGGAGCGAAACGCTATGCGAATAACTGGAACTGTTCTATGTTCAATGATTCTCGTCACATGCGTACTGTTGGTGGGGTGTAAGCGCGGGCCTCGCGCGGAACAAGTATATGGGCGAGCTTCCAATCCTGACCGCAAAGTACGCGGACTGCCGGTTATCCCGGATACGTGGGTTGAAAGGGGTGGCGGGTATCAGGCGGATTGGAACAACCCTGCGCATGCCGATCAACGAACAACGCACGACACAATGCATACTTATAAAGAACTTCTTCTCGACAAGACTGGCAATCCTCGACAGGAATCCGACTATTACCAAAGCGGGAAGCAATATCATGGCAGGTTTAATACGCACAAAGATGAGAAAAGCTGGGAAGAAATAAGCATCACATATGATTTTCAAGCTGCGAAAGACGGCAAGAACCCTTGGCGTTGCTCCATTTGCTGCGGCCCTCACGAAAAAAGGCCCGACGGCAGACCTGATGGTGAATTAACACTTGAAGAAGCTGAAGCCATTTTGAAGGAATGGGGTCTTACGCGGCTGAATTATTGAGGCCATAACGGGGGGGGGTAACGGTTCCCCCCTCGGCGGTCTCAACCGGAGATGGCCGAGGGAACAATCACGGGGTACAGTTGACTTTCTTTCCTGTACAACATTTTTTTCACGGGATGTTTGATGCCCAAGCATGAACCTATTTTCGGGATGCCGATCAGCCATGTGCGGGCCATTCTCGGATTTGCCTGCCGGGAGATTCTGCGGACCGGTCGCCCGCTCGGACTGTGGCGTTATAACGCGATGGATTTGGTGATCGTGCCGATAGCCGAATGGGAACGGCTCAAGGCGTTGGAGGCGGCAACGATGGCGACCCATGATAAAGACCCCGGCGAGTTGCCGAGGTCGGAAGGCGGGGGCGAGGGAGGGGGCGAGGGGGGGGGTTAGCTGTTGAAGGTGAACAGGCCACGGTCGGTCTTTTTGAATCGGCTGTCGGCTTTCTTCGCGGCGATCTCTCGTATGACGGCAGCGTAAATCGTGGCTGAAGGGGTACGTCCGCCGGTCGTCCAGTAGCCTTTGGCGAGCATCGTCTCGACCATCGCCTTGGCGTTCATCGCTTCGCCGCTCTCCTTCAAAACGCGGGCGGCGGCGTCGAGGCCGGACATCTTCGTCGCCTTGGCTTCGACGGGCTTGGCGGCGACGGCTTTGGCCTTCTTGGTCGCCTTGGCGGGCTTGGTTGCTTTGGTCGCCTTCGCGGTCTTCTTGGACTGCTTCATGGTCATGGTACATACTCCGTTATTCGGGGCCTTATCCGTGGCGTAGGCACCCACGCCCGTCCGGACAACCATGACTTACCTCAAGTTACGCCATTACATCAAGTTAATTAAATACGTTTTTCGATCTTTTTTAACCTTGTTTTGCAGTGGTTTTAGCTTGCAAATTGATCCGCGACATGACTTGCTGCCGTTGCCAACTTGAGGGATCGTGTCGTAGACGGCGGCGCGTGCCGTCGCAAAAACAAAAGTTCCTTTACAGGAGAATTGCCATGAGGCACGTTACGAAAACTTCGGCACAACACATGGCTGCCATTGGGTACGCAAGGCGTTCTACGGACATGCAAGATCGTTCGATCCCCGACCAACAGGCTTACGTCGAGAAATGGGCGAAAGAGAACGGGTATACCATCGCCCGCTGGTACGTGGACGACGCTATCAGCGGCACGAGCGTTCGGGGCCGCGATGACTTCGAGCAGATGATCGCCGACGCGGAGGCGGGCAGCGACTTCGGCACCGTCCTATGCTACGACATCTCCCGCTTCTCTCGCGGCGGAACCAACGAGACCGGCTATTACCTGCATCGCCTGCGATTGGCCGGAGTCGAGGCCATCTTCGTCGCTGAGGGCATCCCCGAAGGCGACGAAGGCGAATTGATCCAAGGCGTGAAATCATGGCAGGCTCGCCAATACAGCGTGAAGCTCGCGCGGGATTGCATCCGAGGCAGCGTATCGAGTGTGAAGGCGAAACGCAGCTCGCAGGGCGGGCAACCGCCGTATGGTTACGACCGCCAGCACCAGACGGCTACGGGGCAGGTGCTCCGCACACTCCGTTGGTTGCCCGACGGTCGCAAGCGGGAGTTCGACGCTACGGGGAAGTTGGTCCGCGTCCTTGCCGCCGACGAAAACCCCGGCAAGACCAAAAGCGACATCGTCCGCCTCGTGCCCGGCGACAAGGACCACATCGCCACGGTGAAGCGTATTTTCGAGATGTACCTTCAGGGGCTGGGCGTCTGGATGATTGCCGCGACGTTTAATACGGAAGGCGTCCCGAGTCCCAAAGGGAAGAACTGGAACGCCCAGCAGGTGAAGCACATCCTCGGAAACCCGGCCTACTGCGGCACCGTCGCATGGAACCGGCGGCAGACCGGCAGCATCTTCCGCGTCACTGGCGACGGCCAGCATGTGGCCCGCAAGACCGCTGGCAAGACGTGGAATGCCGAGGCGGATTGGATCACCGCCGAAAACGTTCATGACCCGATCATCAGCGCGGAGACCTACGCCAAGGTACGCGAGGAGCGACTGCGGCGGCGACCGATGGGAGGACTCGCCAAGTCCACCAATCGCTACATGCTGTCGGGCTTGATCCGTTGCGGAAACTGCAAAACAAACTTTTACGGTTGGACGCGAAAATTGTCCAAAGGCAGGACGCAGCAGTATTACGTCGATGGCGCGTACCACCGCAAAGGCAAGGCGGTCTGCCAATCGTCGAGCATCCCGGCCCCGCCGCTGAACGCATGGGTGCTGGAAAAAATCCGATTGACGCTGCTGGGCGACGAGAAAGGCCGTTCGGTCGCGATCAGCGTATTCGTCAAGTCGGTGCTGGCCCGGCAGAAGGGCGGCTCGGAGGTGGCGAGGCTGGAAAAGGAAATCGAAGACATCGGCAAGCGTGTGAAATCGCTGGCAACGATGTTGACGGATACAGCTCTCGACGACGTACCCGAATTACAGCAGACCTTCGTGGACCTGCGGAACAAGCGGAAGGCTGCCGAGACGCGACTGGCACAACTCCGCACATCAAGCGAAAAACGATTGGCCGCAACGGACCTGCGGCAATGGGCACAGGAGCAATTCGATGCAATGGAGAAGGCGCTGAATTCCAAGCCCGGCACCGTGCAACTCTGCAACGCCATTGCCGCGTACATCGACCACATCGTCATCGACCCCGCCACCAAAACCGGCATCCTCTACATGCCGCCCGATCCCCTGACATGCTTGGAAAAAGCGTTGTCCAGTTGGGTAAAGCGCTCAGAAGAAACCGCCAAAAACACCAAAAAACTCGTGGACCAAGGCAACGACGAAGCGGAGTTCGATTGAATGGCGATCAGCGTGCAGGAAAAATTCGAGAGCCGTCAGTCGTCGCTGGGGGATGGTGCGTCCGTCGAGTTGGCGTTTGTGGTGGCGGGGACCGATGACGACTTGGCGGCCAAGCAGTCACTGCGGGCGGCCACGCCGGTCTGGTATGACGGTTTGGTGCGGCAGAGTTTGAATATTGAGCCTGTCGGGCCGTTGCTGTGGGACGGCAAGGTGCGTTATGGCCGGATGGAGCAGCAGCCGGAGACGGGCGAATCGACGTTCACCTTCGACACCGGCGGCGGCACGCAGCATATCACCCAAAGCATCCAAACCGTCGGACGTTATCCCAACAGCGCCCCCGACTTCGGTGGCGCGATCGGCGTGACACACGAGAGCGTCGAAGGCGTGGACATCACGATCCCAGTCTATCAGTTCTCCGAAACGCATTATCTCCCGGCAGCGGTGGTGACGGCCCCTTACCGAGGACAGCTCTTCTATCTTACCGGCAAGATCAACAGTGCCTCGTTCCGAGGTTGTGCCGCTGGCGAGTGTTTGTTTTTGGGAGCCAGCGGCTCACAGCGAACCAAAGGCCAGAGCGTCTACGACGGCGATTGGGAGATCAGTTTCAAGTTCGCGGCGAGTCCCAACGCCACGGGATTACGCGTCGGCACCATCAGCGGAATCAGCAAGAGAGGCTGGGATTACATGTGGGTGCGCTACCAGGACGCCGAGGACGAAGACTCCAAAGAGCTGATCAAAAAGCCCGTGGCGGTCTACATCGAAAGTGTTTACGAATCGGCCAACTTCGCGGGATTAGGAATCGGGAGCTGACGGCTTTGTCTCAATCCTCCCGTTTTTCCGAACGCCGACGTCACCACGAAGCCACGAAGAACACGAAGACCCACGAAAAAAAAAAATTAAAAATTAAAAATTAAAAATAGACTTCGTGGGTCTTCGTGCTCTTCGTGTCTTCGTGGTGAATCAGAAGGTCGAGACAGAGCAGGAGCTGACAAAATGGCGATGGGCGATCCGCTAAAGAAAGTGAAACCGGGCGACAAGCTACGTATTCCGGCGACGACTTACAACGCCTTCATCGATACGACGCGGGCGTTCCAGGCGAGTCAGCGGAACATCGGTTCGACGCCGCAATCGGCGATGCGTTCCAGCGGGATCGTGCTGGTTCGCAACGACAGCGGCAACGATCTCTCGCGTTACAGCGTGTTGGGAATCGATTCGCCGATCATCGATCCCGAGGACAACCTCGACGCCTTCAAAAACAAAGTCGCGGTGGTTGGCGTCACGCCCAGCGAAGACGATCACGTCGGCAAGTTCGTGATTCTCCTCGAACCCCTCAAGAGCAAAAAGATCGGCATGGCCTACGGCGCGGGCATCTGCCCGGTGAAGATCGACGTGCCGGATGAGGATGTGGAGTACCCGTATGCCGACATCGCTGACGGCAAGACAGCCAACCTGAAAGCCAAGCACTACGGCGCGGCGACGATCCTCTGGCGCGAAGGCGGTACCGGCGTACAGTGGGCCTTGGTGCGATTGGGGCCGCCGCTACCGACGTGCATCTTCCCCGTGAAGCTCAAACAAACCGGCGGCGAACAAGGCGACGAAGAAAATCCCGCCACATGGACGTATGACGTAATCGATCCAGCCACCGACGACACGCTGGCCGAAGATGTCGATCCCACATCTGATCCGCATCAATGGAAGCGTCCCTCCGTCGGCTACATGATCGAAGCCACCTTCGGCTACGCCCACTACAACAAAGACAACGACCTCGTGCTCGGCTGGATCAACGAACAACTCGAACAAGCCTCCTGCCAAGATGCGGGAGACGCGGGAGGAGGGACGTATTTATGAGCGCTGCCGGCAAAACTGTTGTGCTAAAAGATGAGGATGATGAAGCAGGAAGCAGTGGCGGGAGAGCGGGCAAACGCGGCCTGCTTCCCGGCGGCAAGGGCGCTGTTTACGACGCCGACGGCCACTGCACTTTCTGCTGCGGCTGCAAACCCAAGGTGCTCGGCTCCTATGTCACCAACGCCGAAACCAGCCCGACATGGGATTTAACGCCGTACCAAGGCCCGCACCAAGCCCCGTCAAACTCCTATTGGCGGCTGATCGAACTGGGCAGTTGCTACCCCGGCGGCTACCCCTGGTACGGTGCCGGCTGCGTCAACAATCGCGGCCAACTCGTGAACCTGCCCGACGAATTCCGCTCGGGCTATTACTACAACGGCTACCTGGAACTTCAAATCGGCTGTTACGACCCCGAAGACGATTTGATCCATTGGCCAGGAACCTGCCAGCCAACTAGCCCGAGATATTCTTGCTGAAATATGTTGCTGAAATACTCATACTGAGGTGATGTCGATGTTGGACGAACTCCACAGCGCGGGACTCATGACGCACATGCCGTTTTTGACGTTCGATCAGGAAGGGCACGAGGTGTTGCTGTTTTGCCAAGCCGACCAGCAGCGTATCTGGAAGGCATACTTCCGCACACCCGACGGTGATGTCCGGCGATTGCCGACGGCCTTACCCGCAGACCTGTGCGAATGTGCGCCGACGGCGTGGCACGACGATGCAGGTTGGCATGTAACTCTGATCGCCGGCGGCAAGACCGACGATCCGTTATTCCGCCTCTACCGCTTCGACGGCCTGTCGCTGGACCGCCTCCGCCCACCCGTGGCAATTCAAGCAGCGCGGTCCGGCCACATCTATAAGGACAGGCTCGTCCACGGCGAACCGGAAAATCTGGTCCATGTTCGCCGTCCCTTGGGTGGAGCAGGTGGAGACAAGGTCATCGAACTCCCCGGCGCGTTCATCTACCGCGCAGCGTATCGCGCCGACGCCCCCGACAAACTGCTCATCAGCGGTCAGTGGCAGCAGGAAGAGGGCGAAGAAAACGTCTTTACAATCGAATACGATTTGGCCACCGACACCCAGCGCACCATCACCTGCGACGACGGCAAACCCGCCTACAAATGCACGATCCTCGGCGACAAACTGCTCTACGCCCAGCGCACCGGCACACAGTTCGAGGACAGGCGAATCGTCGAAGCCCAATCGACCGCCAGCGACACCACGCAGATCGCCATCGCTCGCCTGCCGGGCCAATTACCCGCCGCTTCTTCGTCCACGATTCCCGTAAGGAAATGCAACTGCAAAAACACCGCATCTTCAACAGCGATCCCGACCACGCGTCCGTCGTGCTTGGAATGCGTCGAAAAACACCTCGGCGCAGCCTACGTGCTCTTGTCCGAAACCCAGGACGGCTACGCCTATCGCCTCCGCGCCGTCGGACACCTGCACGAAGCCGAAGACGAATCCCAACAGTGGCCATCGTTGCATGCCGCCATTCGCACCGCTCGCAAAGCGTACCAAACGCAAGGCACCACCCCCGACTGGCAGGCGCTGGAAAAGTTGATCGCGGAGCAGAGAGGGGGTGGTGATGCTGAATAAAAACTTCCGCATCACCCCGCTGGACTTCTCGCGCTGCAACATCGCCTGGACATGCCCGTGGCCCACCGGCGCATCGTGGCTCTTCATCAACGGCAAACACACGCTTGGCCCGATTCTCATGGACACCGCCGAACGCGTAGTACCCGTGCCCTGGTCCGCCAGCGCCATCATCGCCTTGGAGATTCACGACTTCCCCGACATCAGCGTCGTACCCGCCGCCATCGAGATTCCGTCGAACACCCAACCAACGATCCAGTGGCGCTGCGTACCCGAAGCCGCACGCTATCGCCTGTACCATCGCGGTTATGCGGAAGCAAACGAAACACTGCTGCTTGAACTGCCAGCGCGAGCGGGGCTGGACAACTACCAAATCACCTGTCCAAGCCCACTGGCCGCCGGCTGGCACTTCTTCCACGTCGAAGCAATGGACGCCTACGGCAACGAATCTCTCCGCCAGGCATGGAACTACTTCGTGTGGGACTTGCCAAAAACGACGCCTTCGCTGGTCGTCACCGCCGGCAGCATTTCAAAAACGTACACTTTTACATTGGAGAATTGAAGGAATGACACCAACTTCCGATAAGCTTCGTGTCTACTATCCCGCGAAGAATCTCACGAGCGACGGTGCTGCACTGCCGCTCTGGACGACAACCGCAGGAAGCGAGGGGGGGGGACTCACCAGCATCATCGCCTCGGCTCTCTCGCAGGCCGACGATTACTGGGCCGGAGCCATCGGCTGGTTCGAAGGCAACACCACCACCGCCGCTCTCCAAGGCCAGTTCTTCCACGTCAAAAGTTCTACCAGCGCCAGCCGCACCCTCACGCTCACGCAAGACCTGCCAGCAATTCCGCAGGCCGGTGATACCTTCCGCTTGGTGCTTGGCGGCAACTATCGCTCCAGCACCGAAATTGTCGGCATGCTCGTCGGCGGCGTGCTGCCGGAGTTCAAACCTGTCGCCGGCGTGCAGGTCACCGGCGTAACGATCAGAAAAGCATCGGCTTTTCTGGGTGCAGGCACACTGACAATCAACTACCGCCGCGCCCTGCAACAGGTCTTCATCAAAATGGGAACGCAAGCATATGGTGTAGGTTTGGACGTCTCGAACAATGTCACCAGCGGTATCGTCTTCGCCGCCGACGGCCAAGGCTTCATCCAAATCGACGTGAACGCCGCCCAACTCGCCACAGCGGATCGCACCGATACATGGACACTCGACTATCCCCAGCGCACACTCACCCCCGACTACGAAGGCTACGAAACCACCACCAACAACGGCGGCAAAACGCGCTACCGCCTGGAATGCGTCAAGAACACCGACCCAGTGGACGCAATGGTGGACCTGTCCGTTTACACAGGCAGACCCGCCGGCGCAACCACAACCATCGACTACGGCCAAAGCCTCGGCCTTCTCGCCGCCGGATTCGACGTCACCGACGCCTCCGATTGGCCGACACGCAGCTTCTGGATCAAAAACAAATCCGCCAACAACAGCGCCGGTGATTGTCGCTACGTCCTCTACCGCAGCGGCAACACGCTGTATTGCATGCAAGTCGATTGGGCAACGCTGCCCTTCACGAACGGCACCAACCAAATCCGCCAAGGCGATGTGCTGACGGGATATTACTCGAGCGCAACAGCCGTCGTCGATCAAGTCCTGCTCACCAGCGGCTCCTGGAGCACCAGCAACGCCACCGGCACACTCCTGCTAAAAAAAGTCGTCGGCACCTTCACCAGCAGCGACTACCTCCGCGTCAACAACACCAACATGGCCCGCGCCACCGCAGACGCTATCCTCGGCCTGCGAGGCTACACCGCCGTCAACTGGTCGTCCGGCCAAACCATCGAACTCATGAGCGACGTGGACCTCGGTGCCAACAAACCGCTCCTGAACCAATATGAAAACCCCGCCTCCGCAACCCTCGCCCCCGCTCTCACCAGCGTCACCTTCCAAGACGCCTACACCCAATCCACCGCCATCGACCTCGGCAACCTCAGCGCCGGCAAGTTGCACGGCGTCTGGCGACGCGAGTGGATCATGGACGGCCATCAATCCCGCCCCAACATCGACGCCGACACCCGTTACTCGTGGAGCTAAACATGCCGGGGTCAGAAAACGGTTCAAGCCAAGCCAACGCCTTCACCTGGGACGCCACCCAGTATCCCGGCGGCACGCGCGTCTTCGGTGCCACGACATACGACCAGTCCCAAGACTGGTGGGCAGTGTACTTGCTCGCCGGCCAAACTTACACCTTCCAAACTCGCCTGCCGACGAACTACAGCCATTACCTTTACTTGTACGATTCGAACGGTTCGTATCTATCGGGCAATTCCTACGGCGGCGACGACGGCGACTACACCGTCAAGATCACCTACACGCCGCAGCGGGAGGGGTGGTATTACCTGAGCATCTACTGCTATTACTACTACGGCTACTACGGGCCGTATGTGCTCGAAACAGTCCCCGCCCCCAAGAGCTTCCGCACGTTCGCCATCGCGCCGGGACGATTCAACGAGCGTACCACAAACACCATCGAACAAATCAGCCAATTCAACATCCTGCGCGACCGTGTGGGAACTCAGTTGGCCAGCCGATACACAATCCACGCCAGGGTGATCGCCGAGGGTATGACAAGGTTCGCCCAGCGCAACGCTCACCAGACCGAAATCACCAACCGCTTCAGTACCAACAAAATCGCCACAGTCGCCGGGGTGCCGGTACGATTCTCGTCCCGACAGCCCTACAACGGACAGATTGTCGCGAGGTTCGACGAACGGGCCATCACTTTTGGCCACGAGCCTGCGCAGTTCGATCTTCGTCACATCACGGGCCAGAACGTTCCCAGCCGCTTGGATATGCGCTGCATCCAATACGGCGTGACATCAACTCGCCATCACGCCTTCCTGCGAGAAGGCTGGTCGATCTACGCCCGCGATACGCAAACCAACCAGCGTGTCTGCCTTGGCTTCATCCCCGCCGAGGCGCAGCTACGCCAGTTGACAGATGTGCCGTTGGCCGACGGCGTTTACGAAATCGAACTCGTCGCATCCCATGCCTTTTGGGATTCCGCACGGTCGCGCCAACGTCTCACCTTAATCACCGGCGAAACCGTCCCTCTCCTCGGCCTACCGGCGACCCAGAATTTACGCCGTGAAATCATCAGCTTCGCCACCGTCATCCACTGGTCCGTCGCCGCCGATACCATCGCCGACGATCTGTGGTTCGGCGTATGGTTCGGCCCCACCTCCCCCGTGGACACCACGCGTGAGCCGGACCTGGTTATTTCACTCTCGCCGGGCGCGGGCAACTACCAGATTACGCGATTCCAAACCGCTCCCGAATACATGGCCGTCGCGGTCATGGGCGCATCGGATCGTGGCCCTGTCGCCGAGTTGTCTCTGCCGTGGGAAACGACACCGCCCGCCAGTCCACGAGAACAGTTGGCTCTGGCGTGATCCGCCCCACCGACAATTCGGCAGAGCGTGGGAAATAAGGATGGGGAGGCGCAGCACACAAATAATGCCGGGTTTGGCACTTTTGACGGTTTTTCCCTGTTTTTGACTGTGAAAACGCATATTCCACCAGTGCCACGTTTTGGCGATCTGCCACGGGAGAGAGGGAAGGGCGAGTTCAATGCGGCCAGTATGGGGAGGGATACCGCGTTCGCTCTATGCGGGAGAAAAATTGACGATTCAGGCACGACCAGTATACTCTTTTCGTTCGCACACCATTCCGGTTTTCTTGGAGAAATCATGCAAACGCCCAGAAAAACGCAGCAAGGAACCAACCTTACAGATAACGCTGTCGCCAGGAAGGTGTTGGAAGAGATTCAGAAAATCGAGACCGAGGCGAAGCAGAAAAAACTCGAACAACTCGAATCGCTGCAACAAGCGAAGACGAGCATCTTGGACCGCATGGAGGAATTGAATCATCAACTCTCGCAGATCGAAGACGCGATCATGACGATCACCGGCAGTAAACGTGTGCCGGCATCGCAGCCGCAGCAGAAGCGAACATACCGCAATCTCGATGAAGTGCGTGAGCGAGTGGCTCGCTGGTTGGAAGCCCGAAAAGGCGAGAAATTCATGGCAGGCGATCTGGTGAAGGAGTTCCCTGAACTCGACGGCTTCAAGATCAGCCTGTTCCTGAAACCGCTCACACTGGCAGGCACGGTGAAGACTGATGACAGTGAAGGCCATCGGCGAATGAGGTATTACGTGTAGCCGGCGATGGAGTGAATCCACTCACGCTGTTTTCGTGTGATGGGTTTCAAAACCTTTGCTGTACCGAAACATCATGGCTATCAATATTCCGCCATAAATGATTTGGCGCATGTTGGCGGCGATGGCGTTGGGCATTCCGACAAAGCGTAAGATTTCCGGCAGGAAGACGAGGAAGGCAGCGGCGATGACGCTGCCCCACAGGTTGCGCATTCCGCCGATGATGACGATGGAAAGAATAAAAATGGATTCGTCTATCGTAAAGCTGGTCGGGTCAATGTAGCTGATGTAGTGTGCGTAGAGCACGCCGGGAATCGCGGCCAGCATCGCGCCGGCCGTAAACGCAATCACTTTCGACAAATAAACATTCTTCCCCAGCGATTGCGTGAATATCTCATCCTCGCTCAAGGCACGCAGCACACGTCCAAACGACGAGCCAGTCAGCTTCTTCAAGAATAAAAAGATCGCCGCGACGAAAACGAGCGTCAAAAGCAGGAACGCCCATTTGCTGCCGACCTCCACGCCGAAGAGCGAAATGCCCGGAATCCCCGGTATCCCCAGCGGCCCACGCGTCAGCGACATCCAATTGTTCATCAGCGAAAAGACAACGACCTGAATGCCCAGCGTGCAGATAATGAAATAATCGTCAATCGTGCGTAACGCGATGGTCGCCACCACCAGCGCCAACACTCCGCTCAGCACCATCGCCGCCGGAACCGCCACCAAAAACGGCACCTGATAATGCACCGCCAACAACGCCCCCGCATACGCCCCCACCCCATAAAAACCCGCATGCGCCAGCGAAATCATCCCCCCGAAACCCGCCGAGAGGTTCAAGCTCTGCGACAGCATCACATAGATGCCCACAAGAATCAATAAGTGCAGCAAATATTCCAACGCTAAATCTCGATCTTCTTGAGTCGTTTCCCGCTAAAGCCCAGCGGCCTGGCCATCAAAAACAATATCAAAATAACATACGCCACCGCATCCATCCATTGGCTCCCGATGTAATACGCCGCCAGATGCTGCGCCGTCGCCAGCAGCAACGCCCCGCCCACCAGCCCCCAGTTGCTCCCCACCCCCCCAATAATCATCGCCACCACCCCATACAACAGCCAGCTAAACCCCATCGTCGGCCTCATGTCCGTGTCGAACGCAATCAAAATCCCCGCCGCCGCCACCAGCCCCGACCCGATCCCAAATGCCCACAAAATCACCCGATCCGAATCAATCCCCACGATATTGCTCAACTCCGGATTACTCGCCACCGCCCGGATATTCCGCCCAATCCGGCTATATTTCATCAACACCACGCACCCCACAAACAGCCCCACACAAACCACAATCGTAGTAATCTGAATATCTGTGATATACGCCCCAAAAAACTCACGCCCCACCCGAATCTCCCCCGTCCGCACACTCTTGGTATCATCCCCCCACACCATCGAAATCACATTTTGCAAAACCACATAAAGCCCCAACGACGCAATCATCAAAACCATCGCCGATGCCCCCCGCCTCCGCAACGGCCTATACAACGCAATCTCCGCCAACATCCCCACACCTGCAGCCCACCCCACCGCCAACGGAACAGCCAGCCACACAGGACATGAGAGTTGCCGAGAAAAAAGAAAGGTGAAATAGGCGGCAAAAGTGAGGGTTGCGGCGTGGGCGATGTGAAAAAAGCGGGCGGAGTAATAAATCAATGAAAAGGATTGGCTTGCCAGCAGATAAACTATAAATATATATATTATATTATTGACTATTTGCATTTTAGCACGAAATACTTACGCACAACATTTCTGAAGATAACCCTCAAAGAAACCTTGCATTTCAGCTTTTATGTTATCATTGTCAAAATCTGTTCCTTTAAAAGTTGTTTCAACTCCATTATGATTAAATGTACCCAAGTAATATTTTCCTAGCGAAATATTTGCGACAACAAAAAAACCAGAAAAAGAACGACCATCTAGTGTAAGATAGCCGTTTGGGGCTTCTGTTTCACTACTGCTATTCGCGATTAGCTTTAACATTCTTATCGGTTTTTGTGTTGATTCTACAACTTTCTTTATCCTGGAATAGTAACCTGCCAATTGGAGATATTTCTTTTTTACGAACGCCTTTTGTTCTGCATCTTTCATGAGACTGTCAGAATACTCAATATTATTATACTCGTTTCTCCAGAATTCTTTGAACATCCTCCAATGAGGCTCATCAATCTCATCTAAGTGACGTTCTGTTATCAAAGTTAGCGCTGCTTGCTCTTGGCTCAATACTCGGTCAAAAAAGTTTTCTAAAAATGCGAATGTAAATTTTACATCCTTTCTATTTTCAATTACGTTAAATAGGTTGTCTAGCAGAGGCTGTGTATCTGGTCTTGACAGTCCGGCGCAATGGGTAGGAGCAATGATATATACCTCATTATCCTTTTTTGCCTTATCGATTATTTCTGTTGTTCTTACAATCCATTCTTCAATTTTAATGGTTTTTCTTTCATTGATTTTCATTAAGACTATTACTGAAATAATAATTCCAAGAAAAGTTAATAGTAAGCCACCAACGCTTAACGATATGTCAATGCGTTTGTAGTTTTGAATGAAATCGTCAAGAAAATGCAATTCCGCACAAGCAGCAGTAAGAATAGCAATAAGAACAGCAATACCTATACAAACAATAAGCAGTAAGAAAGTTTTCCCCCCGTTGCCTTTAGTTAGAAAAAGTTCGATACTATGTGTGGCAATCTGCCAACTACAGTATTCAACTATGAGAGTCAAGAAAAAACTAAGGATGATTAAAGAGTATATAAAATTGTTAGGAATTAGCTTCTTTCCCATGAACAGCCATAGTACTAACATAATAAAAGTTAATATAATCAACGAGATTTTTAATTTAATCTCTTTCCGACATTCCTTCCATTTCTTTGCGTTTATCACAGGCTGGCCCTTTTCTCTAGCAAATACCTCGTTGAATAATGCTCTCTTACAGATGAAACCCCTAGATCAAAGATTTTTTTTTGTTCCAGCCCCAAATATCCGATTTCAGAATTGAGTTTGTTGAGAAATCCCTTCATGATTTTCCCATGCGGCGTACTATCTGGTAATTGCCCATCGTTTTCGATGAAAAGCAAGGTTTTTATCAATTCGATCATTCGATAAATCTTATCTCTGTTAAGTTCAAACTCGATTTCACTCGCAAAGCAAGAAGCAATTCTTTCTGCAAATGTGCTGAAAGGTGGAATGTCAAAAACTGAATTACATCCATTTAACAAGTAAGGAATACGGTCAAATCCGAAACCGCCACCGATGGCCTGATTCGTCATCGGATGTAATTTCCCGTCAGAAAAAAGATATTTATAGACATTGACCGAGGCAATTTCGGTATAAGTGGAATTCCTTTTGTAGTATATCTCAATGCTATTGCCAGCGGGCCTTTCTTCACCATTGCTAAAAATAAAATTTTGTCTCCCTTTTGTTTTAACTAAGTGGGAGTCCTTCACGCCTTTCTCAAGCAAAAGTTCGTAAGACAATGTATCTGCCGGATATTTTTTATGTAGTACCGTTACGCCATCGCACACGGAAAAATAAATATCATCCATGCTAAAGCCAAAGAACACCAAAAGGTCCAGCATGTCCTGCAACAGGGTCGAGAGAGTTGGCTTAAGGTCGTCAATATAACCAAATATTCCCATGACGCCCATCTCAAACGTCAGCAAGTGGCATGCGCTAGCCCCCAATTTTTCCAAATCAATTCGCCGGATGCAAATTTCGTTGATCGCGATTTTGACCAATTCCTCTTTTTCAGGATTTTTCAATATGGGAAGAACATATTGGTGCCCTGCACTCAGATTAAATTCGTTGTCAAAATAAGGCGAAACCAGATTGCTTCGCTCTTTTTTACAGTATCCTCTTTTTGAAGTGAAAGAGAAAAATCTATTGATTATTTCTTGTTGCGTTATCATTATTATTCGTCAATATCTCCAACTCAGGTAAAATATCGTGCATTGCTGAAATAGCCATGTTTTCGCCTAGCCCGCTAAAGGGCCCCATATCCGACAGTTTTTTCGCAATCTCACTAACATCGTTTTTGTCCGTAGAGCGATTGATTGCCTCCACAAGCAGCAGTGCGGAATTGAAAAATATCATTTCGTTGACATTCATTTCTTTATGATACTGATTATAATATTCCTTCAAGACACCAGAATACTTGCTGTCGATTACTGGCTTTTTAAAATCAACATACGTAAAAATTGCCGAGTCTTTCACTTGTTCAAACGCCCCTCCTACTTTAAATCCAAGAGTAGCGATGATCTCATTTTTATACCCGAGTTGACGGAGAGCAATAACGATCCTGTACAAATCCTTGCCATTACCACATATCACGACTTTGTTAGGGTTAGACTGGATCGCTCTTGTGCAAATTGTCCTGAAATCCTGCTCTGTTGGGTTAAAAGTAAAAATGTTGGCTGGCAGGATAAATTCTTCTTGTGTTGCGATCTTGGCAAATGCTACGCCATAATCATCCGACATGTTGAGTAGAACTATCGAAGGAGCATCATTGCCAATATGCTGCTTTAGAAGATTTGCCTCTTGCTCCACGGTGGGCGAATGCCGAAAAAATAAAGGACCAACGCCAGACAAGGCAGGGTGTGTGGCGTGTGATACGAATAAAAAGTTTCTGTCTTTTTGTATCGGGATAAACGAGACATCCACGGAGGAAACGATGGAAAAAACCATTTTCACTTGCTCTGCGTCCAACAAGTGATTTAAGGCGTTAATGGAGGTTTTGGGGACGCCGGCACCGTCGCTAAGTACAAACTTCACCTGTTGTCCGTTATTCAAAAGGTGATTTGTATTGATATAGTTTTCTGCTAGAGTTAATCCATTCTTTCCTGTTTCACCGAGAAAAGCGAGATTGCCGGTGAGAGGCAATACTGCCCCTATTTTGACTGTTTCCGTTGTTTTATCCGTTTTATTCAGATAAACAAACACTCCAATTGCAACTGCTGCAACCACTCCAATTGTAAAGAGGATTTTCTTTGTCATCTTTTTATGCCCCCTAATTCCAATTCAATCACCTTATTGGCAACACCGTCAATCAATTGCCGCTTGTGTTCGACGACGATAAAGGCCGCTCCTTTTTCGTTCAAATCATCTATGCAATTCCGAAGGACTTCCGTATTTGCCGCATCCGCACCCGCGAAGGGTTCGTCGAGCAGAAACAGTTTCGGCGAATGGACCACGGCGTTGCCGAACGCCAGCACCTGCCGCTCGCCGCCGCTCATGTGGAACGGCGTCCGTTTCCGCATCCGCCCCAACAGCGGCAGCATCCCATACACCCGCTCTGCCCGCTCCCGCGACTCCGCCTTCGGATACCGCGCCGCCGAGGTCAGCAGGTTTTCTTCCACCGTGAAATCGTCGAACACGTTCCTCTTCTGCGGCATATAGACGATGCCGCGGCGGATTCTCGCCGAGACGGGGGTGGCGGTGATGTCGTGGTCGTCGAAGATGATCTTGCCCTCTTGCGTCCAGGGTTTCAGCAAACCGAAAATCGTTTTCAGAATCGTACTCTTACCCGAGCCATTGCCACCTGTCAACAGCACGATATCTCCACCCGCGACCTCGAACGACACATCGCTCAAAACCTGCTTCTTCCCATACCCGCTCGTGATGTGCGAAACCTTCAACATGCGTTCCCCCCGATCACGCCCTTTTCGATCCGGAAAGTCTGATCGCTGGTGGCGTCGATGTAGGCGGTGTTGTGCTCAATTTGCAGGATGGTTTTTCCGGCGTGCTTGAGCTGTTTGACCAAGCCCGTGATTTTCAGCAGGTTGTCTTTGTCGATGCCGGCGACGGGTTCGTCGAGTAGCAGGAAGTCGGCGTTGTTGGCGATGCAGCAGCCGAGGGTGAGGAGCTTTTGCTGGCCGTAGGAAATCTCGCCTGCGAGTTCGTCCCGCTTCGCCAGCAGAGAGACTGTTTCGAGGATTTCGTCGGCTCGCTTTTTTTGCTCCTTCGATGGATAGGCGAAGAGTCCGGTTTGCATGGCGAGCAGGATATTTTCGTAGGTCGTCATTTGCGTGGCGAGTCGCAAATCCTGGAAGGTTCGTCCGATGCCGAGGCGATTGACGCGATAGGGCGCGAACTTCGCGATCTTCTTCCCCTTGAACTCAACGCTCCCTCGGCTCGGCGCGAGGAAGCCGGAAATCACGTTAATCAGCGTGGTTTTGCCCGACCCGTTGCCGCCCTTGAGCGTGTAGACGGCTCCGTTTTCCAAGCGGAGGTTGACGCCGCTGAGGACTTGGGCGTCGCCGAAGGATTTATAGATGTCATTTAGTACGAGCATGACAAAACCATCAGGTGCAACGAGCGGGCGTTCCACACCGGTGTTGCATACTATCGGCAGCCTTCCTTGGTTTGGATCGCTGAATTTTACCGATTCGATTGATGCTCGCAAGTCTCTTCTGGTGGTGGTCAAAGGCGACGACGGAGGGCATGAGCCATACGTTCTTATGGCGACTTGGGGCGGGTGATTTGGCAGCTTGGTAACTGGGCGGCCAAGGCGTCTATTTCGGATGCGGGCAGGTTGTCACAGCCACGCAGGTCGAGGGTTTGGAGTCTGGCTAAAGTATATAAAGGTTTGAGGGACGCGATCTTCTTGCAGCCGCTGAGATTCAGGATGCAAAGGTTCGTCATTTTGCCAAGGGGAGAAATATCTTCCAAATTGTCGCATTGGGCGAGGATCAAGTTTGGCAAGTTGATTAATTTGCTCAAGGGGCGAAGGTCCGTGAGGTTTGGGCAATCGATGAACGTCAGATCATGAAGATGCGAGAGGCCCGAAACCGGCGTGATGTCTTTGAGCTTGGGCGAGCCGCCAAGGTCCAGCAAATAGAGTTTGCTGAGGTTGGCGATGGGGGCGAGGCTTTCCTGCGGAGTGTTGCGAAGGCCCAGGAGGGTGAGTTCCGGGAATTGGTTCAGGAGGGTGATGTCGTGGACTTGCGAGCCGCCGTTGAGATTGAGGTATTGCAGTTTCTTGAGTCGAGACAGGGGACTGAGGTCGGTGAGATATTGCGGGTTGCCGAGTTTTTCCTTGGATAAATCTGCCATCGTCGGATCGGCCAAAACCCATTCGGCCAAACGCAGGTCGGTGATAGCTGGTTCGCTATTGGGTTGGCGGATGCGGAAAAGTGGGGGAAAATCGGGGGTGTCCGAGGCGGAGGTGGGAAGTTTGTTGGTTGACGCGGCGGTAGAATCAGGAGGCATGGTGCCGCCGGCTTTTTTCAAGCCCAATTCACAGCGGATCGCGGCGGTGTCCGTGCGACTTTTGTGTAGCTCGAAGAATCGCAGATAGTACGATCTTGCTCGCTTTAGGCAGAGTTCTCGTCCGCCCAAACCGGCCTGCTCGGCAAGGCCCAAATACCACTCGCCCAAACGCGCCGCAGTGTCTTCGGCCACCTCAGAAACCTTCATCGATGCCAGCGGCAAATTGGTTTTCAACATTTCATCGCTAGCGCTGTCGAGGTAAGTGGCCGCTTTGGATGGGGCATCGAGTTCGATCAATTCTATAGATAGAAGTTGGCGGCGAAGGTCCATGTTGCTCGGGTCGGTTTGATACTTTGAAAGTATAGAATCACGCTGGGCGACGGACTTGGTGCGGGCGATGAAAGCAGGCATTCGAGCAGCGAGGTTTTCTGTCTGAGATATTTTGAATTTCTTCGCGAGGTCTTCCGCTTTTTTCCAAAGTTTTTCGCTCTCAACATATTGGCCACTCGAAGTGCCGATGTCGGCGGCGAGCATCAGCACCACGACTGCATGCTCTGCGTTCAAACGAGTTTCATCAGCGTTGTATGCTCGTTCATAAAGCGCCGCCCACTTCACGGCGGCATCAAAACGCTTCTCTGGCACCTTCCGCCACAGCAATTCCACCGCCTCCAGCGCCACGAATCGCCCGGTGAAAGATTTTCCCGCGAGCGTGTAGGCCGTCTCGCACATCACGCTTATCATGGCCGGATCGAGCCGGGTCGTGCGAACCGAAGCGAGAATCTGCGAAGCAAGGGCGATGGCGTCATCGGGGCGTTCTGAAGCGGTGGCTCGCTTGATGTCCGCGCCGTACAAACGCTCGAAGAGCATCGCCGCCTGATCAGTCATCGGCTGAATTGCCGGCAGAAAACCATACTTTCGGCAAATCGCATCCGCTTGATCGGAAATCACAAACTTTGCAAACGCCTTGGCATTCTCCGAAGCATTGGGCGAAATATATAGAACCAACGGCTCCTGCAAACGATAGCTTCCGTCACGGATCGTTTGCGCGTTCGGCCACACGGCATCGCCGTTCCCTCCTCCACCCGCATTACCGCCGGAAATAGGCACCATGCGGAGAGTCTGCCCCTGCGTTGAAGCGATCACGACATCCATGAAGCCGATGCCCTGCGGATCGGTGGCGAGCGACTGGGCAATCGCGTCGGAATCCTTCTTGCGAGTGTATGGAACATTATTTGTTGTAATACGCGTTTTGTCGCGGAAAAGTTTGGTCAGCGGATCACTCAGTTCCAAACCATAGAGGCGGATAGGCTTGTCTTCGCCGCCGAGGGCTTTCCAGTTGTTGATCTTGCCGGAGTAGATCGCCTGGAGCTGGTCGAACGAGAGCGATTCGATGGGGTTGCGCGGATGCACGACCATCGCGATGCAGCGAGCGCCCAGGATGTGCATTTCGGGGCGAAGGGCGTTCCAGCGGGCCTTGTTTGCGCCGAGGGAATAATCGTTGACTTGGCCGAAGCACAGCGCCAGTTCCTGGCCGCTGAGCAGGCCGGAGGCACTGTTGGTGGCGGAATCCATACGCCGGTAATCGAGCTTGGTGCCGTTGACCTTGCTATATTCGGTGGCGAGGGTTTCGAGCATTTCCTTCGTCGCCAGCGGACCAATCGCTCGCATAGGCTTGCTCGCTACATCAGTCGGAGCAGTGGTCGTTTGGGCGAGGGCGGGACATGCGATGGAGGCTGCTAGCATGATGCAGAACGTTCGGATCGCAACATACCTTGGACGTGAAAACAAATGCACAGTTCGATGTGAAGATCGCGGATTTCTTGCGACGGCGTAAGGGTTGGCGAGAGGGTTCATTGTTCATTACTCCATCCCGCAATCAAAGGAGGGGGAATCACCAGCAGCTTACTTCGGCGGGCGGGATTTGTCGATCAATGCTGCGGGTTGTGTTGCGGGCTGCGTGGTAGACTTGGAGGGGAGGACGATACCAGCGATGGCCTGGTCGGACAACGGAATCAAACCGTTCTTGCGGAAGGTCTCATCGCATTCGCCGGAGGTGAGGAACTTGGCGAAATCCTTTGCGGTATCGCTGGCCTTGGGATGCACATAGAGGAACATCCGCTGGGCCAGCGGATACATGCCGGACTTGATATTAGCCGGCGTGGGGTCGGCAGGCTTGATCGCCGGGCCGATGGGGAGGATTTTGACGTTTTGGCCTGCCGGAATCGCAGCCAGATCGACGAAGCCAATCGCCTGCGGATCAAGCGAAACGGCACTGAGCACCTCGGCAATGTCCTTGCGAGTTTTCAGTTTGGAAGCCTGCGTGATGGGAAGGAGTTCCTTGGAAATAATCTTGCTGGTGGTCGTGTCGCCGGGGAGGCCGAAGACGTGAATGTCGCCGCTACGAGCGGTGGAGCCGAGAAGTTTCCAGTCGCCGGTCTTGCCGGTGAGGATCGATTGCAACTGGTCAATACTCAGGGACGCGATTTTATTGGCGGGGTTCACCACGACAGCCACCGCAGCCGCTGCGGGCATCGATTCGACAGGCTGAAGGTCGTTCCATTTCGTGCCGTACTGCCGCAACGTCTGCTCATTCGGACGCCCGTCAAGCAACAGCAATTCTCGCTGCGGACTACCGGCGTTGACAAAACCGCCAACGGCGGCGGCGGACTCGCCGGGTTGATACGTCACTTGCAAGAGTGCCTTCGCCCGAACAAAATCTACCGCCACATCCTGCAAAACCGCCCGCCCGCCTGTCACCCCCGGAACAAAAATACGTGGCCCCTTGCCTGCCTTCATCTCAGCGACACGCTTCTCTCCGTAGTATTGATTTTCTCGCCAAGGCGTGATGAGACTGAATTGCTCAGCGATGGCCGCACCTTCCGGACTTACAGCGAACTCGCAAAACCGCTTGGCTGCTACAGGTTGGGTGGGATGAAGATAAAGCACCAACGGCTGGGCCAACGGATAATCAGTTTGAATCAGCGGAGCATCGCTGGGCTTGATCGCTGGATCGTCCGGTCGCTTGCTTACGGACAACACTTTGACACCTGTTGGCAGACGGTCCTTGAAAAGCACAAATCCAATACCGGCACGATTGGCTTTGACCTTCTCTATGACGTCCTCACCACTGGCGCATTGCTGCCACACATTACCGAAGGGGAAGAAGTTCCATTCGTTGCTGTCGATGATTTTTCGCATAGCGGTGAAGCGGACAACCGACATGGCGAGTGAACGTGGGGCTTCGGCGTACACGTTGGCCGTTACAGTACGATCATTAAGAGTAGATTGCGTCGCGGTTGCATCAGCTTTGCCGAGCATTTTCCGCAATTGCTCATAATCGATACGAGTGAGTGGATTATTCATATTAGTCACGACTAGCACTTTGGCCTGACCGACCATGTAGGCTGTCTGACTAATTTTGTCGGCGTGAAAACCGTATATCCATTTTTTCTCGTCCGCCGAAGGATACGTGGACAGAGTTACGATAGAACAATTACCTTCTATGAATCGCCTCAAGTCGCGTTCGTCTCGTTCCGGTATTGTTTTAATATCAGCAAGTTTAGGGCTCTCGGCAATCTTACGGACAACCTTATTGCCCCAAAAGTCTTCAAGAATAATTCCAACAACACCATCAGCTCGGCAAAAATTACACAAACTGATAACGACAACGATTCCAATATGTAATTGACCTATTGCACGCATACCCTATGCCCTTATTAGCGGTTTGAAACAATAGGGAACATTGGCCAAGAACAAGTCGACAATAAATATTCTGGTCATTTGCTCCTAGGCCATTCTGCCCAAGATTTTTTCCAATCATGCTTCTCATATTGAGGCGTTTTGGGAAGCATAAACAATTTCGCAAATACATCCGTATCATCTGCAATAGCCAGAAGGATAGAGCGGGTTTCCCCATTCACTTTCCCATAGGGAATTCGCCACAGTTGAATACCTGCAAGGCTCCCAATCTTTGAAACATCTTCAAGTATTGCTGGAGCATCCTCAATCTGAAGTTTCTCTCCAATACTGTCTTGGACTTGAATGCCACCCCAATTATCCTTCCCAACCTGCCGAAACTTCATTTCTTGTCGCCAGACTGTTTGGTCTTGTTTTTGCTCTGTTGGAAATACCGTAAGAACCAATTCATAATCCTCTGAACAGTGAACCGCTCCAAGAGGACGTATTACTTTTTCAGCAGTGGTACTGAATGCCCATAGAAAATACTGCCCTTTTTTGACAGAAAAATTAAAAGCCATAGATTTCAATGCTTTATTAGTCGCAACATCAGTAGTCGATACATCTCCTCGAATATCCAATACTGCTATACTTGACAATATTATTGCTGCCGAAAGAGTAATTCCAAACGATTTAAGAAATTTTAGTTGCATAATGCCTCACAGTAAAAGTTGTAGTATATTTAATCCTTCTGGGGATTTCCATCAGCTTTAAAATCCTTTTTAATCTCAGGCAGTTCAAAAGTTTCGGTCTTTTCTCTACTACCTCCAGCAGTGACCCCAGCCTTAACTTCCACAGAGAGGCCTACAGAGACATCGACGGCAGGTATAACCGTAGCCGTCGTTTCTGGAATGTTCATCGTTCCTATCTCCACATACTTGCTTTTTAGCACAGCTTTCGCATCCACTTTTATCTCAATCTGAATTGGTACAGTCGCCTCGCCAATTGCAGAGACTCCTGCTGAAACTTGAAATCCGATCTTGAACGAACCAGAGGCATTAACGAAGCTACCATTTGATACCGTGGGCTTATCCCATCCAGGACTGCCTGGGTTCCTTTCCTTTTCTTTATATCTGTAAGCGCTAATAACATCGAAAGACAGGCCATTCATTGCTGCAGATAAATCGATTGCCGCCTTGATAGTTGAAGCAGTCTCAGCCACGGCTTTGTCAACTCCAGCGGTGACCACTTCGTCCCCTTTTTTAATGAGGTCTTGCGTTTTCTTGATCAATGCATCAATCAATTCATTCTTGTATTTTGAAATGAGATTGTATGAAGCGATATCTTTATCTTTAAGACTTGTTAAATATGCATCTACTTGAGATGTTACAAATTGAACGAGATCTTTCTCGGCGGTCAGTGCTAGATTTGCGTTTATGCCCGCTTTGATCATTTTTTTGATATCTTCTTCTTTGATTGCCTCGGTGAGAAGAATATTAACTCTGCCCCTTTCATGCAGCATGCGTACTACTTCCCCCTTAGTTGTTTTAGGCTTTGGTTTTGCAGGAGGATTATCAGCAATCGCGATGTTAAATATCCCCAACACACAAATCATTGCGATCATGAACACTTTTATATTTCGTTCTAACTTCATTGATGATGTTCCTTATTATAGGGAGTTGTTTCAGTTGTTTAATAAGCCGTTACAGTAATTGTCACTTTCCCCACAGGCCCGCTATCAGTTCCAGAAGCATGAACGTCCACACTCGCTCCATTTGAAATGGATTGACTTGGACTATCGATAAAATGCACTTCCCCATCACCTGATACGGATAGCATAAACTGGATTGATTCGTCACCTGTATAATTATGTAATTCGACGGTGATGGTAGATGGTAATGGAGCTTGACTAGGATTACAATAAAAGATGTCGTCTTCAATTGTTGTTGGGCTGTTAATATATATTACAAAATATGCGCACTCTTCATTTGAAAAATACGCCTCCCATTCATTTTTGCCATCACTGCCGACCTCACTTCCGCCTCCAAGAAAGATGCCCCAAGTCAGATAATAACAACCATTTTCAGCAGAACGACCCGAGAAATACACTGTGGTGCCACCGATGCCATCAATGAGAATGGTATCATCCGGATCATCCGGTATTCCGAATCCTCCTTTCGCTTCAATTGGTGACGATGCGGTTGCCGTCATTGCATCTGGACCTTCTTCACTGCAATTATACCATCCTTGAGTAAAAATGGGCGTGCTTGCATCGGCGGCAAAAGAGAGGCGAGTCGTTGTACACAAGACAACCCCTATTACTCCCATTGCCATTATCCACGTCTTCAGTTTCTGAAACATAGCGGTTCTCCTTATCAAATTACTTGACGTCCTGTTTAGAAGAATTCTTGTTCATCGCATTGGCCATAATGGATTTCACATGAGGGATCCAAACATCGTTCGGATATTTTCCCATAAATTGCTGGCATGCTTGTTGAGCGAGGTCGAACTTGCCCAGCTTCACTGTCGTTATCGCGTAAAAGTACAAGGCTCGCTTGGCCTCGTTGCTGTCGGGATAAAGCTTCAAGATACGTTCGAAGTGCGGTAGAGCTTTCTCCGGCGAACCGTTGTTGTATTCCACAGATCCCAGTCGCATCAGTGCAAACGGCACCCAAGGCATATTCGCACTCTCAGGATCATAAGCAGAGTTGAGATACTCCTTGGCTAACGTAAGTTTCGACGTATCTCTGCTGTAAGCCCACCCCAGCTGCATCTTGGCATAGGATTTGGCGGCGGGGACAATGGTCCCTAAGAGCGGATCATTCGCTAAGAATCGGTTGTAGATGTTGATGGTACGATCTGGACGTTGGACGAAAAGATAAAGATCTGCCAGTTTCATCGCCGTTTTCTGGCGTTCATTGTTGACCATTTGAACAGCATCTTCGCGCCATACGACGCGTTTTTTCTGGATCGCGCTGATCAAAACGCTCATTCCCACACTTTCGGCCGTGGCATTGCTCGGAAGTTTGTCATCCAATGTTGGAGCACCTGCCAAGCGGAAATTTTCCGTAGCGACATCATATTTCTCATTGAGGTAAGCCACGAGTCCCGCACGAAGACCACATTCGTATCGAAAACGTTCCAAGAATGCCGGAGATGGTCCTGACTTCGAGCCGCACCAGAGAGATACAGGTGCTGTCGTATCTGTTGATTTTTGAGTCTGTGACGCATTGGCGACCGTCTTAACCCACTGAATAGCTTTCTCAGCTTTCTCTCCCGCCAATTTCAAATCAAACAGGGCTTCTAAAGCAATATCCATTTGGCGAGCATGAGCATCGCCTGCAAATGGACTCTTAGGATAAGCATCACAGAAACGATTAAGCGAGGCCGCCGCTTCTTTGAAAAAGCGTTCCTCGTTTGATGCGTTGATTTTCGCTTTCTCGTGCTGGATCACGCCCACGTAATACAGGGCAGGTTCGCATCGTGGACTCTTGGGGTATGTTTTGAGAACTTCCGCCCAATAAGGCAAAGCTTCAGCTGCGGCGGCAATCATCCGTGCTCGTCGTTCATCAGCCGCCTTATCCTGTTTAGGAAGATTTCTCTGAGTTTGTGGTTGATCCGGCGCGGTGTGTTTCGTGGCGTATTCTTCTTTTTTGAATGTAGCCTCCGCTTGTTGTTGAATGAACGCCGCGAGTTGATACAGGGTTTCATCCTGCCAGGAGCCTTGGGGGTAGGTTTTGAGGGCGGTGAGCAAAGCCTTTTTGGTTTGGTCGGGGTCGGATTTGGCGTTTGAGAGCAGCACCAGGGCTTTGCCGAAGGTGGCGAAGCCTTCCTGGGCGGGGGTGCGTTTGAGGAGTTTGTCGGTCAGGAGGCGGTCGAAAAGGGCGTCGGCGGCGGCGAATTTTTTGGCCACGTTGTCGATCACGGCCAGCGACAAAACCAACGTCGCCTTGTCGGATAACGTTTTGTCGGACGACAATCCCATAGCGCCAACCACGGCATCGGCGGGAATCAACGGCTGGTTGGGCTGGTTGGTTTTGGCGGCGGCAATCAGCGGATCAAGCCCGTCGGCGAACTTCTTGTCTTGCGTGGCCTTTTTGGCCTGCTCAAACGCAGTGGCGGCGTCCGACGGCTTTTGTTGAAGCAGGCGAACCGTGCCAATACGCAGGTAAATATCAAACAGCGACGGTTTCCATGTGGCCGCGATTTTTTCGTCCGCCAGAGCAGTCTTGAGTGCATTGTCCGCCATGTCTGCATACGTGACAGCGGCGGGCAGGTCCAACAAACGTTCCAGTTGCAAATCGATCATCGCCGCATATGCCTGACCGCGCCAAGCACCCGCAGGAGCCGCCCCAACAAACCGCTTCCAATGCTCCACCGCCTGCAACGGTTTATTCAAGCCGACATAACATTGACCGATGGCCAGATCGCTACGAACGGCGTAATCGCTCAAAGTGGAAGTATTTTTCTGATCGCCCTTTTGACCGCCGTTCTGAGCCTCGCTGTCTTTGATGATCGCCTGATAGGCTGCGAGTGCTTCCGCGAACTTCTCCGCCTTCCGCAAATCCTCCGCCTTCTCGAACGCCGCCATCCCCACATTCTTCGCGAATTCAAGCTGTTTCAGAGCATCCTTCGCGGCTCTGCGAAACGTGATGGCCGCCCCCTCGCTGGTCTCCAGCCGAACAATATTTTCCTTGGACAAGTATTTCTCGACGAATTCCAGCATGTGCTTGGCGTCATCAAAACGCTTCGCCGCGATGTACCGCATGCCCAATTCAATCGCCGCTTCTGCGGTCGCAGTACCAGCGGAATCCGATTGAACAATATTTTCAAGCAGCGAGATCGCCTTCGCCACTTTCGCAGGATCGCCGGCAGCAGAGGAATTGCCGGGGGCAAGAACGAGCGACTGAGCAATGACCTGCCGCACTTTGACTCTCGATGTGGGGGTTGGGGTGGCTTTCGCCAAGTCGGTCCAGAGTTTCTGTGCTTGCGTTCGTGAGGCCGCATCGCCCATCGCCCACAAACAGCGAGCCTGACAATGCGCCGCCTCCCACTTGGCCGGATCAGAAGACGCGGGAAGCGTGAGCAGCTTCGCCGCCCCCTCCGCCGCCGACTTGAAATCCCCACCATAAAACAAGGTCCACGCCCTGCTCTGAAGTTCCTCGACGCTCATCGGCGCGGGAGCCGTGGCAGGACCGGCAGATTTAGCAACGGGACCGGCGGCATATACGGACACGACCCCACAAAGACTCGCCGTCACAGCCAGCGCGAGTATCAAGCACCGATTCTTTTTTGAGTCCTTTGTCATGCGTTCTCACCACTGAGCAAATGCACGCTGCCGTACACTCGGCAGACCCAAACGACATCAAAATCGGCACGAAAACACAATGTCGAGGTTGATGCTCGCAGTATATACCCGCGTTTTCAGCCCCTGTCAATGAAAAAAAAGCACGAGGAAATCATTGAATAGAGAGATCACTAAAAATAAATAAGTCTAAGATCACGTAAGTCCGAGATCGCGATTCTCGGAACTGACTCCTGATTGAAAAAGACTGCGTCTGAATCGGCGAGGCGTAACACGGTGGCAGAATCGAAAGCCCTTTTCTCCGAAGGCTGAAAGCGTCGCAATATCGTATAATATTCATTTCTGTTGCGGATGTTTTTTTTGACAGCCTGAACATGGACTTACCCCATCGCGGGCAAAACGTTTTTGCCCACGGAGGCGCTTTGGAATTGATGGCGTCGTTGATCGCTGCGCCACGGTAACGCTCGCATTGCCGCTGGCGCAGAATATGGAGTGTGACGAATGAGTCACAAAGCTCTGGTCATCGAAAACGATCAATCCAGCGCGAAAGAAGTCGCCAACATTCTCACGTCCCTGGACCACGGCTACGATCTCGCCGGTGACCAGGAAATCGCCCGCCAACGAATTGAGGCGGGCGGGTATGATTACGTCCTGTTGGCATTGGAGATTCCGATTCGACAGGACTGCGAGTTTCCTCGCTCTCAGAACGGCATCAACCTGTTGGAGCAAATTCGCGCCTCCACGCACATGCGCCACACGCCGGTTATTGTGATAGCTGACCACGACACCGACGAGCCGGAGTTGGCCGTGAACGTGATGCGAAAGGGCGCGACAAACTATATAAAAAAGCCTTTCCCCAAAATCGGTCGAACCCTCGACGAGGTCATCAAGTCCGCCTTGGCACCGATACTCATCCAAGCCAGCAACGCTGCCAAACCTACTGGCATCCTCCAGCCGTTCGCTGGCGGAGAACTCGCGATCTTTCAAAATCACATAGAACTCTGCGGCGTCACGATTCTGGAACGCAGTGGACGCGGCTACGCTTGGGAGATACTCGCCACGCTGGCGCAACAAGACACCCAAGGCCGATTCAAACCTTTCAGTTGCCGTCGTCTGGCCGAGCACTTGGGGCGAAGAGTCGGCGAGAATTCTGTGATCCAGTGCATTCGTTGCCTCCGCGAACGAATCATCAACCTTCTACAACAGGAACAGAACCTGACCTGCGGAATGCACGATGTCATCATGAGCCGCGACCGTGGCTATCGTCTCCATCCGCACATCACCCTTCGACAAAATTTACCACCGACGGAAATCAACAGCCCAACTCTCTTCACGCCGCCAACAACAGCAGCATCGCCACTCGCCGAAGCACCACCCCTCGTCGATGAGAATAACGAACTCACAGCTCGACAACAGTGGATACTTGCTGAACTTCGCAGCGGGACCAAGATACGCCGCAGCGACGTTGAAGCCCGCTTCAAATGCTCCGACAAAACCGCCCAACGCGACATTGGCGAACTGCGAGAACAGGGCCTGATTGAATACATATACTTACCCCACCCCGGCCATTACCGCATCGCCAAACCGAAGAACGCATAAAAGTTTGCGTATATGTGTCCCTGGGGGACATTTTTCGTGTCCCCCAGGGACACGCAGGGACATTTTTGATGTCCCCCAGGGACATGGGGGGACATTTTGCGTGTCCCCCAGGGACACGAATCGGCTTGATGAAACATCAAGATGATTAAAATATAGAGTAGAATCGCCCCCAAAAAACGCCCCCAAAAACACTTATCGGTCCCCTTCCACCGACCAACAAGACACCCGATAATCACGCCGCCGCGCCGACGACGATCTGGCAGAGCGATTGGCTACTTCGCGTAACTCGTTTGATAGACTCAAGTTGTGATCGCCTGAATTTCAAAATCACATCCGCGCACTCAGTGATTTTTTCGGGGTTTGGTTCAACCGCTCGCCCCTCGCCCCGATTTACCATGGTGGATGAAATGCCCGCACCGGGGCGTAGTAACGCTCTCTTCTGACAACACGCTGACAACGCGGTGGATGTCAAACTTATATTAGCCATAACTGCTGTCAAGTCAATTAGTTGCAATATTTCCCAAGCGAGAACACCCTCTCAGGAAATGTGACTTGGCGAGCTTCGACCGATTCGTTCGCAATTAGGTATAACACATTCAACGCTTAAGGGAGCTGGAGCGTAGCGTCGGATGGTAGCCACGCTATCTAAATCTACCGGTCAGGTCTCAAATCACACGGTGGTTACACACGTTGCCAAAAAACGCGAAGGACGCCAATGGCTGCCGACAACGTTGTGGCTTGCAGGTGTGCTTCGGCGGCCAGTGCCGTGAATTCGTCCGACCAGCGGGCGGGCGGATCGGGAAGTTCGACCGGGATCGGGTGAGTATCCCGCTTCGCAAAAGTCGTGTGGACGGCGGCGTTCACGTCCGCTGGTTCAACGCTTGCGGTTTCGATCAACAGCACCAAATCCACAAGGTCTTTTGTCCGCATGTTGATCCGGTCATCCCACGGGCGGGTGTAGGCGTGGAGTTTTTCGGCGAATTGCTGCGGCTTGGAAATCGCCAGTGCCTGAGCAGGCGGAATGCCAGCAAACGCCAGTAGATCATCCCCCGACAACATTTCAGTCGCAGTGCCGACATCGTCGCCGAATCCCACGTCGATGTGGAATCGGCCATACGTTTTCCCTGCAAGAAATGCCTCGCAGGGAAACCGAGCACCACCAAGCGGTGCGCCGGCCAACTCGGTTTGTGCCTCTTCGATGCGGAAGGCCAGATAGTCGCTGAGATCAATGTCCGCTGCTGCTTGGAGCTGTTCACGCACGTATCGAATGCGAGCCTGTAATTCCATTGAGCCAGATGCGTCGTATGTCAGATCAATATCGCGCGTGGTCCGAGCCCGAGGTCGGTATCTCAACTCCATCGCATAACCACCCTTGAGTACCCACGGCGGATTCTTCTGCGAGAAGAGACGAGCCAACAGCCGTTCGATCACCAGCTTCAGTCGTAGTGTGTTGATGGGTACATCGCGCTGCCCGGCGATGGTTCTGATACGTGCTTCCAAAGAAGTTTTAAATGCTGCTGGTGATGCAAAAGATTTAATCATGTGTTTTTATCCGACCAGAGAGGCGAAACAATCACGGCGTGTCGGCGACATCACCTTGCCCAGCTCCCGCTTCAGAACAGATTCACGCACCAGCCCACGGCTGATCGCGTCATGGACGGCTCGCTCAAGCTGCTCGTCGGTGATGCTCGAATTGCGGGCTACATCCAGCAAAGTCCGTAGCGGCTTAGTCACCGCGAAACCTTCATGAGCTTCCGTCTCAGCGGTAGTCAGTCGAGATTTGTGCAGCACACATCCCCGCGGCGCAACTTTACGAAACCCCGGCGGAACGGTGAGATGCACCTTGGTCGGCAGCACATCGCTCAGTTGATGAAGAAACATCGCACTGGCATGGGAGACTATGCCTTGGGGCGCATCGTCTTGTCCCCTGCTCCACAGCGATAGCCGAATCAGATCATCATGCTCCGCAAGCGGAATGGTGGGCAGGCGATAAAGCCCATGTGCGGCTCGCTCAAAATTCCTCGCCTGGAGGTGATACACCAGATGCGAATAGTCGTATCCCGCCTCAGCCGCTTGTTTAGCGGTAAAGTATCCCCCCTGCGTAGCCGCCACGCTGTAGAGCGCTTTGAGAGACTGTTGAGTGTCACGATACCGCATACGCAAAATCCTTCAAAACATTTGAAGGATTATGCGCGTCCAGGCGAAAAAAGTCCAGTCCGAGACGAAAGAACAGTGGCCGTGCCCTATCCGCTTGACTGAGGGGAAGCGAAAACGACAACAAAATTTGACGCTCCTATTAAGTTTATTATGAGTCTAACCGAAAGAAAAAGCGTCATATTGTCGCAGAGAAGGACACGCTGAACGCTGGTGAGGTTGACCAGTTTCACCGTGAAAAATGTTGTGCCCACACGGAAAACGTGCTCTTTCAGTACCAGCCCTCCGTGCGCACAAACATAGAACAATCGACACCTTTTAATCTCTATTGCTGGCGGCGTCCTCCACAGATTTACCCATCGCGGGCGAAATGTTTCGCCCAAAGCGATTGGGGCATCAATGGCGTCGCCGAGCGCAGCGACATTGCTGCCGCTGGCGCAGAAATGGAGAGTGAAGCATGACTCACAAAACACCTGTTCCCAAAGCCCTGGTTATAGAAGACGATCCGATGATTGCGGAGGAAGTCAAAAACATTCTCAATTCCCTGGACCACGAGTACGATCTCGTTGGCGACCAGGAAGCCGCCCGCCAGAAAATCAAAGCAGGCTGGTACGATTACGTCCTGATGGAATTGGCGATTCCGACTCGTCAAGGCTGTGGCCTTTCTCGCATCCAGAATGGCGACAACCTGATCGACCAAATCTTGGCTTCAATACATATGCGCAAAACGCCGATCATCGTGATGACCGCTCACGGCACCGATAGTCCGGAGTTGGCCAGACACCTCTTGAAAAAAGGCGTAGCGGACTTCGTCAACAAACCTTTCGATGACGGCGTACTCGACCGAGCCATCCTCGAAGTCATCGCTAAATACGTACATCCTCCCGCCACCCCCGTATCCTTCGCTCCTCCCGCATCCACCAGCCCACCTCATCCCAGCACCGCCATCAACCACCCCCACCAACCCTTCACTGGCGGCGAACTGGAGTTCTATCCCGACCACGTAGAACTCTGCGGCGTGTCGATTCTCACCCGCAGCAAATCCTCTCAGATGTGGACAATTCTACAAGCATTGACGCAACGGCGATCCGACGGCAGCTACAAATCCTGGCCCAGCAACGCACTTATCACGTTGGTCAGCGGCAACGGCGGGCAAGGCAGCATCGCGGGCAGTATACGAGACTTTCGCCGGAACGCGACCGAATCGCTCGGACGGGAACTGGGCCTGAAAGTCGGTCGCGACGATGTGATCGAAACCGCCGATGCTGGCTATCGACTCAACGCAAAGATCACGCTCAAAAACCCGCCGCCAATTCCGGAAGTCCGGCATGGCGGCGTGAGGAAGATGGAGGAAACCGTCTCCGACGATCCGAGTATCCAACGCCAGTCACAAATTCTGGCGATGCTTTCCACCGGCGAACGATTACGAGTATCAGGTATCCAGGACAAACTCGACTGCTCCTTCACCACCGCAAGGCGTGAAATCGAAGTCCTAAAAAACCAGGGAAAGATCGAGTTCGTCGGCCCCGCTAAAACCGGCTACTGGCGAATGAGTAAAGATATTTAGATTTCAAAATGACATAGTAATGAGATAGTAAAATCGTCCGAAAATGCAAATGAGATAGTAAACTATGCAAAATAAGCTAGTAAATGAGATAGTAAAATGGGACTTTCACTCGGGAAAACGACCAATAACTCGATTTACTATCTCATTGAGATAGTAAAGAGATAGCAATGAGATAGTAAACCGAAAAATACTATCTCATTCTGTATCGGACGCTCGCGAGCGTGGTTTTTTATGTAGCTTTCCTGTGGTAGTGCTTCAAAAGCCCGCCCAGGATTCGCTGACATTCTATAGTTCCACGATTCGGCGTTCGCTCCGGCGGCGGCTGATTTTCGAACCGTAAAGGCTCGTTATTCTTGGATTGATGTGGCCTGAGTTCATTATGAAAATTCGCGTAACTTTGAGCAATATGATCGAGGTGCTTGAGGCCGAAGCATAGAAAATGATCGAGGGCTTCAAATTTAATTTTCCCGATCCAGCTTTCAGCAAAAGCATTCGCGTTAGGTGCAGCAACGGGCGTTTTAACGATCTCCACGCCAGCAGCTTTGAAG
The DNA here is from genome assembly GCA_009781185.1 of Phycisphaerales bacterium. Taxonomy (GTDB): domain Bacteria; phylum Planctomycetota; class Phycisphaerae; order WQYP01; family WQYP01; genus WQYP01. Next base: position 9,228 of record WQYP01000004.1, on the reverse strand, counting down.
ATTTCATCGAAGCTGGCCGTGTATTTTGTGTCGCGGTCGTGCATAATAAATCGCTGTTTCACGCCGTTCTCACCGAGCCACAAAGCAACGTTCCTCGCCTGCTGACAAACCCACTGTTCACCGGGTGCGTAGGTCGCCGGAGAGATGAAAACCTTCCGACTTTCCAAGTGAATAAACATGATCAAAAACGCGGTTTTTAAGCCAAAAGGCGTCACAACAGTCTTGCATAAAAAGTCCGTCGCGACGATGACATTCATGTGGAGCTTGATGAAATTCTGCCATGTCGAATCAGCCTGTCGACGAGCCGAACGATTGCGATCAGGATATAAACCTTCTCGCCGGAGCACCCGCCGAATGGTACTGTCACCGATCCTCTCACCGAGTTTCCAGAGTTCGCCCGCGATGCGTTTGACACCCCACCCAAGATTCTCCTTCGCCAACCAAATAATCAACTCGACCAATTCCGGAAGCAGCTTGGGTCGCCCAACCTTCTTGGGTTGCTTCCCATCTCTTTCATCGCGCAACCATTTTTTGTAAGTCTTGCAATGCACAATCATCAGACTATCATTGACCTCATGTTCCAGCTCCGCTCCCAACATCAACATTTGCTTCCGCTCCTCCGGAGTGAGGATGATCCTGTTGCCATGCAACCTCGACCAGAGAATTTGGAGTTGGAGTTTGAGGAAGCGGACGTGGAGATCACGACGCACCGCCAGAGCATTAATAATCAATACAAAAAACGTCAGAAAAAACTTTTTCATCAAAATCCGTTCGCAAAAATAAAAGTTTGTAAGTGCTGTAACGACAATAGCCCGACATTTTGGAGTAGCTCCAGAATGCCGTCAAACGCTATAAAAAACGATCCCGCCAATCGCCTCACGACCCCCACCCCTCCACCGGCTGATCATTGGCTTCTTGAGGATCAGAAGCCACCTCCGCAAAGAACCGGTCCCGAGTAGTTTCAATACCAAGCGAGCCGACCCGATTTTGGATGCCCGCGACCGCTTTTCGGAGCGGTCGCGCGACCGAACAACAGAACCAAAGAAGCGAACCGTGCGCCGGAGCACCACAATCGGGCAAGACCACGTTTCTCGCCGCGATGGCCAGACAAATGCTGGGGAACCCCAGTCCACTATGGCGTATTCGGTTACAACGACAATGTGCGGGGGAAGTAATCCTGTTTCATAGCTTGCTTAGCGAGGCGAAGCGTTTCTTCTGCGACGGCGTTGGCGCGAGCGGTACCAGCCTTGAGAACTTTGAGAACCTCGGCGGGATCTTTTTCGTATTGCAAGCGGCGTTGGCGGATGGGGTCGATCAGGGCGACGAGAACATCGACGAGTTTGCGTTTACACTCGACGTCGCCGACCTGACCGGCCTTGTACTTTTCGCGGGTGGACGCGACCCATGCGGTGTCGGGATTGAACGTTTCGTGGAAGGCCCAGAGCGGATTTTTGCCGGGATCGGTTTCGCCGGGATCGGTCGCCTTCTTACGATTCGGGTCCGTGTACATGGACATGACTTTTTTCTTGATCGTGTCGGGATCGTCGGAGAGGAAGATGGCGTTGTTGAGCGACTTGGACATTTTGAGGAGTTGTCCGGTTTCGGGCGACGGAGCACCGATGCCGACGAGGCGTTTAACGCGGCCGAGTTTGGGCTGGATAACCGGGAAAACGCCGCCGGCCTTGACGAAGTCCTTGTCCTCCGTGTGCGGATCGACCTTGTTGTAGATGATGTCGAAGCGGCGAGCGACTTCGCGGCAGAGTTCCAGGTGCGGCAACTGATCTTCGCCGACCGGAACGAGTTCCGGGCGGAAGGCGAGAATGTCAGCACACTGGCCGACGGCGTACATCGGGAAACCGAAGGAGTACTTGTCGCCGAGCCCCTTGTCGCGGATTTCTTCATTGAGCGTGGGGTTTCGCATGAGGCGGTTGAAGGGGATGAGCATGGCGAAGAAAAAGGTCAGTTCGGCAATGGCGGGGATTTCGGATTGGATGAAGATGGTGGATTTGGCGGGGTCGATGCCGGCGGCGAGGTAATCGGTGGCGATTTCGAGGACGCTTTCGCGGATGCCGGCGGGGTTCTCCATACGCTCGGGGGAGGTGAAAGCGTGGACGTTGGCAATGATGAAATAGCAGTCGTACTGGTCCTGCATGGCGACGCGGTTTTCGACGGAGCCGACGTAGTGGCCGAGATGGAGTCGGCCGGTGGGGGTGTCGCCGGTGAGGATGCGGGGTTTTTGCTCAAGCACGGTAAAATCCTCGGTAACAAGTGTTCGGGAGGAAGGGAAGGATTATAAGGTAAAGGCGGCGGGGAAAAAATGATGACACAACGACCCCGCCGACGACCGTGGACGAAACGATCCGCGTTCTGGAAAAACGTCTGCTTGTGGGATAGATCAGTGGCGAGTGGTCAGTAGCGGCGTCAGAGGATGCCGCCGTGAAACCTTCCAAAGGTTCGCGCCGAAATGAGGGCCATCACGACTATGCCCAGGCCCAGAACGATGACATGTTTCGTCTGCCGAAGGTCAAACCGGCCAATGCGGACCACCAGCACGTAACCCACCATCAAATTGAACATTCCCCATAAGACGTTGACCATCGCCGAGGACAAGCCTTGGCCGGGCGGGGATGCGAACGGGCTTTGAAACGGGCTTCCGGAGATCCCGTTCATGAGATGCGGAATTGTATTGGCGAGAAACATGCCGCCGAATAACCAGGCGATCAAGTGATACCAACGTGTTCTCGTTTCCATAAGCCACCTCCTCCTAAGAGGACTGGGACACAAGAATACGAAGAAGAATAAAAGTTACAAGGAGTCAAGGAATAAAATGGGGGCGGAGGTGAGGGCGGGCTTTGGGCGGGCTTCTGCGATACAATCGCGGGACGATCTTCAAGGAGATTCTCATGACTACTGCCATCGTTCAGATTAACGCCGCTCGTGATGCGATTAATGCGACTGCTGAAGCACTCTTGGCGCACAAGGGCGTCACGGAGGTTTACTCGGTTGCCGGACAATGGGACCTCGTTGCGATCATTCGCGTCAAAGACGCGGAGCAGCTTGCGGAACTCATCACCAACCAACTCCTGAAGATTCCCACGATCCAGAAGACGCAGACGCTCATCGCGTTTCGAACGTTCAGTAAGTACGATATGGACGTGATGTTTGATATGGGGCTGGATTGAAGTTCCTCTCCCCACCGAGCGGCATGCAAGCATGCCGGCTAAATAGGAAATACGGCGAGTTATGGTTGAACGAATTCCCGCGTTGATTGCTGCCGTGTGCCTGACGATTTATTGGGCGACGGTGATTGTGAAGCTGATCCGTCTGGCGAGGAAGATTCGCAAGGATCCCAATGCGATACCGCGTGAGACGGTGGGGAAGCTCATGCGGGTCTTGTGGTATCCCTGTATTTTGGCGTTGCTGGCGGGGCTGTGGATGGCGGCGGCGGTCGAGCACGGACACTGGCAGCATCAACTGTTGTTGAGGTGGTTGATTCCGACGGCTCCGACGCCGTTGTGGTGGCGGATCATAGTCATCCCCGCAAGTGTCATTTGCACAGCGTTCACGATCTTCACGTTCGTCTGTTGGCGGAAGATGGGACGATCATGGCGGATCGGCATCGATCCCAAAGAAACGCTGGCAATGGTGGTGACCGGCCCCTACAAATATGTCCGGCATCCAATTTATGCGCTGCGGATGGCCATCAATGCCTGTGCGGTGCTCATGGCGCCGACGCTGCTGGTGCTGCTGACGGCAGGGATCGATTTCCTGCTTTTGCAAATTGAGGCAAGGCGGGAAGAAACGTACATGGCGTCGAAGCATCCTGAGGATTATGCGAATTATAAGAAATCCGTTGGGCGCTTCGTGCCACGGGTGTTTGTCGTGTAGAATGACGGGCCGTCGGATGGGCTTTTCTCATCCGAGTGACAGGCTCTTGAAGGATTCCGCGTGACGCAGGTCGCAGCGACGCCATCTTCCGATCCTCCCTCCCCCGCCGGCACTGGCGGCGGCCCCGCTCCTTTTCCCGGAACCATTCATCTCAACGCGTTCCAGGTTCTGATGCGGCGATGGACGCATTTGCATCCCTACAACGCGGGACAGGTGATGGAAGTCACCGGTGAGCCGAACCGTGAGCGTTGGAAGCGGGCGGCCGAGTCGGTGATCTGGGAGATGGGCCTGGGGGTGCCGCGGTTCGATGACGAAGAGACGCAGGTGCACTTCGCACCGGCAACGGAGGTGGTGATCCATCAGTCCGAACAGGACATCGAAAGCTTTTTCAACGAGGAGTTGAATCGCCCGTTCGCGGCGGGGGATATGTCGGTTCGGTTCTGCGTGCTGCCCGGGCGCTGTGGCACGGTTCGCGACGCCACAAGCGAGTTCGATGACCTGCCACACGATCAACGTCCAAGCCCCGCATTGCCATGCGGAGCTCCGCCCAGCAAAGCGGTGTCGCATTATTTTGCGTTGGTGTACGATCACTGGATCGGCGATTCGCGGGCAATGCGGGAACTGATGCAGCGGATATTCCAGCGATATCAGTATCCCGACAAGACGCCAGCCAATGGCGGACTGCCGCCGCTGAAACTCGATGCCCCGGACTTCAAGTCGATGTTCCGCCGGCATGTCGGACGCCTGACACGCTGGGCGGCGGTGCGGGAGAGCATCAAAAACACATGGCGGCAACGGAATGGGTTCCGGATCAACATCGGGAAGCCGCTGAACTTCAACAGCCGTTTCCTCTACCGTGAATTGCCCAAGGGCCTCATTGACAAGGTGCATCGGGTTGCCAAGAGCAACCAGGCGAGCGTGAACGATGCGTTTATCGCGGTGCTGGCGCAGACCATGGGAGAATTTACCGCGGAGAAGCGTGCGAAGCGCCGTCACAAAGCATTCCATTTCCGGCGGGACCAGATGGGCGTCGGAACGATCGTGGACATCCGCGATGCGTCGGCCAAGCCGCTGGATGGGATTTTTAACCTGTATCTCTCGAGTTACACCGTACTGCTGAACAAGCCGGAGCATCGGCCTGTGGCGGAGTTGCTGCACGAAGTCGCGGCCACGACGGCGAAAGTGAAAAAAACGTTCGGAACCGTGCGTGGATTCTGGGCACTGGTGATGGCGCGTTTCTGGACGGACCGCCTCAAGAAATGGCCGCGGCATCAGGCTCAACTGCTCCACAAAGCGGTGCCGCTGGTGGCGGGGATTTCGAATGTCAATATGACCAAGTCATGGGCGGATCAGCCGCGGGAAGGTGGGGGGGCGGTGGAGGTGCCGCAGGTTTTGGACTATCTGCGGATTTCGCCGACGGGACCGCTGGCGCCGCTGGTCTTTACGCTCACGACGATCCAGGACCGATTGAGTCTGTGCATGACGTACCGGACGATCGCGTTTTCGGATGCGGGGGCGATGAAGATCCTGGAAGATTTCGTGCGACGGTTGTCGGCGATATAGAATGACGTAACCGGCGTTTTGAGGCGGTGGATGATGCGTCAGGGTTTTAGGTCGAAAGTTGCAACGGATGATGGGGAGGAGGTTGCCAACAGAGGAGGGGGGGATGTGGTTGTTTCCTATAAACATCGGCTCGATTCGGATTTGAGGTGGGCGTTGAACGAAGGCAGTTTGTACTTTCAAGAAAAAGGAAACGTGCATGAGGCACTTCGGAAAATAACCAGGCATCTGACGGAAATGGGAATCGCATACAGCGTGGTCGGAGGATTGGCTCTTTTTCGGCACGGGTATCGGCGATTCACGGAAGATGTGGATTTGCTGGTCTCGCCGACAGCGATCCAAACGATTCACGAACAATTGGAAGGTCTTGGATATGTGGCGCCGTTCCGGGGAAGCAAAAACCTTCGAGATACGGAGTTGGGCGTCAAGATCGAGTTTTTGGTGGCGGGTGGTTTTCCGGGCGACGGCAAGCCGAAACCTGTGGCATTTCCTGATCCGACGAATGTCAGCTTTGAGCGGGATGGAATTCGTTATCTGAATCTGCCGACGTTGATTGAATTGAAACTGGCCTCCGGCATCAGCAACCCGGGGCGAATACGGGATTTAGCTGACGTTCTGGAATTGATCAAGGCACTCCAACTAACAGAAGAGTTCGCCAACAAACTCAACCCTTATGTCGCCGATAAGTTTCGAGAATTGGCGAAAGTGGCGACGGAAGATCAAAGCCGACCGGAAGAATGATCGCTTCCATATTTGAAACCACGGAGAGCACGGAGGGCACGGAGTTTAAAAAAATCTCCGTGTCCTCCGTGCTCTCCGTGGTTTCATTCGGTATAGTGGTACCGTGTTTGTTGCAGGAGATCAGCGATGAGATAATGGCGGTTACGCCACAGCGCTTTTGACAATTTCGGTTCGTTTCATTAAGCACGGAAATCTGGCGATTTAACTGCGCACTCGATTGAATTCGGGCCGCTCCGTAAGGAGCGGCCCGTGATTCGTCGGGTGTAAGGTTCGCCAGAACCTCCGTGCTTGCGGATTGCGGTGCCGCTCTTTTTTTAAAGAGCGGCCTGTGATTCGTGGGTGTGTGGGCTTCGCTAGAGCCCCCGGATTAGCGGATTGCGGTGCCGCTCCCTTTTTTAAGGAGCGACACATGCAATTGCTTCGTGTGCTCAAGGTTCCTGTGCGATCGGTGGTGGATACGCTGTTTCCGCCGACGTGCTGGATGGATAAGGAGGCGGTGGGAGCGGAGGGCGGGCTTTCGGAAAAGGTGCGGATGGAGATTGGGCAACTCGCGGCGCAGAATTATTGTCGGTGCTGCGGGCTCACGGTCGGACCGTTCGCGGTGAATGATTGGCGGAATCGCTGTCATCGGTGCGGGGAGCGGGATGCGGGGGTGAAGCGGACGGCAAGGGTGGGGACGTTCAGTGAGCCGTTGATTACGCTGGTACATAGGTTGAAATTTGGGCGGTCGTGGGAGGTAGCGTTGGTGTTGGCACCGTTTCTGCGGCATGCCATTGAGCGGGTGGCGGAGGAATCCGGGGTGGGAGTGGATTATCTGGTGCCTGTGCCGTTGCATTGGACGCGGCGGGCGCAGCGGGGGTTCAATCAGGCGGAGGAGTTGGCGAGGCAGACGGCAATGCTGGGGGAGTGGAAAGTGCGATGTCCGTTGCGACGCGTGCGGCGGACGGCACAGCAAGCGAGGATCGATTCGCCGATGCAACGGGCGGAAAATCTCAGGGGGGCGTTTGTGTGCCGGAAGGATGCGGCATTGGCGGGAAAGCATCTTTGGTTGATAGACGATGTATCGACGACAGGTGCGACCTTGCACGCGGCAGCGATGGCGATTGCAAAGTTGCCCAAAGAACTGAGGCCGGCGTCGCTGAGCGCGGCGGTGATCTGCATCACCGATCACGGCTCGCCGCCGCCGGTGGCGGAGATCGTGGGATGATTTGGTGATCTGGTAATTTGGTGATCTGGTGATTGGCGCTGTCGCGTATGCGAGAATGCCATTCGATGGCTAAATTCAAAATCACCAGATTACCAAATCACTAAATTTAAGCCTTGATAATTTTCTCGCGGCCTTTCTTGACGTGCTCGGTGGCATTACGCGTGTCGATGATGACGCGAGCATTTCGCACGATCATCGGATAGTCGTAAGCGGTGTGGTCGGTGGCGATCACAATGGCATCGTATTTTTTCAAAGCCGCGGCGGTGATCGCGACACTGGTCATTTGCAGATCGTGTTCACGCTGCTTGTGGGTGCTGGGGATGTGAGGATCGTTGTAATCGACCTTGGCGCCGCGGGCCTTGAGATGCTCGATGAGAATGATGGAAGGGCTTTCACGGAGATCATCGACGTCTTTTTTGTAGGCGAGTCCGAGCACGAGGATGCGACTGCCGCGGATGGATTTGCGGCGGCGGTTGAGGGCCTCGGCGATTTTGCTGATGACGTATTCAGGCATGGAGACATTGACTTTACCGGCAAGTTCGATGAACTGGGCATGGATGCCGAACTGCTTGGCTTTCCAGGCGAGATAGAACGGATCGATGGGGATGCAGTGTCCGCCCATGCCTGGGCCGGGATAGAAGGGCTGGAATCCGAAGGGTTTGGTCTTGGCCGCTTCGATGACCTGCCAGACGTCAATACCCATCTTGTCGAGAATCATCTTAAATTCGTTGATGAACGCGATGTTGATGCAGCGGTAGCAGTTCTCGAGAATCTTGGCGGCTTCGGCAATCTCGAGACTATCGACGGGAACGACTTTCTTGACGGCACAGTTGTAGAGAGCGACGGCGGCCTTGAGACTGGCGTTATCGTACCCCCCTACCACTTTGGGGATGGTGGCGGTTTCGAAGTCGGTGCTGCCGGGGTTTTCACGCTCGGGAGAATAGGCGAGGAGGAAGTCTTTGCTGGCTTTCAGGCCGGATCTTTCGAGGATGGGGAGTAAAATTTCGCGTGTGGTGCCGGGGTAGGTGGTGGATTCGAGGACGATCAGTTGATTTTTATGAAGGTGCTTGGCGATGGCTTGGGCGGTTTGTTCGATGTAGGTCATATCGGGGTTGTGATTTTTGTCGAGCGGCGTCGGAACGCAAATGATGAGGGCGTCGCATTCGGTGGTGCGGGCGTAGTCGGTCGTCGCTTCGAAACGCTTGATTTTGAGGAGGTTTTGGATGAAGGCAGAGGGGATGCTTTTGATGTAGCTGCGGCCGGCCATGAGCTTGGTGATTTTTTGGGGGTCGATGTCGAAGCCGATGCAGCGCAAGTTGCCGTTGGAGAAAGCGCGGACGAGTGGGAGTCCGACGTAGCCGAGTCCGATGACGCCGATGGCAGCGGAGCGGGTGTGGAGACGGTGTAGGAGTTTTTTGAGCATGGGCATCATTATAGCATCCCGGAGTTCACGCTTCAGCGTGCTGCACACGAAAACACGCTAAAGCATGAACTCCATCGCTCTGTAATTATTGTGCGATCGTTACTCGCAGACATGGCGACAACGTTACTCGCAGACATGGCGATGAGGGACACAAGCCCTCATCGCCCCATCGCTTTACCACATATTCAAAAAAATCACGGCGAGGCTTTACTTGACACACGCGGACCAATTCTCGTCCTGTCGCCGTAAAAAGTACATGCCCAGTTTGCAAACAGCTTTCTTTATCTCCTGACTTCCACAATGGGCCCCCCGGATTTTTATTGATACAACAATTTGTGGAGTAGCCTTGTGGAGTAGCCGGTGTTGATCATCCATTTGTAGTAAAACGTGCTGCGGGGTCGGGTCGTGG
>WQYP01000003.1 GCA_009781185.1 Phycisphaerales bacterium | reverse complement strand
CTGGATGATCACGGTCGAGGATTCTTTGTGGAGGCGGGCGCCCAGACGGGCGAGTTCGGCGACATGCAAAAATCTATCTGGAAAGATTTTTTCGGTGATCACGGAGTTGCCTTCGGCGATTGAGAGCAACGCCATGAATTGGGCTTGGAGATCGGTGGGGAAGCCGGGATGCGGTTGGGTCGTGATGGTGGCGGCTTCGAGGCGGCGGGCGGAGGCGATGGTTGCTCCGCCGCCCCCCCCACTGTTTTTTTCGACGATCACGCCGATGGAGCGGAATTTGTCGATGGTGGCCATGAGGTCGCTGAGGCGGACGTTTTCGAGTTGGACTTCACCGTTGGTGATGGCGGCGGCCACCATGAAAGTGCCGGCCTCAATGCGATCGGGAATCACCGTGTGGGTCACGCCACGGAGTTCACTGACGCCTTCGATCACGATGCGAGGCGAACCGGCGCCGCTGATCTTGGCGCCCATGGCGTTGAGCATGTTGGCCAGGTCGACGATTTCGGGTTCGCAGGCGGCGGACTCGATCACGGTGGTGCCTTTGGCGAGCGTAGCGGCGGAGAGGACGTTGGCGGTGCCCAGGACGGTGGAGCCGAAGTTGCCGCCGAGGAAAATTTCGGCGCCGACGAGTTTGTCGGCGCGAGCGATAATATCGCCGCCGTCAAGATCGATGACGGCCCCCAAAGCTTCGAGTCCGCGGAGATGGATATCGACGGGCCGATCGCCGATGGCGCAGCCTCCTGGCATGGAAATACGTGCAAATCTACGCTTGGCCAATAGCGGCCCGAGAACGCAAATGCTGGCTCGCATCTTGCGAACAAGATCGTAGCGAGCGTGAGAGTTCTTCTCGTCGGTGACTTCGATCTTCATCGTCCCGTCGGCCTGACGCTCGACGCTGCAGCCCAACTCGCGGAGCAGCGTGATTTGATGATTGATGTCGGAAAGGTTCGGCACTTCCTTAAGTGCCGTGGGTCCGTTGGCAAGAAGGGCCGCAGCCATGATGGGAAGCGAAGCGTTTTTCGAACCGTTGACTTTGATCGAACCGCGAAGACGGACGCCGCCTTCAATAATCAATGTGTCCATTTGTATAGCCTCCGTGCTATAGAAACCGTATTTGAAACTCGAAACTTGAAACTCGAAATTTTATACAGAGAAAGAGGAGCCGCAGTTGCAGGAGCGAGTGGCATTGGGATTCTTGAAGACAAAACCGTGGCCAGTGACGTCGTCCTTGAAATCGATTTCGGTGTTGTCGAGATAGTGATAACTTCTTTCATCCGAAAATATCTTGATGTTTTGGCATTCCATGACCTTGTCGTTTTCCGGGGCGGCTTCGGTCAGGTCGAGAACGTAAGAGAAGCCCGAACAGCCGCCGCCCTTGACGCCGACGCGAAGAGCAACAGCTTCGGAAAGACCCTCCTTCTGAATGATATTTTTGATCTCTTTGGCGGCAGTTTCAGAGAGAATAATGGGCATTTTTCATGCTCCTTTGTGACTTTTTGGAGCGATTTTACTCCAATTTGTGAACACCATGATACCAGAAAAGTGCCCGACAACAGAGCAAATATGGCTAAAATAATCGTTGTTGCGAAATTTGTGCCGTCTAAATGATATTCAGTCTCAAAATCGCTACCTATTTGGGAGAATTGAGCGTAGGATAGTGGGTGCCGAGGTTGGAGGCATAGTGGGGTGCCTCCGCCCGGCTTGCACGGACAAAATGCCCGTGTCATGAGACACTCCGGGGAACGATACAGATGCCAACCTCAACAAAGACAATCGAACAGATGGCGGGCCAGGAATACAAGTGGGGATGGACGATCGATATCGAAGCGGACGAGGCGCCGTTCGGTCTGAACGAGGAAATCATTCGGTTCATCTCGCACAAGAAAGCGGAGCCGGAGTGGCTGCTGGAGTGGCGTCTGAAAGCGTTCCGGCATTGGCTGACGATGAAGGAGCCGCGGTGGGCGAAGGCGACGTATCCGGCGATTGATTATCAGGGGATCAAGTATTACTCGGCGCCCAAGCCGAAGCTCAAGTCGCTTGATGAGGTGGATCCGGAGTTGCTGAAGGTTTATGAGAAGCTCGGGGTGCCGGTGCATGAGCGGGCGGCGTTGGCGGGCGTTGAAACTGAGGGGGGAACTGAGGGGGAAACGGGGGGAGGGATTGCGGTGGATGCGGTGTTTGATTCGGTATCGGTGACGACGACGTTTCAGAAGAAGTTGGCGGATTTGGGGATCGTTTTCTGTGGGTTTTCGGAGGCGGTGAAAAAGCATCCGGAGCTGGTACGGAAGTATCTGGGGACGGTGGTGCCGTACTCGGATAATTTTTTTGCAACGCTCAATTCCGCGGTGTTTACGGATGGGTCGTTTGCATACATTCCCAAGGGCGTTAAGTGCCCGATGGAACTGTCGACGTATTTCCGAATTAACGCGAAAAATACGGGCCAGTTTGAACGGACGCTGATCGTGGCGGATGAAGGAGCGTCGGTGAGTTATCTGGAAGGTTGCACGGCTCCGCGCCGTGATGAAAATCAACTGCATGCGGCAGTTGTTGAATTAGTGGCGCTCGATGGAGCGACCATCAAGTATTCCACCGTGCAGAACTGGTATCCAGGCGACCCCAGGAGCGGCAAGGGCGGCATTTACAATTTCGTGACCAAACGCGGCAAAGCGTTCACGAACTCAAAGATCACATGGACACAGGTGGAAACAGGCAGCGCGATCACGTGGAAGTATCCGAGCTGCATTTTGCAGGGAGATAACTCGGTCGGCGAGTTTTACTCGGTGGCACTGACCCATCATTACCAGCAGGCGGACACCGGGACGAAAATGATCCACATCGGCAAGAATACCCGCTCAACAATCGTGTCGAAGGGCATCTCGGCGGGTTTCGGGCAAAATACATATCGCGGTCTTGTGAAGGTCATGCCGCGGGCGGAGAATGCACGGAACTATACACAGTGCGATTCGTTGCTGCTGGGTGACAAGTGCGGGGCGCATACATCGCCGCATATTGAAGTGCGGAACAAGACCGGGCGGGTGGAGCATGAAGCTTCGACGTCGAAGATCGGCGAAGATCAGTTATTTTACTGCAAAACGCGAGGAATCTCGCTGGAGGATGCGATCAACATGATTGTTAGCGGGTTCTGCAAGGAGGTGTTCCGTGAGCTGCCGATGGAATTTGCGGTGGAAGCCCAAAAATTGCTTGGGGTTTCTTTGGAAGGATCGGTGGGGTGAAGAGTAAAAGTTACAAAGAATAAAAGTATAAAAGGAAGTTAAAAGTTAAAAGGTTTTGAATATGGGTTTGCTTGAGATATCGAATTTGTGTGCGCGGGTAAAGGAGGGGAAAGATATTTTGAAGGGGGTGGATTTGGTTATTGAAGAGGGGGAGGTGCATGCGATCATGGGGAAGAATGGGTCGGGTAAGTCGACGCTGTGCCAGGTGCTCGCCGGGCGGGAGGTGTACGAGGTGACGCAGGGGCAGGTGATCTTCAATGGGAAGGATTTGCTGAAGATGTCGCCGGAGGAGCGGGCGCGTGAAGGGATGTTTCTGGGGTTTCAGTATCCCGTGGAGATTCCCGGAGTTTCGACGAGCTACTTTTTGAAGGCGGCGGTAAACGAAACTCGGAAACATCACGGACTTAAAGAACTTTCGGCAGTGGAGTTCCTGAAACTGATCCACGAAAAAATGGCGATGTTCGGCATGGACAAAAGTTTCATGAACCGGGCAATCAACGAAGGTTTTTCCGGCGGCGAAAAAAAGCGGAATGAAGTGTTCCAGATGGCAGTGATCAATCCGCTGCTGGGGTTGCTCGATGAAACCGATTCGGGGCTGGACATTGATGCGCTCAAAACGGTGGCGGCCGGTGTAAACAAGATTCATCGGTCGGATTCGAAAAAAGCGATTCTGCTGGTAACGCATTACCAGCGGCTGCTGAATTACATCGTGCCGGACAAAGTGCATGTGATGATCGATGGGCGCATCATCAAGAGCGGCGGAAAGGAACTGGCGCTGGTATTGGAAGAAAGAGGATATGACTGGGTTGAAAACGAAGTCGCTGCGAAATAATGAAATGATGAATGACGCATTCAATTTCAAGATACTGGCGGAAATGAACTTTGCACCAGCGGAACGTGCGGAGCAAGCTGCGGCGAGGGAATTGGCCGAGACGTATTCGTTCGGGAAACAGGCGGCGGCGGAAATGGTGTTCGTGAACGGACACTTCGAAGCGGAACTGTCGACATTGGACAGTCTGCCTGGGATGGGGGGAGTGCGCGTGATGAGCCTGGAAGAGGCGATTGCAAAAGATGATGTGCTGATACGGAAACATCTGGGCAAGTATGCAAGGATTGCGGAGCATCCATTTGCGGCGATCAACACGGGTGGCGGTGGGGGGGTAGTAGTACACGTGGGCAGAGGAGCAGCGTGCAAGCGGCCGATTCATCTGATGTTCTTAACCGTGGCTCCCCACTCTCCTTCCGAGGCGGTGGCGGCGAGTTTTCCGCGGGTGCTGGTGGTGGCGGAAGAGAATTCGGAATGTTCGGTGGTGGAAACGTATGCGGGCAGCGGAGAGGATGCGGGGGGGGAGTATTTAACCAATGCCATCACGGAAATGGTACTGGGCCCATCGGCGCGGATGGATCATAACAAACTGCAGCAGGAGGGGATGGGGGCGTATCACGTGGCGGTGCAGCAGGTAAATCTGGAGGCGAAGAGTTTGTTTGTCAGCCATTCGACGAGCCTGGGAAGCAAGCTGGCGCGGAACGATCTGCAGGTGTTTTTGGGCGGCGAGGAGGCGGAGGCGACGCTCAATGGTCTGGTAATTGCAAAGGACGAGCAGCATATCGATAACCATACGCTGCTGCATCATGAAAAGGGACATTGCACGAGTCACGAACTATATAAGCATGTACTCGACGGCAAGGCGACGGCGGTGTTCAAAGGAAAAATCTTTGTACAGAAAGATGCACAGAAAACAGACTCGAAGCAAACGAGTAAGTCGCTGCTTTTGACCGATACGGCGTGCATGAACGCGCAGCCGTCGCTGGAGATTTATGCGGATGATGTGAAATGCACGCACGGATCGACGACCGGCCCTGTGGATGAAAATGCGGTGTTTTATCTGGTGTCGCGAGGTTTAAGTTTGGCGCAGGCGCGGCACCTGATGACCTATGCGTTCGCGGCGGATATCACACGGCGGATCCGAGTGGCGCCGGTGCGGACGCGAATTGAGGATTTCATGGCGGCGCAGCATGGGCTGCCGCAGGATTTGCGGATCACGGATGAGGCACGGCACGATGTGGCGCTGCTGTGATGAGACAGGAATTGGCCACAGACAGACACTGACAGACACAGATATGGTAGAATAAGAGTATGAGTACGATTGAGAGCATTTTTAGTGCGGTAGCGTGGGATGTGGAGAAGGTGCGGAAGGACTTTCCGATTTTGGGGAGGCGAGAGGATGGACGGGCGTTGATATATTTGGATAACGCGGCAACGGCACAGAAGCCGCGGGCGGTGATGGAGGCGGAGGAACGGTTTTACCGGGAACAGAATTCGAACGTGCATCGGGGGGTGTATAAGCTGAGCCAGGAGGCGACGGCGGTATACGAGGAGACACGGGAAAAAGTTCGCAACTTTATCAACGCGGCGGAGATAGCAGAGATTGTTTACACGAAAGGAACTACCGAGGGGATTAATCTGGTAGCGTCGAGCTGGGGACGTGCAAACTTGAAAGTGGGGGATGAGGTGGTGATTTCGCACTTGGAGCATCATTCGAACATTGTGCCGTGGCAAATGGTGTGCGAAGCGACGGGGGCGAAGCTCAAAGTGATTCCGATTACCGGCGAGGGGGAGATTCGGCTGGATATTTTGGAGGAATTGCTAAGGAGCGGGTGGGTGAAGATGGTCGCAGTGAATCATGTCAGTAATTCGCTGGGTACGGTGAATCCGGTGAAGGAGATCGTTGCGATGGCACATGCGAGGGGGGCAATGGTGCTGATTGACGGGGCGCAGTGGGTAGCGCATGGGGTGACGGATGTGCAAAATTTGGATTGTGATTTTTATGCGTTCAGCGGACACAAGTTGATGGGGCCGATGGGGATTGGAGTATTGTATGGGAAGCGAGCGTTGCTGGAGAAGATGCCGCCGTATCAGGGGGGGGGAGACATGATTGCGTCGGTGCGGTTTGAGAAGACGGAGTACGCGGAGTTGCCGGCGAAATTTGAGGCGGGAACGCCGAACGTGGCGGGGGTGGCGGGGCTGGGGGCGGCGATTGATTATTTGCAAGATTTAGGGCTGAAGTGGATTGGAGCGTATGAACAAGAATTGCTGAAGTATGCAACGGAGCGTCTGCGGGAGGTGCCGGGATTAAGAATTGTGGGGACGGCGAAACGGAAAAGTGCGGTGATTTCGTTTGTGATGGATGCAGTCTCAACGATGGATATCGGGGTGAAATTGGATCGTGAGGGGATTTGTGTGAGGACGGGGCATCACTGCTGTATGCCGGTGATGGAACGGTTCGGCGTCATGGCGACGGCGCGGGCATCGTTTGCGTTTTATAATACGCGGACAGAAGTCGATACGCTTGTCGAGGGATTGAAGAAGATCGCGGGGGAGAGAAGCCAGAAGCCAGAAGCCAGAAGCCAGGAGATTGAGTATCCGGTGGCGACGGCGATGGGGGTGGAAGCGGCGGCGGAGGCGTTGACGGCGGACTTTGCGCTGCTGGAAGATCGAGAGGCGAAGAGCGAGTATGTGTTGGAGTTGGGGAAGGAGTTGCCGAGGTTGTGGGGGATGCTCAAGCGGGTTTCGCCGCGGGTGCGGGGGTGCATGAGCGAGGTGTATATGGTGGGGCGGAAAAGGCCGGGGACGAAAGATGTATTTGAATTCGTGGCCGATGCGGATGCGGAGATTGTGCGGGGGCTGATCGCGGTGCTGGAAAAAATTTATTCAGGGCAAAAGGCTGGCGACGTGGCGAGGTTTGATGTGGAAGGGTTCTTCGGACAAATCGGACTGGAACAGTTTATTACGTCGCAACGGCGGAATGGACTGGCGGGAATGGTAAAGCGAATTCGAGAAATGGCGGCGGCGATTGGCAATATAAATTAGCCACAGACAGACACGGACAGACACAGACAGATGATGTGAATGGCCACGGATGGATACGGATAGTATGAGTGAAGAAAAGAAGAAGATTTCGTTAGCTCAATTTGGAGGGGGAGAGGAGGAGCGTTTAGAGAGGGTGCGGCGGGAAAAATTGGGAGATTTGGCGGGAATACAGGGACAAGGAGTGGCGACGGAGATTGTGGGGGCGGAGACGATGGAGCAAAAAATGATGGTGGAAAAAGTGATAGAAGCGATTCGAACTATTTATGATCCGGAGATTCCGCTGAATATTTACGATCTTGGGTTGATCTATAAATTGACGATTGATGCGACGAATCGGGTGAAGGTTGAGATGACGCTGACGGCGCCGGGGTGCCCGGTGGCGGGGGAGTTGGTGGCGGCGGTGAAAAAGAAGGTGGAAGGCGTGGCGGAGGTGGGACGGGGGCGGGCGGAAGTGGAACTGGTGTGGGAGCCGGCGTGGACGCGGGAGCGGTTGAGCGAGGCGGCGAGGTTGGAGCTGGGGATGGTTTAGTTCTGAATACTGGGCACAGGTCTGGGACCGAGATCGTCCCAGACCTGTGGCACCCGATACTCTGGCCACCCGTCTTTTAGGAAATGAACACATGAAGCTGACAAATTTTCTGACGGTCGCGGCTCTGATGGTTCTGTTTGTGACCACGATATGTGGTTGGGCAACCGCAGGCGGGTGGCCGGGGTAGAGTTTTTGGGTGCCACGGGTCTGCGTAATTCGCAGACCCGTGCTTCGCGGATCACGGGTTCGAAAAAACGCTTCCTGACGGTCGCGTCTCGGATTGACTATCGCGGCTTCCAAACGGAGATGCCGGGGAGTTGGTCGAAATCGTCGTCGTTGGTGACGAGGTGGGTGAGATTGTGACGCTGCATCAGAGCGATGATCGTCGCGTCGTTGGTTAGCAAGGTGTGTTGGACGGCGATGCGGGACGTGTCGCCGAGAAGTTGCTGATCGACGGGAAGAATCGTCATCGGCACGGATTCGAGACGCTCGGCAACAAGCGGATATTGTGTGAGTCTGGCGATTACTTCCGGATGTTTGCCAAGATAGCCGATGAGGCCGGCGCGATCGCGGCCCGTCAGCGAAGCGACCTCGGAAATCATGACTTTGTGCATGGCGTCGCTGAGCACGGCAACACTGGTGACGGCAGAGACTCGCCCCGCGATGATGCGATTGAGCAGTTCGAGGCAAGGCGTCGAAAACGGCGACGTAGGAACAAGAGCGTAATAAAAGATCGTGGAATCAAGGAAACATGTTGTGCCATCGGGAATATCGAGGGGCATTTTCAGGATTCCTCAATGTTGAATTGAGGATCCTCGGCGATCGCCTGCGAAAGCTCCGGGGCAATGTGAATATCGAGCGGCTTAAACGTATTAACGCGGCCATTTGCCGCTGACGATTCGACAGTTTCCACCTGAACACGAAGCCTTGCACCCGACCGAAACGGTAGAGCGAGAGGTTCATCTGGAACGATGGTTCTCCCGTCGAAATGTGCGTTAAGCGTTACCATGCAATGATTATATCGGGTGGGTAGTCGGGATGCTACAATGCCGATGACAAACCGAAGCAAGACCGTAAGGTGGAACTCCCAGGGCACTGTGGATGCGATGCTCGTTGTACCAAAATTGATAATCATCGAGTCGGCGTTGGATGCTCCGTAGCGTTAAGCTCGGTAGCACACCACGCCACCACTGTTTCAACGGGATGAAAGCGTCGCAGTATCGTATGATATCCACTTCTATTGCGGGCGACTTCCTTGACCGTCTGAATATTCACCGTCAGAACATAAACTTCTCCATCGCGGGCGAAACGTCTTTGCCCACGGCGCTTTGGGATTTGACAGCGTCGTCAAACGCAACGGTCACGCTGCCGCTGGCGCAGAAATGGAGAGTGAATCATGATTCACAAAGCCCCTGTTCACAAACCCCAAGCTCTTGTTATTGAAGACGATCCGGCGATTGCGAAGGAGGTCGCTAACATCCTCAAATCCTTGGACCACGGCTACGACTTTGCCGTCGATCAGAAAACGGCCCGCCAACGAATCGACAACCAGCCAATCGAGACCGGCAGCTAGGGTATCACATGTACTTCGCCCAAAGCAGCGCAAGACGAGCCTTCTGAGCCGCGGAGATTTTATTTTTGTCCGTCCAGATCGCCAGTTCCAATGCCCGATGGATCTCGAAGGATTCCTGCCGCCGAGCCCACACCAGCGGTACCGCTGCCTGGATCAGCGTCAACGCATGATCCGTGGCATGCTGCATGTGCCCAAGAATCTCAGCCAAAAGCGTCTGCCGCGTTTCGCCGGGCTTGTGAACGTGCGGCCGCCAGCAGTCGTAATCGGTGACCAACGCAATCAGGGCGTATGAAATTTCCGCTTCCCTCGCCAGCTTCGCCTCCGGCATCGCCGTCATGCCGATCAGATCGCCGCCCCATTTCCGATGCATCAGCGATTCCGCACGGCTCGAAAACGTAGGACCCTCCATGCAAACATATGTACCAGCAGCATGAATCTTAATCGCCGGCAAACCGTCAACAACTGATTGCAAAATCGCTCGCAGCCTTGGACAAAACGGCTCCGCAAACTCAACATGCACCGCCGCCCCCGCATCATCAAAGAACGTTCCAACTCGCCGCGTCGTCTTATCGATCACCTGGTCCGCCAGCACCAGGTCCTGCGGAGCGATATTTTCCCGTAGACTTCCCACCGCGCCCGAAGCGATGATCCACTGACACCCGACTGCCTTGAGTGCCCAGATATTCGCTCGAAAAGGCACGCCGCTCGGAGGAATCGTGTGAGCAATCCCATGTCGTGGCAGAAACGCGATCGGCACGCCATTCCAATCCGCCAACGTGACAGGCGCAGACGGTTTCCCAAACGGCGTATCCGCATCCACAGTCTGCGCACGCTCGCCCCCACCGCCCGCCGCGATGAGGGCATTGCCCAACCCTGATCCACCAATGATTCCGATGCGTGGAGTCGTGCTCATGTGCGGAATGATACCCTTTCTTCTGGCTACTGGCTTCTGGCTACTGGCTTCTTCAGCAGTGCCTGGATCGCGGAGAAAACCGGATTCAGCGGCACCGGCGTTACCTTGGGATTATCCAACGGCCCAGTCACGGCAATCTGCAACAGCTCGTTACGCGCACCCCGAAAAATATCCGTCACCAGCGGTATCTGCATCTCATGAGGAGATTCCGTCACGAAGCTCAGATCCAGCGTCGGCGGAACGGTCTTGAGCGACATCGAACCGTTCCCCCCAAGATTGATGCCCGGACTCTCCAGCAACACTTTTTCAAACACCACATGGTTATCGCGAAGGTAGTAGGTCATGGAAGCCTGATTGAAAGCGTTCGACACCGGCAGCCGTAGCGTGGCGACCTGCATGAGTCCCATCGCCAGCGGCACGTTGTACATCTTGCCGTCTCGGACAATCAGGTCTCCGCGTCCGGTGCGATCAGCTCCTTTGCCGTTCGTGTCGCCGAAAGTTTGCTGAAGCGCCAGCGTTGCCGTCACGCGGCCGTCGCCGATTTTTTTACGCTCTTCCTCGCCGGCATCTTTGGGCAATGCCAACTCGGCAAGACTGGCGTCGTGCAGCGTCAACTCGCCCTGAAAACCGGGATTGTCGCGGAACTGCACGGTGAGATTGCCGTGCAGTTCGCCGCCGGCGACCTTGCCGTTGATGTTGGACAATTTCAGCGACTTGTCGGCCGCGGCAGCGGAAATCTCCGTTTGCACCGTCTCGATGTTCTTTCCCGACACGGCGAAATCCGCCGCCGCCAGCGTCCCCGTCACATCTAGGCCGGCCGAAGGATCGTATGTTCCTTTCACATTGGCCGAAAGATGCCCGGCACTCAGCGCAACCGAGGTAGACGGTCCCCCCCTCTCCTGAATGGCGGCGGAAGCGGCGTTGAACGTTCCATCAAAAACCCACGGCGAATCGGGCGCGGCACGCTCAAGACGATTCACCGTCAGTTGAAACTGCCCGCTGAGCTTGTTGACGCTCAGAAAATCGGCAAGGCCCGCAGGTAGTTTGGAATACCACTGTACCGGCGATTCGTCCGCAACAGCCGAGCCGCTGAGAATGCAGCGGCCAGATGCGATTTCGTACGAACCGTTCAGTCTGAAGCTCACCGGCCCGGTAACGCCGTGAATGCTGTCAAACGTCACCTTTCGCGGATTGGCGGAAATAGTCCCGACGATGTCGTGAATCGATTCCGGCCAGGACGCCTTGCTCAACGTCAAAACCTTGGGAGTGATCGTCAACGACCAGTCCTTGACAGCAATTGCATCGCTGATGGCAATATCGACGGATGCCGACACATCGACGGTCCCGGCAGGCCTGTACGCCGCCCACAGACCGCGAGCGGATTCTGGCAGCACCAACGGTGGTTCCTCCGGAATCGGCAACTTCTCGCCCGCGGCAAGAATCCTGAACGTCCCGGCGCCCGCCGCCAAATCCGCCGAGCCTGTGCCGGTCAGATGCAGCCCCTCCGACGTCTGCGTGGCAAGGGCAATGCCGCTCAGCACCGTGCTGGCGATATGCGCCTTGCCGGACAACTCCTCGAACTTGAGTTGCTTCGCGGGAACGTTCAGGGAGGCGTTTTTCAGCGTCAGATCGCCGACGATCTCCGCGGGCAGCGACGCCGCCGTCGTAGCGGTCCTGCGGATCATCCCGCTAAATCCAACACGCCCCGCAAGTTCAATGTCCTTGAGCTGCTCCGCGTACCCCGCCGGCAATTGAGCGATCAATTCGCGGTCGATCGGCACATCGGCAACAAGCTCAAGCTCCGGCATTAAGTGCGCCACGTCCCCATGCGGATGTTTTACCACGCCGTTAAACGTAAGCATGCCCGAATGATCCTCGCCGGAATGCACGGTGAGATTTTGGACCAGCGTTTTGTCGGCCGTGAAGACGAGCCGCCCCGTCGCGCCGCTGACGTGATACGGAAGCATCTTAATGTAGCCATCTCCATGCTCCAGATCGACGGTAACGTTGATGGCCACCGGGGCAGACGCCGCCGCGGAGGCTCGCGTAGCCCTGCACACGAATCCCCCCCGGCCGCGAAGCGAGAACTGATCCCACACGCTCTTGTATTGCTCGGGCAGACACGCGCCGACGCGATCGTCGAACGTCACATCGTCGGAACTTACCGTCAAATCGATCTCCGGCGTATCCGAGTGCGTGCCCACCTTGCCATCAATGATCACGTGTGACTCATCCGCGCGAGCGGTAACGCGATGGAATTCGACGCATTGATTGTCGAAGTGGATTCGCCCGGTCACATCGTGCAGTGGGAAAGGAAAATGGCAGAACCGCATGTTCGCGTTGTTGGCGAAAAGGTCGCCGTTGAAAGCAAGCGGCCCGTTCCAGCTCTGCCGCCGAATCGAAAGATCCAAATTAAAATTCCCCCACGGTGCAACTCTCGCCAGCAGATCCTGCACCGGCAGCGACGCCATAAACAGTGGCGGATAATCGCGGCTGAGATGCGCATCACGAAAACGCAGCGCCAGATCGAACGGCGACTCCGGACTCAACCCACGAAGATCCGCCTCCGCGGAAAACGCAAACGTCATCACCTTGCCGGTAAGATGCTTTACCTGCAAACTCGGCTTCGTGACGCCCAGCCGCACCGAACCGCGGAGATTGCGAAACGGAACAGGAAACGTTTCCCCTCCCCCCCCCTCCGAATGCGGTCGCATTTCATGCACAAATGAAACACCGTCCAAATGAACGTCCAGCACCAGCCCGTCCTTATTGTCGAAACTGACCTGAAAGCGAGAGAGCGATCCCCGCAGACGATGCTCGTCCCACCAGGTGCGAAGCGACCGCGGAAGCGCCACTTTGAGATCGTCGGTCAGTGTGATCTGCTCCATCACCGCCGAGAAGTGGTTATTGCCGACGTCCCACGTGCCAGTGACCAGCGTTCTTCCTCCCTCCCCTCCTCTTCCCAAATCCGCCACATTCAACTGCGGCAATTCGCCGGCGTGGCGCATGATCTGAAAATGATAAACCGAAGAGCCCGGTTCGGGAACCAACTGCCCGTCGACAACGGACAGACCGGTCGACTCAATGCGGCCACCGTGAACCTCGCACCACTGAATGCACGCATCGCGGAGAATGACCACCGGCAAAGCGAGCGGAGCACTCGCGGAGGGATGATGCGACCCCTTAGCAGGCGGAGCGGACCGAAGCTGTTCGTAATTCCAATGGCCGGTCGCGGGATCCTCGACGAGAAACAGCGTCGGCTTGACGGCGACCAGTTGCGTAGCCGAAAGACGCCCCGCCACCAGACTCAGCCAGTCAAAACGTACCTCGATATGATCCGCCGAAAACACCGGCAGCGGCTGCGGCGAACCGGGCGTTACCGCGGTCTCCAGCTCAACACCCGAGAGCAGGAGCGTGCCGGAGATCGACAGGCGAGCGCTCTGCACCGTGACCGGCCCGCCGAAAACGTTCGTCAGCAGAACCTCCGCCAGACGCTTGACGCGTACCGGATTGGTGACATACCACACCCCCACGACGATGAGGATCAGCGTCACCAGCAGCGACGCGCTGATCCATTTGCGAAAGTTCCCGATGCCTCCGATGGAAGCCGGCGCACGGCTGACGATCCCGCACGAACGGGACGTCCACCATCTTGCCGGATTGCCGCGAGCGTAAATCAAATCACATCCTAAGCCCACCCCTTCCACGGGGTGGGTACATTGTGCATTCCTTACTGATAGAGTCTTAGACCTCCCAAAGCCGTTTTCGTTGGTTTGTATATTGTATAACTCGCACGATCCCCGCGGCAGCGAAAATGCACAAGAATGGAGTTAACGGCACACGGTACCGAACCGATCCCAAAAAAATCGCATGAATCGCCGAGAAATAAACCATCGGCACCAGCAGCAGTATCTTCCATCTCATCGGCAAAACCAATCCGATGAGCCCGACAATTGCCGCCACAAATAACGGGATGTGCCACGCCGCCAGGGCGATCTGCAACAGCACATTCTGAAACTCCGCCGCATTGAGAACCGGCGACCACATACGAGCAACTTTACGAACAGCCAACGCAGCAACACGCGCCGGATCGTTCCGCACGCATTCCCATGCCCGCCGCGACCATTCCGCGTTGCGCTGCGCTTCGTTGAGCGGTTCCATCTCAGCGGGCAGCACAAGAACATCCTGCTTCGGCCCGCCGGTCGCACCGGGATAAACCGCCTCATAAAGCGAAATGCCCTCCAACGTCGTGAAATGAACCCGAGCCGGCGCAAAAAGACCATCATTCCGCCGCTCCCACGGCAGCAGCGAAACAAATAATATCAACAACACAATCCCAAGCCCCGCGACGTGGATAAGCCTGTCCCGCCAAGTTCTCGCCATCACCATCAAAACAACCGCCAGCGGCACGATGCACCAATACAGCGACGCGCGAAGTTCCACCGCAACCGCCCAGATCGCGCTAATCGCCACCCACCAGCCAAGCCGCGGACGATCCATAAGCTTCACACAAAGATATATCCCCCCGACCAGGCACAGCGTAAAGGGCGTCTCAGTAAGCAAGCTTGCCGAAAACGCAATCGACAGCGGATCCACCGCCGCCAAAGCCGCCGCGATCAGAGGCAGACTATCGGGTGCCCCAACGACACGCCGTGCCAGTCGATGCACCAGATAAACAATCGCTCCACCAAGAAACGCCTGCACGATCAGCACTGCTTTAATCGAATAGCCGCAAACCATATAAATCGCCGCGATAAAAATCGGATACCCCGGCATGCGAGTCGCATACAACCCATCGACCTGATAATCACGCTGCTCGACGATCGCTCTCGCCAGCGCGTCGTAGTCCTTCGAATCCGGAAATTCAAACGGATAAACGAACGCCATCGCGACCCGCAAAACAACAGCCAGCGCGACGATCCCAAGAAGAATCTTCCGCTCCCCCCATATAGCCCCGGCTTTAGCCGGGATTTGACGAGGTTCCGAATGTTGATTTTTCCATGGAGTCATTCGCTCCTCCGCCAAACGCTTACCGCGGAGCACGTCACATGCAGATGAACCCCTCTGCCGAGTTCCACCTCTTTATCTCCTGCCGTCGAACAAACAATCCGCACCGCTTCCCGCAGCCGTTCAAAATCCGCCGATTCCGTCGAACCGCCCACATGAACAATCGCATCGCGCAGGGCCATACTGCAAAGAAACGCATCGGCAGCCCGCAACCGTTCACGATCCAAATGCACACGCCGCGGCGTCCTGAGAATAACCGCTTCCGCCAGCAGATGCCGAAGGTCGCTTTCCACCAGATGCTGTGCCTGCCGAACGAGCGAAGCCGTGCGAATGATCGCCTGCATCGCGCCTGGCGCCAGTTCGGCAATCGCGGGAAGAACATCCTTGCGCAGCCGGTTGCGGGTGTATCGGTCGGAGGCATTGCTGGCATCCTCACGAAACCCTTGCCGAAGTTGTCCCAGATAATCGCGCAGTTCATCCCGTCGCAGCCCCAGCAGTGGCCGAAGAATCCGCATCCCATTCACAGTCGTATCCGTAGCGATGCCAGCCAGCCCCTCCAAACCTGCCCCACGAAACAGCCGTAGCAGCACCGTCTCCGCCTGATCGTCCGCATGATGCGCCATCACCACAGCATAACAACGTCGTGCACTCGCCATCGCCTCAAGCGTACGATGCCGCGCCACACGCGCCGCCTGTTCACTCGCGCGCCCACCAAGCCGAAGCGTGCGAATAACACACGGAACCCCCAGCCTCGCCGCAAGCTCCTTCACAAATTTCGCATCCGCCCGGCTAGCTCGCCCACGTATGCCATGATCGACATGCCCAACGATCAGCTTCCATTGCCAGTAATCCGACTGGTTGATCCGATGCATCAGCCGCAGCATTGCCACCGAATCCGCCCCACCCGAGACCGCCAACAGCAGCGTCGCCTCCCGCGGCAGCAGACCGCTCTTATGCAACTCCTGATCAAGCTGTTGAACAAGTCCGCGTGGTGCGGGCATAATAGCTCCATGCTCAAGAATCACCCTACTATAACCTGCGGACGACCTAAATTAGCCACAGACAGACACGGACAAAATTCGAATTTCGAATTTCGAATTTCGAATTTTGTCCGTGTCTGTCTGTGTCTGTCTGTGGCTAATTCACTCACCCTCGCCGACGACGACGTTAACGATATCGCCACCACGCCCGTTGCCACAGCCCCTGCCGAAGCGACCGCCCCCACCACCCAAGGCGTAACCGACGCGCTCGGAACCCTCACCGAAAAGCCTCCCGCCGGAGCCCGCACCGGCACCGTCAAACTCAGCAACGGCATCACCGTCGAAGGCCAAATCTGGACCACCCTCGAAACCCCCTTCCGCGTCTGGCTGGAGGAAACCAAAACCTACCGCGACATCGATCTCTCCCTGATCAAACGCATCGACGTGAAAGTCCTCTCACAAACCATGGAAGACGATTGGCGCTGGCTCAAGGAAGGCTCCGACCAGAAAATCTACTCCGGCAAAAAATATCCCAACGTCGAACTCGCCTACCAATTCACTCTCCTCAACGACCAAACCATCGAAGGTACCGTCGTCGCCCCGATCTATACTGCCGACTCTGCCTCCCCCCCTAAACGTCGCACCCTCGCCCTCTACAAAAAATACCACGGCAAACTCGACGAAACGCTCAAAGACATCACCTACATCACCGCCATCGAACTCACCCCACCTACCCCCGCCATCCTCGAAGCCAACGAGAAAAAAACCAGGAGGCTGCCGCTGATCTATTAACCCGGAGTTCACGCTTTACCGCGAATGAATCTTGTCACCCCCTCACCCATTCACCTTGTCACCGCTCTCTCCACCAGAGCTTCTGCAGCGGAATCGCCAACTCCGTGAACGGCTTCGCCCGCACCACCGCATCGCCATCCGCCTTCAATTGCAAACAGTAGGATTCCCCCGCAAGCTCATACGCCTCGAATGTCCGGCACTGCGGATCAACGATCCAATAGTAACGAATCCCCGCCTTGGCGTACTGCTGAAATTTGATCTTCCGATCGGTACGTTCCGAGCTGGGACTGATCACTTCCACCGCAAGTTCCACATCGCCTGAACTCGCGGCACTGTCTGGATCCATTTTTTTCAATTGTTCCTTCGTAACGAACATCAGGTCCGGCCGCCGCACGTCAAACGAGCTGAACTCCGTGTCCAACTCTGTAAACAACTGG
Source organism: Phycisphaerales bacterium (assembly GCA_009781185.1). Lineage (GTDB taxonomy): Bacteria > Planctomycetota > Phycisphaerae > WQYP01 > WQYP01 > WQYP01. Next base: position 54,127 of record WQYP01000003.1, on the reverse strand, counting down.
CCCAGATTATGCGCCTCAATGTGTGCGTGTAGAATCCCAATCAAATGGATGACAACACGGGAATGATGCGACCTTGGGCTTGGACTCACTATCAATTCTCCATCAACCAATTCCAACCGTATCCCTCCCGGCACCTCGATGTGGTGAAACTGCTCTGCCGAAATTTTCGCAATCGGAGTCTTCATGCCGTTATTTTACCCGCGTATTACGCCAAATTCATTGTCAGCAGGAATTCGCGATTCGTGCCTTTCTTCTCGAGCCGCCCTTTGAGCAACTCCATCGCCTCGATCGGATTCATATCCGAAAGCACCTTCCGCAGACGATACACCAGTTCCAACTCCTTCGGATCCAGCAGCAACTCTTCCTTACGTGTGCCGCTCATGGCGATGTTGATCGCGGGATAGGTGCGTCGTTCCACTAGGCGGCGATCGAGGTGGAGCTCGGAATTGCCGGTGCCTTTGAATTCTTCGAAGATGACTTCATCCATTTTCGAGCCGGTGTCCACCAATGCCGTTCCGATGATCGTCAGCGATCCGCCTTCTTCGATGTTGCGTGCAGCGCCGAAGAATCGTTTGGGCTTCTGCAATGCGTTAGCATCCACGCCGCCGGTCAAGATCTTGCCCGAGTGTGGTACTTCCGTGTTGTACGCACGTGCCAGACGCGTAATCGAATCCAGCAGAATCACGACATCCCGCCCGTACTCCACGAGCCGCTTGGCCTTCTCAATGACCATTTCCGCGACCTGCACATGCCGCGACGCCGGTTCATCAAACGTCGAGCTCACCACTTCCGCCTTCGTCGACCGCTGCATTTCCGTCACTTCTTCCGGCCGCTCGTCGATCAGCAGAATCATCAAATAACACTCAGGATGGTTATGCGAAATCGCATTCGCCATCTTCTGCAAAAGCACCGTCTTCCCCGTCCGCGGTGGAGCCACGATCAACATCCGCTGCCCCTTCCCGATCGGCGTAACGATATCCACGATCCGCATATTCACTTCGCGGGGATCCGTCTCCAAAATCAGCCGCTTCGTCGGATGCAGCGGCGTCAAATCCTCAAAGTTCACCTTCTCCGTCAACAGCGACGGCTCCTCAAAATTAATCGCCTCCACCCGCAGCAGCGCAAAATACTTCTCATTCTCCTTCGGCGGTCGAATCTGCCCCGTCAAGATACAACCGGACTTCAACCCAAACCGCCGAATCTGCGACGGCGAGACATAAATATCATCCGGGCACGGCAAATAGTTGTACTCCGGCGACCGCAAAAACCCGAACCCATCCGGCAATATCTCCAACACCCCCTCCCCCACCATCAACCCATTATCTTGAATCCGCTTCTTGAGCACCTTGAAGATCAAATCCTGCTTCTTGAGCCCGATGTAATCCTCGATCCCCTCTTTCTTGCAGACCTCGTGCAACTCCGCCGCCGTCATCCGCTGCAGGTCCACCAGATGCAGTTCCGCGCGTTTGACCTGCTCATATTTCTGATGCGTCGCTTCGTCGTAGGCTTCATCAATATCGTCATCCTGCATGCCGGCCGCATTCATCGCCTTGCCGATCATCACCTCCCCCTGCGGCTGACCAACAATCTTATTGTTCGGCTTCCGCTGCGGCTCGGCAGGCGCCGGAACAGGCATCGACGGCTTGGGCTGAGACGCAGGCTGCTCGACAACCGGTTCAGCAACAGCCGGGGCAGGTGGGGGGGGCGGGGCAGGCGTCGGTGGCTCCACAACAGTGGCCACAGGAGCGGATTGTTCCGCGGGCTGTTCCACCACTGCCTCCACCGCGGTTGCGGTCTGCTCTACTTCCTCAGGAGCGGCACCCTCAACTGCCGCTGTCTCGGGAGTGGTCTCCGCGGATGGGGAACGATGTTGCGAGTGATGTTTACGGGTGCGTGTGACACGTGCCATAGACGGTTGTCCTCCGAATGATTGTCGAGATGTGTGAGAGATGAAGCTTGATGAGTCTGTTTCCTGTCGCGCTCCGCGAAGGTAAAAGACAGCTTGGCTGAGAACCAATGACTCAAACCGACGGAGCTAGTATCTGGGAAAGAACCTGCTGAACCAGGCGAAGGGTGGAGGCCTGATCAGAGCTATTATCCATACAATAATCTGCTAATTGCGCCTTCTTGTCCAGTGGAAATTGTAATTTTTCTCGCCGATCCAGTTCTTCCGCCGTCCACCCGCGGTTTTCCCGCAGCCGCCGCAACCTTATGGGCCGCGGTACATCCACAAAAATCACCGCATCGCATTCGCGATTCAACCCTACCCCAAAAAGTAACGGCACACCCCACCCCACTGCCCCCACCCCCCCCCCCCCATCATCCGCCAGATACCCCTCCATCAGTTCCCGTCGCCGCCGATCCACTCGCGGATGAATCAACCCATTAAGCCTCTCTGTCTGCGACGCATCCGCAAACACACGCTTTGCCACCTCTCGCCGATTCACCGACCCATCCGCATTGAAAACCTCCTGTCCCAGCCACGCCAGCAACTCCTCCTTCACCTCCCGCGACTGCAACACCTCGTGCGCCAGTCGATCCGAATCGATCACCGCACACCCTTGCGACGCAAACATCTGCGCAACAGTCGACTTCCCCGATCCAATCCCTCCGGTAATCCCGATCACCGGCTTACTACGATTGTGCTTCCATCTGTGCATACGCCGACGATCCCTCATACTGTTCATATTTCGCATAAAAGATCAAACAGCAAAGGTACCATATATTTCATAAAAAATAAAAAAACGAATCAAAATGGCTTGCCCAGGGTGTGGCCATCTTTTGTGGCAAATCAGAGCCGCGAGCGTAAGCTCGCGCCGTGCGATTGTGATCACCACTGCGCGAGCTTACGCTCGCGGCTCTGATTTTCAACCATTTTCGCCATTTGCCACAAAAGATGATCACACCCCTTGCCCAGAAAAACGGGCACGCCGGATGGTTTTATTTTTCGGGTGGCTTTCATGGGTTCGAAGTGCTGATGCGGGAGCCGTCGGCGTGCAACGTTGCGGATTCCAGCGCCCAGGACTGGCCGCTATGGATGTAGCGAAGCGTCTGCGATGCGGACGATCTGCCCATTTTGACGTCGATGCGGACGTCTGCTTTTCCTTCGCTGACGGGCTTGAACGTCAGTGTTACCTTTGCTTCCGGTAGGGGAGTGGGAAGCGTCCATTCTCTTGCGGCAGATCCGTGCAACTTCAGTTCCTCTTCCGCTGCTGGCGCACTGGCGAGGAGCAATTGCCGGAGTTGTGTGCCTGAATGCGTTCCGATCGTCCGACGATTTTCCGTTGCGAAGAGGACCGTCATCGCCGCCACCGCTGCGGCTATCACGATGAACATGAAAATCACCGCAATCAGCGTGAATCCACGCGATCCCTGACGGTCGCGGTACCAGATCTTCATCGCTTCCTCCCCTGCAGCATCGATTGACTTACCAGCGTGAGCGATTCGTCCTGGCCGGGGGCGGAACGCACGCTGAGTTCCAGCAGCGCTCCGTCCGACGAAAGCAAAAACCGTATCTCCGGCAATTCCGGCCATGTCTGATTCTGTGCCGCCTCGCCTTTCCGCTGCAGCGTGCGAGAGAGAACGCCCTTCTCCGACATCCGCCACGATACCTGCTCCCCTGACGGCATCTTCAGATCGACGTGGTTTGCAGCGTCCATGCTGATTTTTTCTGCCGCCCATGTGTCGCGTCGCAGCGATCCGATTGCCGCGTCCATGCGATACAGAAGATTATCACGCGAACTCGCTTTCCGCATCGATCCGAACGAGATCATGAACAGATCGCCCACCAGCACTGCCAGTACTCCCATAATCGCCACCGCGATGAGCATTTCCGTGAGAATGTAGCCGTGTGCTTGGCGATATTTCGCGGTCGTTTTCATCGCGCACCTCCGGGGTCGCTCCCTGACGGTCGCGGCTCGGAAGGTGTCAGTCCCACCAGCGAGCATCGTTCACGGTATACTTTTTCCGTTCGCTCGTTGCCGTTGGATTGCCCGGTCACGCGAACCCATGCATAGCCTTGCGGCGCCTTATCCGGCAGTTTTTCGAGTTGAAAGCCCGCAGGCAAAGGCTTGCCCGCCTTCAATTCCAGCAGTGCCGTTTCCGTCGCCCGTGAGGCGCTGCGAATCAGTGATAACTTCATTTCCGCCTTATTCTGCTGCATGACCATCACGGTCATGATCATCAACAGCAGCAGCGCCAGCCCCAGCGACCAGGCCGCTTCCATGGCGAAAAACCCGCGGCTCCGCCGCACCGCTCGTCTCTCATTTCGCATCGTCATAAGACGTCCCCTCCCCAGTATACCTTGATGATCGCTTGCACCAGCGCCGCGACCGGCGAGATCACCGTCATGGTCATCCACGCCACCATGATGCCCAGGGCGATGACCAGGAGCGGCTCGCTTGCGGCTTGCAGCGTGATCATCAGCCGCGAGAACTGTCCGCGGTAATAGCGTGCCAGGAATTCAAACACGTTGGTGACGGCATGCAGGTTCTGAGCCGCGACCGTCAGGGAGCGACCCCGGAGTTCACGCTTGAGCGTCTCCTCCATAGCACCTGTCGCTCCTTCACGGTCGCGGCTCTGATCGTCATGCCCGCTTTGTGATTGTGCGGGATTGATGAGTCCGACGAGCAGTTCCGGCATTTTCGCCGCCTGTGCCGCTTTCGCCGGCGATTGACCGGACGTCACGCCCTGTTGCCACAACTTCACCTGACGCTTCGCTTCGTTGTTGATGTTCAGATCCTCGGCACGCTCCAGCGCCTGCGGCAGCGGTATGCCTGCACGCGTGCTTTCCGCCAGCACGTTGCAAATGTCGCTCATCGATCTTGCCCGATTCAGCCGTCCCAGCACCGGCAAGTTCCAGAGCATTTTGTCGATCAGCGCCAAACGCCGTTGCGATTCACGCCGCAACGTGAACGCCCGCTCCAGCAGCCATCCGACAAGTCCCAGGAATACCACGGCCTCGATCACTAAGAACACCACTCCCATGTCCCCCATGCGATCGTAAAAAACGATCAAGTTTGCCGTCGCCGGTGGAAGGGTCACGCCGGTGCCGCGGGAGCTGAAGTCGCGGAAGATCTCCTTGAACTTTGGCATGATGTACACCATGAGCCATGCGGCGAGGTTAAAGACCGCCACGCACAAGCCGATGCCGTAAAACCAGTAAAACGGCATGCGTTCATTGGGCGGAAGGGTGGGTCTGGCGACCTCGTTGACCAGTCGCCGCAATGTGGGTTGTACCTGTCCGAGCGATTCGCCGACGCGTGCGGTGGCGATGATCGAAGCGGGCATCTCCGGCACCGCTTCGTATAACGCTGTGGAGATTGAGGCCCCGCTCATGAACCGTCGCCGCAGGTCGCTTAACCTTTCCCGCGTCGCACCGCGCTCGCTCAATTCCGCCGCCAGCAGGTATTCATTCAACGACAAATTGAGACGCGTCGCTGTTTCCACGTATGACAAGATCGCCATGGCCCGCCGTCGTCGCCGCGCACGCTGCATCCGGTAAATCGCGTAAGCACAGAACAGCACCCCGATCGGCATCCCGACCTGCCCCACCATATAACTGCACGACATTCCCATCACCACCCCCACGATCGCCACGAAAACAAGCCCCAGCGGTGCCCACACGAACAGCAGCATCAGCGCCTGCTGCCAAAGCGGCAAGTCGGACGCCACAACCCGCACTGGCGTCTGGTATTCCAGAGGCGTTTGGCTGTCCTGGACCAAAACAATCCTCCTCAGAACGTCAAGCTGGTAATTATCTTAACCAGCGGCATAAACAACGCGGTGATCGTCAACCCGATCCCGCAGACCACCACCACCATCATCACCGGCGTTAAGATCACGGGTATCATTTTCAATCGCTGCTCCGCCTGCTGCTCGTACATTTGCGTGATGATTGCCAGGGTCGAGGCAAGGTCGCCGCTTTGGCCGGAGAGCTCGATGGCCGCAGGCACGGTCGCCGGCAGCAGATGGCTGCGGAACTGATCGAATTTCTGCCCCGTTGCAATCACAGTGGTCAGTCGCCTGGCATCCTGCTGCAACTTCGGCGACGCCATCGCATCGGACGTCAGCGCGATGGCCTGCGGTAAGTCCAGACCCGATGCCACCCCGATCCGCAGCCCATCGCACCAACGCGCCAACAAACTCGCTTTCAACACCGGGCCAATGACCGGCATTGGCAGCAGCACGTAATCGCTGAAATAGCCCCATCGCCCGGACGACCGCAATAACAGCAGTACCGCGGCGATCACCACCACCATGCACCCCAGCACCAGCAGTATCATCGGATAATAACGCCCGAACGCCAGTATCCATTCCGTCACGAGCGGCAGCCTTGCGTCGTCGCCGCCGAACTCACGGTAAATATCCCGTAACTGCGGCAAAACGGTCATCGAAACGAACAGCATCACCGCAGCAAGCGCCACCAGCGCCATCACCGGATACGTCAACACACGCCAGAGCGCGAAGCGTACGCGTTTCACCAGCTCCAGGTGCCGGCCCATGGCGAAGAGCATCCCGGGCAAATTGCCTGTTTTCACCCCCGCATCCACTAATCGTGCATACAGATCGGGAAACTGGTTTGCATGCTGATGGAACGCTTCCTGCAGCGACAGGCCTCGTTCCAGGTCTGCGGCCACCGCGTTCGCCGCGGCCGCGAGTTTGCCGGATCGCAGGTCCGCCGCGATCAATCGCAGTCCCCGTTCCACCGGCAGACCCGCCTGCGTCAGATGCGCCAACTGCTGATTAAACAACACAAAATCATCAACGCCCAGACGCCTGGGCGCTGCCTGCTCGGGAACGTGCTGAATGGATAACACCCGCAGCCAGAGCGATTGCAACTGGCTCGTCGCCGCCGCAAGCGACTCGGCCTCCAACGTCCCACGCAACGTCAGCCCCTGCGGACTCTGCGCTTCGTATGCAAACTGTGACAGACGCGATGAAGGTTTTTCTGTATCTGCAGTACTCACCATAAACCTCTCGCCATGCGTATATTTAGCCGGCATGCTTGCATGCCGCTGGGCGATCCCTCACGATCGCTGTACTAAACCCAGAACCCGTTGCACTTCCTCCTCGTCCGTCACACCGCGTGCCACCAAATCTTCTGCTACAGTTCGCATCGTAACATAGCCGGATTGTTGGGCAAATCTATTTTTCAAAGAATCTGCATCTGCTCGTTGCAAGACCGCCGCACGTACGTCCGTATCAAGCTGTGCGAACTCCGCCACCGGCACCCGCCCACGATAACGGCTTGCGGAGGCTGACGATCGCTTCCGTAACAGCCGCTGACTCAAAATCCCAAACAAACTACTGGTCAACTGATAAGGTTCAATACCCATCTCCAGCAGCCGCGCCAGCGCCATCGCCGGTTCACCGGCGTGCAGCGTCGCAATCAACCGATGTCCCGACAACGCCGCCTGCACCGCGATCGACGCCGTCGCCACATCCCGAATCTCCCCGAGCATCAGCACCTGCGGATCCTGCCGCAAGATCGACTTGAGCGCCCGCTCATACGTCAACTGCCCATGCGGCGTCACTTCGATCTGCGTCACCCCCGGCAACAGCCGCTCCACCGGATCCTCCAAACTGATAATCGACAACCCGCTCGCCTCCCCCCCCGTTCCCGCCGCGATATGCTCCAGCAATGCATAAATCGTCGTCGTCTTGCCCGACCCCGCCGGTCCGGTCACCAGCAGCATTCCCTGGTCGTGCTTCGCAAACCGCTCCAACGCCCCCATCACCGCCGCCGGCAACGCCAAACTTCCCAGCGACTTGGGCTGCACCAAATCCGCCGGCATCCGCACCACCGCCCGCAGCCCATGCGCCGTGGGCATAATCGCTAACCGACAATCAATCCGCTTCCCTCCCATTTCCTCAGGGAAGTTCAGAGCCGCGACCGTCAGGGAGCGACCGTGCGACTCAGAATCGGCACCCGTCGCTCCCTCACGGTCGCGGCTCCGATGCCCCACCTCCCACGTCACCCGCCCTTCCTGCGGAATGTCCAATCGATACGTCAACAACTGTGCCAGTACCATCAGCCGCAACACCGTACTCCGCCCCATTTCCCCCGTCATCCGATCAATCGTCTGAAGCAGCCCATCCACCCGCAACCGCACTTCCGCCCCATCTGCCGTCGGCTCCACATGAATATCCGACGCCTCCTCCGCCAACGCCCTTGCAAAGAGCGTCTCCACATACGGCCGTACATCCAAGTTCGTCACCACAACATCCTTATCCATTCCCCTATTGTAAAGCTCAATACCCGCGGCAGCGACCCCCCTTTGTGGGGTGGTTGAGGTGACAGTTTAGCCGTTGATCGAAGATCAACGCTCGTTTGCCTTGGATACGTACGCCGCCACGGTTTGCTTCAACCCTTCCTCAAACAACACTTCCGGCTCATATCCCAATAGTTCGCCCGCCGCCCTGATATCCGCCAACGAATCCCGCACATCACCGGCTCGCGCCACCAAATAAACAGGAGCGATCCGCGTCCCGAGAATCTCCTGCATCTTCGCCAGCATCGCATTCAAACTAATCCGCTCCCCGCACGCAATATTCACCACCTCCCCACTGAACTTCCTTGTCGCAGCCGCCGCCAACAGATTCGCCTTGACCACATTTGCCACGAAGCAAAAATCCCGTGTCTGTTCGCCATCGCCGTAAATGGTCGGAGGTCGTTTTTCCAGCAGCGCACTGATAAACGCCGGAACCACCGCCGCATACTGCGACCGCGGATTCTGCCGAGGGCCGAACACATTGAAATATCGTAATGATACCGTCTCCACCCCATGCACCTTTGCAAACACCCGGCAGTAATACTCCCCCGCCAACTTCGTAATCGCATACGGACTCATCGGCATCGGCGTCATCGTCTCGACCTTCGGCAACACCTGCGTATCGCCATACGCCGACGAACTTGCCGAATACACCATCCGCCTCACCCCCGCCGCCCGCGCCGCCTCCAGCACATTGAGCGTCCCCCCCACATTCACCTCATTGTAAAGCTCCGGTTCTTCCATCGACCGTGGCACCGACCCCAACGCCGCCAAATGAAACACCACCGTACACCCCGCCGCCGCTTTCGCGCAATCACTCACCTTCCGAACATCCCCCCGCAAAACCTCAACTCCATTCGCCGGCAAATTCCCCTCCGCCCCCGCCGAAAAATCATCCAGCACCCGCACCCTTGCTCTCGCCTCCACCAGCGCCTGCACCAGATGCCCGCCAATAAAACCGGCGCCCCCCGTCACCAGCACCGGCACCTTCGCAAGCGTCTCATTCATACCGAACCCACTCCACTATTTTTTCACTGGGGAAACGGGCGTCATTGTTTCCTTCAGCACACCATGTGCCTTGACTTCGGTCTTCGCCCCGTTCCTGCTCATCACGACCCTCCTGTCCGTGATGGTCTCATTCTCCGCATGCGGCTGCGAAAGATCCACCGGGTACAACCCACTGCATTGCACCTTCTCGTCGCAACTCTCAAGAGTCACTCCCGGCGGCACCGGCAACTTGAGATGGGTCATCTCCACCGTCCCAACTATCCGCAACGCCTTCCCTCCATTGATCGTCTCCACCCCCTTGAGCGTCATATGCCCCGTCATGTCTTTCGGATCGATCGTCAGCCCATCCCGCGAAGCAACCTTCACGCCGTTTTCAGAATGGATCGCCCACGATTCACCCACCTTCCGCGGCATCTTGCTGCCAGAAACGTCATCCTCATTCAAGTCTCCCTCCCGCACTGGCCGATTCAGTATCCTCAAAATGGCCTTGGCATCCTCCGATATCTCCCCGCCGCCCTTCATTGAGAAATCCGACTGCTCCGCTTCACGCTTGACTTCGATCACCTTGTTGGCATGAATCAGGCTCTGCCCCGTCTCATCCGTAAACTTCTTCACCGTCAGTTCCAGCAACGTGGGTCTGCCATCCGCGTTCACCTCCAATACTTTCCACCGCCCCTGCAGATCCACTTTCCTCTCCCGGCTCTTCTCCTGCGGCACCAACTGCGCAACGATAATCGTCGCGGTTTCCGTCTGTTCCAAAGTCACATGCGTGTCGTAAACATCGCCAACCTTCAACGCTCGGCGTAATCGAATGGGATAACTTTCCTCCTGCCCCCAAGCCTGCGACGTAGCCCCCAGAACCACCAATACCGCAAAACATCGAGCACATTGCCGCATAAGCCATTCACCTCATATACGCAACCATAGCCGTCCACGCATTGTCCCGCAAATCATCAGAGCCGTATCGTAAGATTGCATCTTTGGGAGTACCGCAGGGTAATGCGGTGGTTTGGCCGCCTCATGGTATTCAACCACCGCATTACCATGCGGTGCTCCGCCCCCTCTCCACGCATTTTACGACTTTCACCCATTTTACAAATTTTACGAGTCCGCTCTTTTCATCTCGCTTTCCCCAACTCTCTCTCTCCGCTATACTTACTCGTTTCCCCTCTGGGTCTTCAGAGCGCCTATCGGCACTCGCTCAGCGGGCGCCCGCCGTGCGATCGGCGCGGGTGACTTCGGCTTGCTGCGGATGTTCCGTAACAGGCGGAAAAGACCGACCGCGTGAGACGAAAGGTTTCTCTGCATATGGTTAATTTTGCCCTCCTGAAAGAACTCGGCCTTGACGAACAGCAATCCCAGGCCGCTATCGAACAGGAATTCCAGGATCAATTCGACGACAAGGAAATCGGCGCCCTGCTCGATTCCACAGGCGCTTCCTTTGCCAACGGCGCCATCCTCAAAGGCAAAATCGTCAACATCCACGGCGACGACGTCGTCGTCGAAATCGGCCTCAAGTCCGAAGGCGTTCTCTCACTCTCCCGCGAATGGGACCCCGAAGAAATGTCCGACATCGAAGTTGGCGACGATGTCACCGTCCTCCTTGAACAAGTCGAATCCGACTCCGGCCTCGTCGTCATCTCCAAACGCAAAGCCGACCGCATCACCGGCTGGAACAAAATCATCGAAACCAAAAAAGAAGGCGACCCCGTCCAAGGCAAAGTCACCCGCAAAATCAAAGGCGGCCTCCTTGTCGACGTCGGCGTTCCGGTCTTCCTCCCCGCCTCTCAAGTCGACATCCGCCGCCCTGCCGACATCGGCGAATACATCGGCCGTATCATCGACGCCGAGATTCTCAAGATCGACCTCGAACGCCGCAACATCGTCATCAGCCGCCGCAAGCTCCTCGAAAAACTCCGTGGCGAAGCCAAGCAAAAACTCTTCGGCGAAATCCAGATCGGCCAGACCCGCAAGGGCGTCATCAAGAACATCGCGGACTTTGGCGCCTTCGTCGACCTCGGTGGCGTCGACGGTCTCCTCCACATCACCGACATGTCCTGGGGCCGCATTAATCACCCCTCCGACATGGTCAAACTCGATCAGGAACTCGAAGTCGTCGTGCTCAACGTCGATAAGGAGAAGGAGAAGATCGCTCTTGGGCTCAAGCAGAAACAAGCTTCTCCGTGGGAGCACGCCGAGGAGAAGTACCCGGTAGGCACACGCGTCAAGGGCGCCGTTACGAACATCATGTCGTACGGCGCTTTCGTGAAGCTCGAGGAAGGCGTCGAAGGACTCGTGCACATCTCCGAAATGTCCTGGACCAAACGCATCAACCACCCCAGCGAAATGGTCAGCGTCGGCGAAGAAATCGACGTCGTCGTCCTCGACGTCAACAAAACCAAACAGGAAATCTCGCTGGGCATGAAGCAGACCGAAGCGAATCCCTGGACGCTGCTCGCCGAGAAATATCCCCCCGGTACCGTCATCACCGGCAAAGTTCGCAACCTCACCAACTACGGCGCCTTCGTCGAAATCGAAGAAGGCATCGACGGCCTCCTGCACGTTTCCGACCTCTCCTGGACCAAAAAAGTCGCCCATCCTTCCGAAGTACTCAAGAAAGGCGACGATCTGCAATGCGTCGTCCTCTCCGTCGACCAGGAAAAGAACCGCGTCGCCCTGGGCCTCAAGCAAATGACCGAAGACCCCTGGCTCCACGCGATCCCCACCAACTATCAGCCCGGCATGATCGTCAAAGGCAAGATCACCAAGATCACCAACTTCGGCGTCTTCGTCGAACTCGAACCCGGCCTCGAAGGACTCCTCCACGTCAGCGAACTCTCCGACGAAAAAGTCGAGAACCCCACCGACGTCGTCAAGATCGGCGACGACGTCGAAGTCAAAATCCTCCGCGTCGACATCGACGACCGCAAGATCGGCCTCTCCCTCAAACGCGCCCAATGGGGCGCCGGCGGCGACCTCTCCGACGCTCCCGAACTCACCGAAGACGGCAAACCCGCAAAAAAATACAAAGGCGGTCTCGAATAACCCCCCAAAAAACAATCGCAGCTATCGTCAGCCCCCGGCTCTGCCGGGGGTTTTTCATGGATGCTCTTGGGTATTTGCATCGCGACTGATCACAGAAAATAATCCACGCATCTTAGGCAGTCTTGTTTCAGTCATTCGAACATTCGAATTTGTTTCGAATTTCGAGTTTCGAATTTTCCCGGCTTCCAGCTTCCGGCTTCTTCATCAATACCCAATAACTTTCCCTCCTCATCGTTTCTCTTCCATGACCATCGCCTCGCAGACATCGCCGGTGCCTGATATGCCAGGTGCAATCGCAATTGCCAGTCAACCCCCGGCAGAGCCGGGGGCTAACACATCCAACGCATGGCCGCGGTTTCCTTCTCGTAAACAGCTCACCCTGACTCTCACCGCCATCACACTTTTGGCCGCCTTCCTGCGATTCTTTCGCATCTCCTATCAGTGCTACTGGACCGACGAGTCCTACACCGTCAATCGCGTTCAGGGCAATTTCCAGCAGATGCTCGCTTCGCTCTCCAATCAGGGTTTCCCCCCCGGCTGGTACGCTCTCCTTCGCTGGTGGACGCTCTTCATCGAATACTTCGTGAGCCCCGATCACTGGTGGACCAAGATTCTCGGCAGTGCCGCAAATCCCGCTTATACCGCTCTCACGCCACTTGCCACCCGATCCCTCACCGCCATTCTCGGAACGCTCACCGTCCTTGCCGTCTACTTCCTCGCACGCCAGTTCACCGATCGCAGGGGTGCTCTCCTCGCCGCCCTGCTCACTGCCGTCAATCCGTACCTCATCTACTATTCGCGTGACATCAAAATGTACGGCCCGATGTGGCTCTTCCTCATCCTCAACGCCGCCCTCTTTTTCAAATGGCAGACCACGCACAAGCACCTGTTATGGTTCCCGCTCTACGTCCTCACCGGCTTCGTCATGACCGCCATGCACTCCACCGCCTGGTTCATGATCGCTCTGCAACTGATCTTCCTGCTCACGCGTCCGCGCCTGCGCTGCCTTGACGGCCCCCTTTTCGCCCTCGCCGCCGGCATCATGTCGCTCCTGCCGATCTACTGGTACCTCAACGGCACCTACTGGTGGGACCGCCTCATCGAACGTCGCGGCGACACGACCCTCTCCTGGGTCCTCAGCTACACCGACATGACATGGAAAACCATCGCCTCGCTCCCCTGCTCCCACCTGTTAGGTTACCTCTACCCCAGCTACCCGCCCGACCCGATGGTCCGCACCTGGTTCAACCTGGGCAACTCCGACTTCAACCTGCACGCCGCCACTCGCTCGATGCCTTGGCTCGCTGTCGCGGAGTTTTACGTTGCCCTGATTTTCGCCGCCATTCTCATCCTCGGCCTGATCCCTTGGCGAGGCCGACGGCGCTCCCTATCCCCCTCCCCACCTCTCCCCTTCTCCCCCTCATGGTGGCTGGCCCTCTGGATCCTTCTCCCGCCCGCCGCCCTCGCCCTCACCTGGATCCCAAGAGATTCCACCTGGTACAAAGTCGTCTGGCAGAGCTACGACAAAATCTCTCCGCTCTGGGAACCGCGATACGTCGGAGCGATCATTGCTCCGCTGATCCTCTGGCTGGCCGCCTCGCTCCGACGCCTGCCCACCTGGCCCGTCCGGACCCTCGCCATCAGTTTCGTCATCGCCGCATCCCTGGCCTCCGCCTGCTCCAACTATTTCGTCTATCGCAATCCCCCCTTTCACATCGCGGCCCAAATCGCGACAAAACCCGACTATTTCGACGCCAAAAACCGCAAAACCCTCGCAGTTGCACACTTAAATCTCACCATTCCCGGCGTCGTGATCCCCGTCACCTACGCACTCGCACGCCACGTCCGCCCCATGTCCGACGGCAGCTATTTCCTCCCCGAACAAAACTTCGCCTACGGCATGTACGAGATCGCCCGCCTCCACGACTTCCTCCGCCGCACACGTACCACCCCCGAAATCCACACCATCATCATCACCGACAAATGCGGCGACCTCACCCCCGCCACCGAATCGCTTTCCACCGAATCCCTCAGCCTGAAGCTCGGCCCCAACTGGAAACTCGTCGAAGAAAAATCCTATCGCCTCTATTTCGAATGGCGTTTCTACGTCTACAACACCTGGCGCACCCGCGTCTGGCAACGCATCCCACCACCTGCACCCTCGTCAGTCCCTGGCTTTGCCGGGGGGGCGTCCAGTGGCTGATGAGCTTACGATGCAAAAAAAATAAAATATTCTTGTTTTTCCCGAAATCTGTGGTATAGGGAACATGTCGCGTGCTGTCGTGTGGCGGTTGCGCGAGGGTATTGGTTGGCAAGGGTGAGCGTAAGCTCAATGATGACGCAAAATTGCGACATTTTCTCGGCGTTTTTCTCCGGCCGCGATGAATCGCGAAAAATATTGTCAGACTTCCTTGGTCAAATTATCCAACTTGCCCCCCCCCCCCAGTTTAACATTAATTATTTGATTTTTCCCCACGAATTCGAGACGCGGCAACCAATCCGAAACGCGACCGTCAGGGAGCGTTTTGCGGGCAGGATGCCCATGTTACATCATCAGCCCGGACAGCTCATGAACTGAGTTCGGGACGTTCAAGACAAAAGAGGGAACGAGAGCAACGTTCGAAATCTCGCTGACAATAGCGAGTTTTCGGTGGCTTGTCGTTCCCTTTGGCGTTTTTGCTTCCCGCTTGGGAAGCTGAATTGAAGTGAGAGTCCTCTTTGGAGATCATCAAAATGGCCAGTCACAAAACCTTCGGCAGTCGCTCGTTCAAAAAGTACGGCATCCTAAGCGTGGCCGCCATTGCCGCGGCAATGGCACTGCAGGCGGCTTCGGCGGCAACTTTCACTTGGCAAGGGGGAGCCGCGGGCGCGTGGAATGACACAAATAACTGGGCTCTCACCGGCGGGTCACCCACCCTCAGTTACCCCGACGTCGGCGATGATGTCACTTTCACGACAGGCGCCACCATCAGCTCCCCGGGCATCGCGAAAACGCTCATCATCGATTCGTCCTCCACTGCCGCCTTCACGCTCGGTGGCAGTGCAGCGAATAACTTAACCCTTAACGGCGGCGGCAGTGGCACTTACATCACCCATGTCGTGGGCAGCTTTGCCGACATCATCAGTGCTCCCATTTCCATCCAGGACACCGCTTTGACGATCGCCAACAATTCAGCCAATTCCCTCATTCTCTCCGGCGGCATTAACTTCGCGTCGTACGATCCGGCAAATACCATCACCAACTCCGGCACGGCTGTCTCCGCCAGTGCTATTAACAGTAACGGTGTCGGCCTGACGACGACGGGCTCTGCTGGCACCTCTGTAAGAGGTGTCATCGGCGCCAACGTTGCCGATATCACCCAAAACAGCAACACCGCTTTGCGGTTTGATAGTGTGGCCAGCCCGGATTTCACCGGGACGATCCATGTCATGAGTGGTATTCTCACATTTGAAAACGGCAGCAACACCACCATGCGGCTCCCCAATGCGACGGCCATTTACCTGGGGGCGGACAGCAGTGAGGCTCGGATTTACATAAGTGGTAGTGGCAACACCGATTACACGTTCACCACTCCGATTGTCGTGGCGGGCGGCGGGACCAACAAGGTGATCAACGCGGCATCCATAGGAAACGTTACATTGTCTGGCGATGTCAGTATCGCCAGCGGAACTACCCTCACTCTCTCGCACGCCTCCTCCTCCGCACCGGCAAGCTTCACCTTCTCCGGCGAGATCACCGGCGACGGAAAAATCTCCGCGGGAAAGTCGCTTGTTATTACAAGAGCAAATAATCCCAATTTCACCGGCGGCGTCACGATGACTACCAATAATGGCTCTACTCCTTGGTTAGTTCTCCAGTTCTACGGCGAAGGGCTTGGCACTGGACCAACCACTTTCACGGCGAACTGTCATATCGTGCTCAAAGATGGCGATGGACAACCAAGCTCCGGGCACATCTATCAGCTAACACCGACAACATCCGGGTACGGCAACGATATTCGTGATTTGATCGAAATCGGCGATGGGCAAACGCTTACCATCGGCAATCCCGGCCAACCCGGCAACTCCAGCTTCGCGGGAAGAATCGCCAACATCGGTTCGACTGTCGTTAATTCGGGTACGCCAATCACGCTGGATACCACGGCGTCACTGATCAAAGTCGGCACCGGTACCCTGACCCTTAGCCATTCTGCCAACGCCTACACCGGTGCGACTGTCATCCAGGAAGGCATACTGAAGATCACAGGCATCAATACCATTGCAAAATCGGAGAAGATCGACATCAGCAGTGGAGCGGTCTTCGATGTTTCCAGCATCGCCAACTTTGCGACTCCCTCCAGCCAGACTCTCGCTGGCTCCGGTAAGGTCTATGGGCAGACGGGCTCCCCCTTCAGCGTCAACGGTACCCTCGCTCCGGCGGGCACGCTGACTTTCAGCGCCCTGAACAATGCGGCATTCAACAGCGCTGGCGGGTTGACGCTCAGCGATGGCGCTACTCTTGATTATGCCTTTAACACGGCAACTCCCAGCAGCATTACAGTCGTCGGCGGCACGCTGGCCTTCCCCGGTACCGTCTCCCTGAACGTGGTGGGCGGCACTTCCGCGTTCGCGCCGGGAGCGGAAGGCTCTTTCACGCTGTTCACCTACAGCAACGTGTCGGGCTTTGTGGATACGACTTATGGCGGCACCCCCGGCTCCATCGTTCTTGGCGGCACAAGCTGGAGCGGCATTGACTTCAAAAACTACAGCATCACAGACAATGGGAATGGGCAAATCCTCTTCGCTTACGAGGTCAACGGCGGCGGCGGTCCCGGCGGTCCGATCCTCGCCGATAACAGCAATGATCGTCACACCTTCGGCACCCCGGACGTCAAGGCGGTCAAAGCCGGATTGAACAGCTTCTCCTCCACCGTTGCGGGAACGACCGGCAGCGACCAAGGCGCTGCCATGGTCGGCACCACGGCCACCATCATCGGCAACGCCAGCGATGACGGGCAAGTCACCATGGAATGGCGAGCTCGCATGACCGACGAAGTTTACCCTGGCAACATCGGCGATCCCAGTGGCATCTTCAGCACCACCGAGAAGGCACTGATCTCCGACGTTGTCAACGTCACCGGTGCCGCCGAGGCTTTCGGTGGCAAATACGCCCTGGAAATCTCCTTCAATCTCGGTGATATCAATCTTGCGATAGGCGAACTCCCCTACATGGTCAGCTTCGATAACTGGGGGTACGTCGGAGATCCCAGCGAATTCCACGAGAACTTGAGCCTCGAGGAATTCTTGAACGACAATGGCGGCTTGAGCGACGTGCCAGTGGGCAGTTGGGGCTATTACATTGACGGTCAGGGAGTGGGTTGGAGCTGGGCGGTGCTGAGCCAGAACGGTCAGTTCGCGCTGGTGCCGGAACCGACGAGTCTGGCGCTGCTGGGGCTGGGGGCGGTGGGCCTGCTCGCCCGGCGACGTCGGTCATAACGCTCACCGGAACCGCGCCCAATTGAGTGCCATTGGGTTATGCCGGTGATGTGATGGCGGAAGGAGCATTCCCGGCGTGCGAGCCCTCGGCAGAGCCGGGGGCGGACATCCAATGATTGCCCTCACCGATTCCCCTGAAGAAGTGATTAAGAATTGACCAAGAAACGGTTGACGAAGCGATTTTCTGCGGGTAGCTTTTAAGGTCATCGTCAAGTCATTGGATTGATCGAGCAGTGACAAGTCAATTATTTTCACAAGTTTTGCGTCTATTGGCTTGACTTGTGAGGTTTCGATCCTCGCCGCCACCGTACGGGTTCCCACTTTGCCTGTACGCAAGCTGTCGCGCCCCACTCGGCAGCCCCGTGGCGGCATTTTTATTTTTGCCCTACAATTGAAAATCAAAAATCGAAAATCGACTATGCCGCTACGACCCAACCTTGATCCTCAGCATTTCCTCCTCGAGATTCCCGACGAGGTCGGCACCATTGCCTGGCGTGAAATCTTCGCCAACGATCATCCCGTCGAGTTGGAGATCGGCTCCGGCAAGGGCACTTTTCTGCTGGCCATCGCGGGTGCCATGCCGCAGTCCAACTTCGTCGGCATCGAATACGCCAGCGCCTACGCCGATTTTGCCGCCGATCGTCTTCGCCGCCACAAGATGGAAAACGCGCGTCTCGTGAAAGCCGAGGCATTCTGGTGGATCCGCTGCCACGTTCCCGCAGCCTCTCTGACCGCCCTCCACATCTACTTCCCCGACCCCTGGCCCAAGACTCGCCACCACAAACGACGCCTCATTCAGCTCCCCTTCCTCAAGGAAGTTCATCGCATTCTCATCCCCGGCGGCAAGTTACGCCTCGTCACCGATCACGCCGACTATTTCGCCCACATGCAGCAGATGCTCAGCGCCCAAAGCGACCTGCAAATCGTCCCCTTCGATTCCCCACTCCCACTCCCGCCCGGCTCCCCCCCCCGTTCCCTCGTCGGCAGCAATTTCGAGCGTAAGTACATCGCCGAAGGCCGCACTTTTAATGCCATCGCCGCTATCAAACCCCAATAAAAGAGTTGATGGTGGCACAAAGCTGTCCCAAGCGCGAATCTACTGAAATTTCATTTGCATTCGTCAATATTGGCGTTACATTTCGTAAGCGTCCGGTGAAACCCGTCTTCTCGTTCGGCGAGAATTTTGTGACGATGCTTCCGTTTTGAACGGAGGTTTCCATGACCCAATCGGTCCTAGCGCAAGATTCGCCAGCGACACAAGCGTCAATAGCACAATCGTCACGAATGACGCCATCCCAACGACGTGCACATTGGAAAGAACTCTTTGGCAGGCAGGCGGCAAGCGGTTTGAGCATCAAAGCATTCTGTGAACGGGAGAAGGTGTCGTATCAGGGATTTTTTGATTACAAGCGAAGGCTGCGTGACGCGTCGGTTCAAACCAACGAGAAGATCAACTCTGAACGAAGCCCCGGGATTGCAATCCCGGGGCTTTTTTCGGAGGGAGGAAAAAGGGGTGGGCAACTCGTCAATTGGATCGTTTCGCCGTACTATGGCGGGCATGTCGAAAACGGGACATCTTCCTGCCGTTCCTCATGATCTGGTCAGCACTCCTGAGGCCCTTGCTGCCGTCTGTGATCATCTCCGCGCTGCCAGATGTTTCGCCTTCGACACCGAGTTCATCGGCGAAAATACCTATCACCCCATCCTCTGCCTCGTGCAGGTCGCCACCGCCGAGCGCGTTGAGTTGATCGACCCTCTCGCTTTGGCCAAGTCGGTAGGGGGGGTACAACCGCTCTGGGATATTTTAGCCGATGCTTCCATCGAGAAAATCTGCCACGCTGGCGACCAGGATCTCGAGATCACCTGGCTGCAAGGTGGCCACCACGTTCCGCAGAATATTTTCGACACCCAGATCGGCGCCGGCATGCTCGGCATCGCCTACCCCACCGCCCTCTGGCGAGTCGTCGAACATTTCTCAGGCGTCACCTTGGCCAAGGCACACACTTACTCTGCCTGGAATCGCCGCCCCTTGAGCCAGGCACAGTTCGCTTACGCCATCGACGACGTCCGCTACCTGCCCGCTATCCACAGTGAAATGTTCAGGCGTATCGATGCTCTCGGGCATCTCGACTGGATGACCGCCGCCTGCCGCGATCTGTGCACGGAAGCGGCCAATCCTGTCGACGCTCGCAAGATGTTCGTCAAAGTCCGTGGTGCTGGTTCACTGAGTCCGGTGCAGCTTTCCGTGCTCCGCGAGCTTGCCGCTCTTCGTGAACAGCTCGCGTGCGATCGAGATCTTCCGTCGAAGAACATTCTCAAGGACGATCCTCTTCTCGACATGGCCGTTCGCATGCCTGAGAAGGAATCCGCTCTTGCCGCCATTCGCGATGTGCCCAGGCAGATCATCGAAGCCCACGGCAGCGAATTCGTCGAGGCCATCGCTCGCGGCCGTGCCGTTCCGAAAGACCAGCGCCCCTCAATCCACATTCCTCCCGAAGACTCCGCCGAGGTCAAACGTCTTGCCGAAACGCTTTGGGTCGCCGCACAGGTGATCTGTCTTGGCCAGAGCGTGACCCCGGCCCTCGTCACCTGCCAGAACGAAATCCTCTCCCTCGCCCGCCTCCTCCACAAGAAAAAGAGCCCTGATAAACACCCTCTCATGACCGGGTGGCGCCACGAATGCCTCGGCAAAAAACTCCTCCACTTCATCCACCAAAACCTCCACATCCATCTTGCTATGAATGAAAACGCACTCCACGCAGATTTCACTCAATCATAAGAATCTTCGATTTTTGATTTTTTCGCAGGGGCTCATGTTCACCATCACCAACACCGCCATTCACCATCTTCGTGCCGCCTCCGATCGCGTCATTAAGACTTCCTGGGGCGTCATGGGGCAGCGTCATGCTATTTTCATCGGGCTTCGAGATGACGGTGACCGGTGGGGCTGGGGAGAATCGTGGATCAATTTCCCTGTCTGGTCTCCTTTCGAACGCCTCGCCGCTTTTCAGCAGGCTTACTTTCCCTACCTGCAAGGGCGCGAGGTGGTGGAGGAGAGGGGAGGGGTCCGCCAGTTCATGATGCAAATGTTCAATGCCTTCGTCGGTCCTGCCATTCAGGCCAACAATGTCGGTTCGCTCATCGCGGAACTCTGTGCCGTCGAACTCGCCCTGTGGGACCTCGAAGCGAAAACCAAAAACGTCCCCATGAATCAGCTCTGGTTCTCCCCCCCCGCAAACCCAGCGAAAGAGGTCGAAATCTACGCCTCCGGCATCAACTCGCCGCTGCCGATGAAAGAGATCGACGCGATGCTCGAACGTGGCGTTCGCATCTTCAAGCTCAAGGTCGGCTTCGGCGCCGAAGACCTCGCCAACATCAAAACCCTCGAAAAGCATTTCGGTGGTGATAGGGGGGGGGGGGCTCAGATAGCGATTGACACCAATCGCCACTGGACCGCCGCCGAAGCCGCCGAGTGGCTTCCGATCCTCAAGGACCACAACGTTCGCTGGCTCGAAGAGGCCCTCCGCGCCGACGAAGAATCGCACTATCCCGCTCTGCAAAAAGGGGGGTGGCTCCGTAGCGTCCCGCTCTCCGCCGGCGAAAACGTCTGGGTGAACTGTGGCGATCCCCAAACCCTCGCCCAACTCGCCGACTTCCCCGTCGACATTCTGCAACCCGACATCACGAAGAATTGCCCTCCGATCGCAGCCGTCGATCTGATCCCGCTCGCCAAAGGCCGGAACAAAAAAGTCATCCCCCACTACCTCGGCAGCGCTCTGGGCCAGGCCGCCTCTCTCCACCTCGCCTCCGGCTGTTCCGCCGCCAACGCACCGCCTCTTTGCGAATGGGACATCAACCCCAACCCCCTCCGCACCGACATTTTCGATTTCCAAATCAAAAACGGCAAACTCCAAATTCCCACCACGCCCGGCCTCGGCTGGCATGTTGATCCCCAACGCTTCAATGCTTATAAACACTAAAGAAGTCTCTCATGTGCGGCATCGCCGGCATCATCAAATACCTCTCCTCCCGCCCGCCCCCCTGGGGCCCCCGCCCCTCCAGTTTCGCACCGCTCATGGCTATGTCGCAAGCCATCGCTCATCGCGGTCCCGACGGCCACGGCCTCTTCGCCGACAATCACGCCGCACTCCTCCATTCCCGTCTCGCCATCATCGACCGCTCCGGCGGCCACCAACCCATGGCTAACGAAGCCAATAATGTCCATGTTGTCTTCAACGGCGAAATCTACAACCACGCACAACTCCGCCGCGAACTCCAATCCCACGGACATATCTTCAAATCCGACCATTCCGACACCGAAGTCCTCGTCCACGGCTGGGAGCAGTGGGGCACCGACCTCCCCACCAAACTCTTGGGCATGTTCGCCTTCGCCATCTGGGACACACGCAGCGCAGACTATCAGAGCCGCGACCGTGAGGGAGCGACCGGCTCTCCCGACGCATTACCGCGGGGTCGCTCCCTTACGGTCGCGGCTCCGATGGCACAAGGGGGAGGGCAGAAACACACCCTTTTCCTCGCCCGCGATCGCATGGGCCAAAAACCGCTCTTCTACGCCATTCTCGAAGACGGCCTTGTCTTCGGCTCCACCATCCCCTCCGTCCTCGCCTGGCCCGAAGTCCCCCGCCGCGTCCCCAAAGAACAAATCGCTCTCTACCTTCTGCTTGGCTACTTCCCCGCTCCGCAAACCATCTTCCGCGACGTGAACCAACTTCTCCCCGGCGCTTGGCTCCGCCTCCAAAATGACCTTCTCGACGGCGACCGCTACTGGACACCCACATCAAAAATCGAAAATCGAAAATCGAAAATCGAAAATCTTCGCGAGAATCTCACTCTTGCCGTTTCCTCGCAACTCATCGCCGATACACCCATCACCTGTTTCCTTTCCGGCGGCATCGATTCCTCCATCATCGCAACGCTCGCCCAGGATGCCGTCCAAAGAGCCGGCGGCGATCCCATCCAAACCGTCTCCGTCGGCTTTACAGAGTCCGACTTCGACGAATCTCCATACGCCCAGGCCGTCGCACAAAAAATCCAATCCCGCCACACCCAACTCACCGTCCACGCCAGGCAAGACGTTTTCGCCACGCTCAGTCTCCTCATGCAAAAATCCCTCGGCCAACCCTTCGCCGACTCCTCCATCCTCCCCACCTACCACCTCTCCCGAGCCGCCCGCCAAGTAGGGGGGAGGGCCCCCGTCGCTCTCTCCGGCGACGGTGCCGACGAACTCTTCGCCGGCTACGATCGCTACCGCGCCATGATTCTCCTCAACCGCTTCCGCCCCCTCGTTAAATTTCTCCCCCAATCCTCCCCTTTGGGCTCTCTTTCCAAAAGAGAGCGTTACCGCCGCCTCGCCGCCGCCGCCAAATCCAAGATTCCCTCCGAACAATACACTCGCCTCGTCGACATTTTCCCACGCCCATTTATCGAAGAACTTATGGGCGAGCCGGTGCTGGATTACTTCCCGCTTCCCGAAGAGTACGGTCTTCCGGATGATGTTTCTCCGCTCCGCCTCGCCATGCTCCGCGACCAATCCGAATATCTCCCCGGCGACGTTCTCTGGAAAGTTGACTCCGCCTCCATGTGCTCAGCAAGCGGCGACGCCCTCGAAGTCCGCTCCCCCTTCCTCGACCACCGCATCGTCGAACTGGGCAACTCCTTTCCCGATTCCGCTCTCATCCACAACGGCCAAGGAAAGGCCCCGCTCCGCCAACTCTTCGCAAACGATCTCCCACCCGCCGTCCTCCACCGCCGCAAAAAAGGCTTCGGCGTCCCCATCGGCCAATGGTTTAACAATCAGGGGGGGGGCGACCTGCGCGCACCGCTCACCGATCTGCTCCTCTCGCAACAATCCTTTACGAGAAACTATCTACAACCCCAAATCATCGAACGCCTCCTCCACGAACACCACACCGCTCTTCGCGACCACACCCACCGCCTCTTCGCCCTGCTCACCCTTGAACTTTTCTGGCAACATTTCGCCCCAACGCTTGAATAAAGCAGAGAGGAAATCATGAACGGCTGGTATTGGAAAAATCGTCTGGATCGGGATGACCTCATCACCTTTGCAGGAATCTGGCGCAATACGGGGAGCGCTACGATTCTTGTCCCCATGCTTTTCTTCTGGATCGGCGGAGCAGTTTGTGGCGCTATCGTCGTATTCCGATTGAAAGAAGTGAACGACGACACGATTGTGACCCTTTTAAGCCTCGGATGCGGAGCGTTCCTCACGATCGCAGGTTTCTTGCATACCGGAATGGCCGTCGCATCTGTGGCGCATAGCACACTCAAAAAGCTGGACGACTTGGAACTTCGCCTGGCGGCCCTCGAACAAAAAACGCTCCCGGATCCGCCAATTGCGCCTTGATCGCACGGTCGGCGTAGACGTACCAGATGCACCAGATTTCTTAGACTTTTTGATTTTTCCATTTACCGCGGTGATAGAAGATGTTGTTGAGGAAACCGCGGTAGTGGAGGTCGATGAAGATGGCGATCCAGACGGCGGTCAGGCCGTACTGGGCGTAGCCGTAATGAGCGAAGAGGATCAGAAGGGCGGCCACCAGCAGGACGCGCAGGAGGATGCCGGTGATGGTGGTGATCATGGGGGAGATGGTATCGCCAGCTCCGCGAAGTGAGGAGGACTTGATGATTTGGATGGCGAAGGCGGGTTGAGCGAGTCCCGCGAGGATGAGGGGGACCACGCCGATGTTGATGACTTCCTGGGATTTGACGACGAGGTGGAGCATCTGTCCGGGGAAGAAGACCATCACGAGGGCGGCGAAGGTCATCGTGGCGACGGCGAGTCTTTGGCAAAGCGTCACGGCATGGGCGGCTTCGTTGGGCTTCCGGGCGCCCAGGTATTGTCCCACGAGGGCGGAGCAGGCGATGCCCAAACCAAAGCCGGGGAGGAAGGCCAGCGATTCAATCGTGACGGTCGCCTGGTGGGCCGCCATGGTCACGCCGCTGACGACCCATTCTTCCACCGTCCCCGCCTGCTCCGGCATCGTCGTTTGCTGGGCGGCATGGGTCATGCCAGCGAGAGTCAGGGCGCGATCGGTGCGTGTGGTAGCCATCACGACAATAAAAACCTGACCGCCCCACATGAGAAGGTTTTCCAGGCCGGAGGGGAGGCCGATCTTCAAAACACGCCCGAGCATGTGGGGAACAATCTTGAAATGGCGACGTTGGAGCTTGAGCCCGGCGGAACCGGAGAGCAGGAAAATGAGCGTCATGCCGGCGGCGGTGGCGAAGGCGGCGAGCGTGCCGAAGGCGTTGCCTCGGATGCCCATGGAGGGGAGTCCGAACCAGCCGAAGGAGAGGGCGGGCACGACGGTGACGGTGATGACGGTGGAGGTGATGGTGGTGATCATGGGCCGGAGGGTGTCGCCGGCGCCGCGAAGGCATGCGTTGCCGATGAGGGAGAGGGATTGGAAGCAGACGGTGAAGACCATGATTTGGAGGTATTGGCGGGCGAGGATTTCGACCTGCCCATGGAGGCCCATGAGATGGACGACGGCGCCAGGGAAGAGGAAGAAAAACAGAGCGACGCAGGCGCTGATGAGGAAGGATGCGGAGCATGCGGTGCCGGCGACGCGATTGGCAAGACGTGGTCGCCTGGCGCCAATGGAGCGAGCGACGATGGCGGTGGCGCCCACCCCGATGGCGGCGGTGACCAGGGCGGCGAACCATTGGAGGTAAGTCATGGTCCCCACGGCGGCGGCGGAAGCGGCGCGGGCGGGGCCGTCGTTACCCGTGCGACCGGCGACGACAACGTCGGTCGCCCGAACGCCGAAGGTGACCAATTGCTCGATCAGCGTCGGCAAGGCGATCGCGAGAATGGTACGGTAATTGACAGGCAGGTCAGCGCGGGTGCGGGGACGCTCGAGGGTCGCATAAGCCAGAATCGGTGATTCTTCAGGCTCGGTCACCTGAGGGTGGATGCGCGAGACGGCCGGAGGCGCGGAAGAGGAATGGCCAGAAGGGGGGGAAGAGGAGGGGGAACACACGGCTAAGAATCCTTTCAGACGGATATCTTAGAGCTTTCGAGGGAGTGGGTCTAGGCCGCGTGGGTTTAGCACGACATGGGTGCATCCTGAATGAGTGGCAATTCCGGGCGTATCCAATATTTTCCCCCACCGCTACCCCGCAAAGCGGGGTCGCTACGGACATTTTTTCGGAATTGCCACTATTGGCGGATGCACCCGCACGACATGCAGGTAGCGACCCCGCTTTGCGGGGTGGCGGGGGCGCATGCTACACTACATCAGCGAAAGGACCCCATCCATGTCCCCCCCTCACTCCCGAGTCTTTCTGGGCATGCTCCTGCTCACTCTCCTCGCCCTCCTTGCACCCACCTCCCGCGCCCAAACCGCTCCTTCTCTCCCTGCCAATCTCACGCCTCGAACCCTCACCGACGAGCAAGTCGTCTCCGCCATCTCCGGCGGCATCGACTACCTCCTCAAAGACCTCAACCAGAAACTCCTCGACTACCAATCGCACCCCCAGCGCTCCAAGTTTGACTGCATCACAGACAACGGCGAAGCCCTCCTGGAAACCTATTCACTCCTTTACGTAGGCTCCAATCTCAAGGACCGGCGTCTGAGTATTCGCGACGAGCCTCTCAAAACGTTCGTCGAAATCCTCCAACAATACGATTCCAACCAGACCTACCACACTTCCCTTCAGGCTCTTGCTCTTTCCCAGCTCCCAGCCACCGTCGAAGTCAAAGCCGCTCTCACACGCTGCGCCTCCAAGCTCGCCAAGGGACGCACCAAGACCGGCGGTTACACCTACCACCTCGACGGCTCCGATGGCAACGTCTGCGACGGCTCCAACAGCCAGTACGCTCTCCTTGCCGTCTGGGCGGCTGCCGATTCCGGTGTCAATATCTCCATGTTCGCTCCCAACTACTGGAAAGAAACCAGCGAATTCTGGAAATCTGCCCAGGGCGCCAGGGGCTGGGGCTACAGGTCCAGCGAGTCTCCCACCAAGAGCATGACCGCCGCCGGCATCGCCAGCCTCTACGTCTGCGATGAATTTCTCAATCGTTCCACCGCCTTGGAACCTCGCCGCAGCGACGCGATCAATGACGGACTCTCCGCTCTCCTGGCTAACTTCGATCCGGACTCCGCAGACTTCTACTACCTCTACGGCGTCGAACGCGCAGGCCTCGCCAGCGGATCCAAGTTTTTCGGGCAATACGACTGGTACCGCCACATCGCCGTCAACATCCTCAAACGCCAGAACAGCAAAGACGGCTCCTTCCGCTCTCAATTCACCGGCTCCAACGACCCGCGTTCCACCGCTTACGCCATCCTCATCCTCAGCCGCGGACGCGCTCCGGTCGTCATGAACAAGCTCCAATACGACGGCCCATGGAACGCGCGCCCCAGAGACGCCGCCAACCTACACTCCTATCTCGCCCGTGAATACGAACGCCACCTCAACTGGCAATCCGTCCCCATCACCTCCTTCCCCGAAGATTGGCTCGAAGCGCCCGTCCTCCTCATCACCGGCTCCAAGGACCCCGGCTTCACTCCCGACGATGTCGACAAACTCCGCCAGTTCATCAACTACGGCGGCGTCATCTTTTCCGTTGCCGACGGCGACTCCAAGGACTTCACCGCCGCCATGACCACTTACGCTTCACAAATCCGCCTCTCCCCCAACAACAACGCGACCTTCCGGGAACTGCCGCCCGATCACCCCATCTTCACCATCCGAGGCAACATCCCCAGCGTTCCCAAACTCTACGGCCTCAGCAACGGCATCCGCGAACTCTGGATCCACTGTCCGCAGGACCTCGGTGCCGCATGGCAATCCGTGAACCGTTCACGGACCGAAGCCTGGGACATTCCCGCGAATCTCCTGTTTTATGTCGCGGGTAAAGAAGGTCTTCGCAGTCGCCTCCAAACACTCGCCGTCGCTCCGCCTCTCACGCCGCCCGGTCGGCAGGTCACTGTCGTCCGTCTCCAAAATAATGCCAACTGGGACCCCGAGCCCGGCGCCTGGCCGCGGCTCTCACGCATCATGGCCCTCCGCGCCAACACCGATCTCACCCTTAAATCCCTCCCCATCCTCGACCTCCCCAAGCTCACTCCGATGCCCGCGCTCGCCCATCTCGCCGGCACCGAAAAATTCGCGCTTACCCCCGAAGAAACCCAAGCTCTCCGCGACTACGTCAACGCCGGCGGCACGCTCTTCGTCGAAGCCCTCGGCGGCAAGGAGCCCTTCGCCACCTCTGCCGCCGCCGCCCTCAAAACCGCCTTCCCCGATTCCCCGCTCAAAATCGTCCCCTCGACTTACACCCTCTACACCGGCGTCTTTTCACCCGACGCCTTGAACATTTCCGAAGTCGCCTTCCGCCGTTCCTGGACCCTCCAGCACGGTTTCATCACCGTCCCGCGTATCCAATACATGAACATCAATCGCCGCGCCGCCATCTTCTTTTCGCCCGAAGACCTCACCAGCGGCCTCCTCGGCACCAACATCTGGGGCATCGACGGCTACACCCAGGAATCCGCCACCGCCCTCGCCCGCAACCTCGTCCTCTTCGCCTGGCGAAACGCACCGAAAACCAAGTGACAAGATGACAAAGTGACAAGGAGCACCGCGTGGTAACGCGGAGGTTTGTCCTTGCATTCCCAATCACCACCGCGTTGCCACGTGGTGCTCCTTGTCACCTTGTCACCTTGTCTCCCGCATGCACCACCGACAGCGGCAAATACCCCGTCGGATGCACCAGTTCTCTCCAGAACCGTCCCACCATTCGTCTTCGTATGAAGTTCCGCCACTCGCCGGTGTCGGCGGAAATGCCCCAGATTGCGTCAAATCCCTCCGGCGTCAGCGTGTAACGCATATCCCCAAGCGTCCCTTCCCCCTCTGTCTCCCCCGGCATTCGCGCCACAAAGCCGTCGGCAAACTCCCAGAACTTTTTCTCCCTGCTTGCATCCGCACTGACCTGTTCGACGCTCGTCCCCTCACGCACCTGCACTTCCGCAAACGGCCTCACACGAATCGCATCCGCATAAATACGCCCATGATACATGTAAATTGATCGGTAATTCATCCCCATTCCGATCTGCGGCAACACCCGCCCCCTCTCCGCCCCCGTCTGCCCCCGCAACGCCATGAGTTCCCGCTGTGCCGCCATCGCACGTTCATGCTGCATCGCATCGATGCCCAGGTACATCGTCGAAAGCACCAGCGTTGCGATCACCACCCGCCACTTTCCTTTCGCCGTCTTCCATCGCCGCGCCACCGCCACGCCGATCGCCAGTATCAGTGTGTAGAACACATCCACGATCACCACGATGTCGAGCGCAAATCGCCGCTGCGAGAACGGCCAGAGGATCATCGTTCCGTACGACGTGAGCATGTCGAGGATTGTGTGCGTCGCACAAGCCGCCATCGCCGCCAGATAGACGCGCAGCCAGTTACCTCGCACCTTCGCCGACCGCAGGAACGGTAGCATCGCCACCGCCGCCAGCACCGGCACGATCACCAGCGAATGCATGAAAGACCGATGCATCAGATGATTCCACAGCGCATCACCCGTTCGAACAAACACATCCAAATCCGGTATTGTTGCCGCCAACCCACCGACAAAAAACGCTATTTTCCCAGCGCGTTTCCCCGCCATCGCATAGGCCATCGCCCCGCCCAATAAAATATGCGTTATATTATCCATATATTCCTGCTTTTAACTTTTAACTTTTATACTTTCAACTTTTCATCGCCGCTCTGGTCAGCGATTCGAGCGTCAATTGGGCCGCCGTCGTCCAGGTGAAGAGACTTGCCCGATGGAGTCCTCTGTACTTTAGTTGCCGCCGGTACTCGGCATCTTCCAGCAATCCTTCAATTGCCTGCCCCATCGCCTCGGCGTCGTCGTGCGGAAAGTAGACCGCCGCCTCCCCCGCTACTTCCCGCAGCGACTGCATATCCGAGCACGCCACCGCCACGCCGCAGGCCATCGATTCCAGCACGCTCAGCCCGAACCCCTCGAAGCTCGACGCGCAGCAGGTTATCGCCGCCCCGCGATACAAATCCGCCAATTCCCGGTTGCTCGGCGAGGTCACGAACCGCATTTTATCGATCACGCCCGCTTTGCGTGCTTCCGTATAGATATTTGACGCTTGCCAATTATCTCGTCCCGCCAGCACCCACAGCGCTTTGGATCCCGACTCCCACACCTGTCGCATCGCCGCGAGCATCCGCGAATAATTCCGACGCGGAATGTCCGCACCCACCGTCAGCAGATACGTCCCGCTGATCCGGCTCGCCCGATGCACCGACTGGAGCATCCGCACCTCCGCGCTCGGCGTAAACACCGGATCGATCCCGTTGTACACCACATCCACATGTTCCGCATCCATCCCGTAAATCGAAACGATGTCGTCCTTGGTCTGTGACGAAATCGCGATCAGGCGGCTGGCGTAATCCACGCCCTGCTGCGTCATCCAGCGCAGTTCCCGCCCTTCCAGCGTGCGTCGCACCGTCGGGTCCAGCTCGAACGACAGATCGTGAATCGTCGGCACCACCGGGCAGGTCGCCGTCCTCGGCGCCAGCGGCGTGAACGCGTGATACACATCCGCTTTGATCGTCCGCAGCGTCCGCGCCAGCGCATTAAACACCCGCGTCCCCAAATGCAATCGCGACGGCATGTGATACGACGAAATCTCGTGCGGCCGAAAGTTCTCGGGCAATGCCGCCAACACCGACCCGTCAAACAGCTCCGCCTTCTCCGGCCTGGCATAAATCAGGTGAAACTGATGCTCACGCGACATCTCGTCGCTGGCCAGCCACGCATTGAATATGTTCCGCCCACGCTGCTCCACGCCGCCAACTTGGCGGTGGACCAACGGACGAGCATCTAACGCGATAATCATGCTCCGCTATTGAAGCAGTTCCAGCCCCCTGAAGTCAAACCAAAAAGAGGAAGAAGCCAGAAGCCAGAAGGTTGCGAGTTTGTGGCTTATTCAAAACTTCTGGCTTCTTCTCACGGCCTCGTCAAAATGCACGATTTCACCGGCAGATTCATCGACCGCAGCAACCGCAACGTTCGCAGCACCCGTTCCTCCGGCGTACGATGCAACGCCACCGTCATCATTATCCCGTCCGCCCCTCCTCCTCCCCCCAGAATCCCCGCATCCGGCAGGTCCAGCGCTGCCGGCGAATCGATCAGCACCCAGTCGAATTGTGACCGCAACGCTCGCAGTCCCGCATGCAGCTTCGGCGATTTGAGCAGTTCCACCGCCCGCTCCGCCGTCCCCCCCCCCCCTTGTACCTTCGTCGGCAACACGTACAAGTGATGCCACGGCGTCGCTTGAATAAAACTAAAATACTCCAACTGTTCCTCCTCCGACGAGAGCATCTCCACCAGCCCCGGCTGCGTCTGCAACTTCAGCAGCCCCGACAGCGACGCCCCCCCCTTTCTCGACGCATGTAAATTCCCATCGATCAGCAGCACACGATTGGCACGAATTTCCACCAGCGACAGTCCCAGGTTCAGCACCGTCGTTGTTTTCCCTTCGCCTGCCACCGCCGACGTCACCACCAGCATCTGCGGCTCGCGCTTGGCGTTCTCCGCCATCAGCCTTTCCCGGATTCGCCGATACTGCTCTGCCACCCGCCCCGCTCGCTCGTGATACACCACCAGCGACGCCGGCAGATTCAGCTTGTGCTTCGACGTGTAATCCTCAACGATCGTCTCTGTCGCCTGCTGCCGCGTCCGCACCGCCGGCGCCTGCGCCACAGGCGTCTGCTGAATCGCCGAGGCCACCGGTGTTACCGTCGCCTCGACAAAATTCTTCCACAGAACCACTTCCGCAAGGCCTCCCGTGGTCGCCGGCACTTCCTTCGCCCGCATCCGTTCCCGTTCCCGCTCCGCCCGCTTTAGCGCTTCCGCGATTGAACTCATGGCTTACTCTCTACGCAATCTTCCCCAAGCCCCGCATTACCATGCGGGGCTCCAAAGATATTTCATCATTGGAAAGCTGGTAATAGCAGAGCACCGCACTCCCCAGCATCATCACCGCGCCAACCACAACAACCCCCGGCCGCCCGAAGCTCCGCCACAAACGATGCCACTGCCGCTGTGCCGGCGAACGAATATCCGAAATCACCCCCAGGATCGGCAAATCGATCGCCGCCGAAACTTCCTGCAATGTATGCATCGCATGGTCCCGTTTATGAACCACCAGGGCCCCCAACATTGTCACTCCGGCCGCCAGCGCAATGCCCAACACATACGTCGGAATCAACCTCGGAAATCGCGGCAGCGTTCCGTCGGCGCCCATCCCCAACACCCCCACTGCTCCCACCTTCACCACATCCCTCTCCTTCACCGTTTCCCGCTCCTTCCGCACGCTGGCAAGCTGATCCGTCAACTTCTCGAACTCCCGGCGTATCGGCAGCAGTTCATCCACCTGCTTTTGCAATTGATCGCGCTGCGATGTCAGCCGTTTGACTTGCGCTTCGAGCGTTTCCTGATCCGCCAGCAGAATCTCCAGTTGCAACTCGACGTTCGATTTACCCGCAACGTTCCCCATCGCTGCATCCGATGGCGGCCGCCCAGCGGCCACGCGCTCCTGCGCAATCTCCAATTTCTTTTTCAATTCCGATTCCTTCGCACGCAACGCCACCACATACGGATGCCGTTCCGTCCGCTGCATCGTTCCGAGCTGCTCCGCAAGCTGCTCGTCCAGCAGTTGCATCTGTGCCCGGATCGTCATCACCTCGGGATCATGTTCCGCCGGCCTGGCAATCGTCTCCGAAACAACGGGTGCCTTCAGCGATCGCAGCCGAACAATCTGTCCCGTGACAAATTGCAGCCGTTCTCGTTGATCGTCCAGTTTGCCGCGGATCTTGTCGAACTGTGCCTGTACGCTGTTAGGATTATTTGGCCCCTCCCCCAGCATGCCGTGATGCGTCAAACGATAAGCGTCAATCTCTTTTATGATTGCCTGTTCACTTGCCGCAAGGCGTTCCGCGGAGGATTGCAGCGAGCGTTGTTGCTCCTCCACGCGATGATTCAGCATGATCGCAAACTGATCTGCAGCGTGATGGAGATGCGTCCATGCCGCGTTGTAAGTTGGGGCGATGGCGGAGAATTGTGCCGCCGAATCTTGGAGCACAACTCGGACGCCCTCGCTTGCCGGTTGCTGCTGGAATTCCGCCAGCGTGCTTTGCGGCAGGTTCGCCAAAAAGCTCGGAATCGAAATCGCAACGCTGCCCGACAACTCGTACCGCCGCTCAAGAAAAGGAACGGCCAGGAAAATCAGCGAGCAGATAATACTGAACACCGTGAAAAGCCGTACCACATGTCGCTGAATCGTCCTTCGCAACGGCCGTTTTCGCGGCGTCTTCGCCGAAAGGCTAAGCAGAGTTCCGGATGTAGACACAGTCATGCGTATACCTGCGATATCGCTCTCGTCAGGTATTACTCGCGGACGCTGGTCGCGGATGGATTGGCAATCACTTTTCGAAGTACACGGCGCCGCGCTGGCGAGCCACGATCGGAACCTGCTGTTGCAAATACTTGTAGACTTGCTTCACCTGCGGAATCTTGTAGAGCATCAGTTCAGGCGTGCTCGGATCGTTGGAGGTGATGTGGATGGTGCCGACGCCCAGCAGACGTTCCATCATGTTTTGCTTGAGCGACAGGTCGGTGATGCGGAACAGTTCCAGGGTGTTGATGTCTTTGGAGAGAATGCCGACTTCGGTCTCGATGCGTACGGATCGGATGGTGCATCGCGAGTTGCGAGCGGAAAGATAGAAGAACCACGCGATAAGTCCGAGGATCACGAGCGTGGAAAGCACGCCCGGCATTCCGTATTGCGGCAGCCACTTAATGAACACCGTCGAAACAACCACCGCGATGCCCAAACAGATAAGGTACTTCCAGAAATTGTCCCACTGCGAAACGGAGAGCTCGTAGATCGGCGGTTCTTCGGCAGCCGCGTCGCTCGCAGCGACCGTAGATTGCCCAGGAACGGTGGAGGGAGCGGTGGCGGGGCGATCCAGGAATTCCCCGCAGTGTTTGCACTTCTTGGCGACCGCAAGAATCACCTCGCCGCAATAGGGACAGCGTTTCGTAGGTTCGTCGGGCAGAGTAGTCACGGCAGTCTCCTTATTTTCCGCAGCGGCGGGCGTGGCCGGCGCGGAAATGGGTGGATGCGGCGAGACGATCGGGCTCAACGCCCGTTTGCAGACCGAACAAATAACAGGCCCCTTGAGCTGCTCATCATTGATGCGAAACTGGTTACCGCAGAGGCATGTGATCTGGTAGTTCATACGCATATTGTGATATTGTAGCCTTGGAATGGCAATAGCCTTGCGTTTCCACGCAAGGCTATTACGGTCGTAGCAGAGCGACGTTGAGCCAGTTAACGCGGCCCAGGACGTCGAGTTTGCCGTTGCCCAGAGCCGGTGTTGCCCGCAGTTCGAGCTGTTTGCCGCCCTTGACCGGTACGGAGACTTCGACCGCCGCCTCTCCAGCTTTCATGCCTCTGGCCTCCCAGAGCACCTTGCCATCCAGCACCACCGCGACGTTCGCCGACCCCTGCGGCGCCGCCGAGTCGTCCATGCCGACCTGGAATTTCAGCGTCTCAAAGCTGCCGTCAAGAGTGTAGAGCAGCGAACTTGTCGTGTGGACGCCGATGCCGCGGAGATAGGTTTTCCTGCCGACGACCAGCGGTTCGCCCATCACGTTCCGATTGATCTGCGTGTTCCAGCGTGTGCCCATCAGCGTGGTTTGTTCCTCTTTCGCCGGGTCGAGATCGGTGAGATACACAACGCGTCCACCCACGATGTCAATCGCCGCAACAGTGTCGGCACTGGCCTTACGATCCTTGCCGGCGGGGTCCTTGAAGGCCAGATCGCTGATGGTCCACGAGAATATATTTTTAGTTGTGTTTATGTCTTTATTTAAATTAAGTGGAATAGTGAGCACGGAGCCGGAAATGAAGTGGATGCGGGCCGAGAGGGTCGGCATGCCGCGTGCCGGCGTAACGCCGCCGAAGCTCAGACGTGCGATCCGGGAGAGATCGATGTCGGTGGTGGTTTCGTCGTTCGGGCCGGTGGCGATCTGTAGTTTCTCCGCGTCGATGCTGATGATGAACCCGGCGAGCACGTCATTGTTCTTGAGCTGAATCTGATCCTTCTCCTCAGCGGAACCAACAGCCCCCACAGTCGCCGCAGCGGACGCATCCGTCATCCCCGCCACCGACTTGAGCGGCACAAGAATCTTCCCCACCTCCGGCATCTCAAACTCCATCGACTGTCCACTAAAACGGCTCGGCTTGCCGTAAAGACAATCCCCATTTCTCAGCATCAGCTTCCATCCCGCGGCAGCCGAATCGCTACCGGCCGGACGCTCCGACATCAGCGACAGCACATTTCGCGTCTCGACTTTTTCGAGTTTTCCAGCCTCGGTGATCGACAGTCCGGCCGAGAGATCCCAGGTATTGACCGTGACGCTTTTTTGCTCCGTAAGGTCACTCTTGAGCAGCGTCCAATCCGCGTGCAACGGACAGGCGAGCGAAAGGGCGAGCACGAAAACGATTCGATTCATCAGCATATGGCTGCTCCGAAAAATAACGCGGACTTTCGCCCCTGCCGGGGCGACGGCGTTTTTGTGGGTGATGATGACCCACGGCGGCGCGGCTGCCGCCGCTTGCCGTGGGCTAAAAGCTCCGGCCCCTACCGGGGCCACCCGATTTGTCCGCAATCTAGTCGTCATCTTCTTGTTACTTTTGCAGGATCGGCAGCAGGCGATTGGGGACTTGGAGCGCGATCAGAGCCATGGAGGTCGCGTAGAGATCGCTGGCGTCGCCGGTCCAGCGGCCGTCGGGCTGCTGGCGCTTGATCAGGTCCTTGCTCATCGTTGGCCAGAAGTCTTCCCACGATTTTCCGCCGCCCATGAACATTGCCTGCGTGGCGTAATAGGTACTGTAATAGTAATGTCCTTCATTGCTGCCTCGGCCGGTGGTCTTGGTCAGATACTTGATGGCGTTTTCAATTTCCTTTCCTTGATAAATGCCTGAGTAAAACAGGCAGGCCAGTCCCGCCGCGGAGCGTGCGTAGCCGGAGCCGCGTCCCTGGAGCATGTAGGAAAATCCGCCGTCGGGCTCCTGCGATTTCTTGACGTAGTCGATCGCCTTGTCGATCACCGACTTGGGCACCTTGATGCCTGCGCCCTTCGCCGCTCGCAATGCCATCACCTGGCAGATCGTCACCGAGATGTCGGCATCATTTTTCACCGGCTGATACCGCCAGCCGCCTTCATTATTCTGCGTACTGCAGATCAGGGCGACGGCCCGTCGGAGATTTTCCTTGACATCCTCCCGCTGCGTCCCCCCCCCCCCTGTGCCATAAACCTCGGCAAGGAACAGCGTCGCAAACCCATGTCCATACATCGGCGATCCGCCCTGCGGCGAAGCGATCAGTCCCGACGCCTGACAGTTCTTCATCACGTGCTCGAGGATCGTTTCGACCTCTTTGCCGTAGGGGCCTTCGTTGGGCATGCTGCCGTCGGCCATGAAGGCGAGGCCTGCCAGGGCGATGATACCGACTTCATTGCCGTATCCAGACATGTCGGCGGATGCGTTTCCGACGTTTTTGGAGAGCCATTTCAGGCCGAGGTTGATGTGGTTCTGCATTTCTGGAGTGAGCTCATTTTTCATGGGGCCAGTGCCGCCGGTGGTGGAGCGGGTGTTTCCGCCGCCGGGTGCGATGGTTGGGGATTGTTGTGCGTGAGTTGCGGGAATGGTGATGGTGAGCATCATGGTGGCCGTCAGGAAGAGCCATTTCGCGAGCTTTCGCTCCTGCCGGGGCGACGGCGTTTTCTTTTGGCTGGTTACCCACGGCGGCGCGGCTGCCGCCGCTTGCCGTGGGCTAAAAGCTTCGGCCCCTGCCGGGGCCATCCGATATTTCAGCATGTTTCGCATTGATTATTATTCCTTATCTGACTTATCGGATTTGCCCAGTTCGGCGAGGGCTTCATAATAATGTTTGATCATATCTTCGTATTCAGGCAGGAATTTTTCCTTGGCGCCGTTGGCGACGAGGTCGCGGTCCTTTGCCGGCAGTTCGCCCCAGGTGAGGCGTCCTTCTCGCATTTCGGCGTCCGGGCCGCCCGGGTTGCTGATGCCGCCGCCGGGCAGCCGACTCTCGGTAGCGGCCTGATTGTCTTGCGTCTGCTGCAGGCCCTGTTGCTGCGATTGTTGGCGTTGGTCGCCTTCCTTCGGCTGGCCCTTGCCCTGCGATTGTGATTGCGACTGCTGCTTCTTGAGCAACTCGATTATTCCGTCGATGTCGACCATGATGCGGCTCTGCACTTCCTGCGTGGTCAGGCCGGTATCTTTTTCTTTGGAGAGTCGTTCCTGGCTCTGGCCCATGCGTTCCATGATCTGGTTCATCTTGGCCGCGGTCCCCCCCCCTCCGCCGCTTTCAGCGCCGGTGTTGCTCTGTCCGGTGAGTTTGTTGAGCAGGTCCTGATCGTCGAGTTGCTTGGCCGCGTCGGGACTGATGAGGTCGGGCATGTTTGGACGAATGGGGGTGGGGGGGGGTGGCTCGGCGGGCTTGGTGGTGCTGGTGGGGGCGGGGGGAGGCTTGTCGTTCAAGACATGGTCTAGCAGATCTTCGCTGCGCAACGACGCAGTTGAGATCGTTAATGCCATTGCAATCAGCCATGTGCAGGTTGTTTTCATCGTCGTCATCATGCCATGGTTCCGTTTCGTTATGGGTATCACAAGATGTCGTGCCCTTTCAGGGCATGACGTCTGTGGGGGTATGTTCACCGGGGGCGTTGCCCCCGGCTACGTATGTTGACGCCCTTCGGGCGTAGGAGGCGAGCTTACGCTCGCAGCTCTGATAATCGCGAGGCGACCTTGCGGTCGCGGCTCTGATGACACGAGGGCGAGACGCCCGCGTTACTGCATCTGCTCGATGGTCTTTTTTACCACCGCTTTGAGGTCGCCCTGCGTTTTGCCGATTTTGGCGGCTTCTTCTTTTAGTCGCGTTTTTTCGGATTCTGACGTCGCGGTTTGCAGGGCCTTATCGACATTCACTGTTTGCGTGATGACGATTTTCTGCATGGCTTTGATGAGCTTCATCTGCGCTATCGGCGGCAGCAGGGGCCGCTTTTGCTGACCGCCGTTTCCGCTGCCGCCGCCGCCGTTGGAATCCTGTTCGAACTCCGACTTATTCTTTTCCTCTTTGAGAGCGTCGATAATGTCCTGGATGCGGTCGATCGCGGTTTGCTGGGCGGAGGCGATTTGGCGACCGAGTTGTGCCTTGCTCAGGCCGGTTTTGCTGGTGCCCATTGCCTCGATGATCTGGCCATTCATCCATACGACGATGTCATATTCCTTGAGTTTTTCATCGCTGGAGAGTTTGGCGATCCGGTCGATCTGATCCTGCTGCGTTTTAACGAGGTCCGCGAGTTGCTTGAGACCCAGGTGGTCGAACTCCTTTTCCTCCGATGCCAGCCGTCGACTTTCGACGTTATCCGTCGTTTTCTTCATGTTGATCTGGGCATCGCGGATCGCTTCATACTTTTTGATGAACTCCGCGAGATCGTTTGTTTTCAATGCGTTGTCGACTTTTTCCTTGAGATTTTCCAGTTTTTTAATGGCCTCAGCCAGGCAGGCGACGGCATTGTCTTCCGGAGCAATCGCGGCCGGCTGTTTGTTGCCGTAGAGAGCCGCGGCGGCAAGCCCCATCTGCTCAGCAGCGTCACGGATATCTGCCGCAGCCTCCTTGCCGTCCTTCGTGTTCAATGCCTTTTTTTGCACGACGATCGTGTTCATGTGCAGCGTTTCCTGGCGGTCACCCAGTTTCGAGTTTCGAGTTTCGAGTTTCGAGTTTTTCCCCCCCCTTCCTCCCGCCGCTTCTGTGTCGTCTTTGATTTGCTCCTGGTCGTTCTTGAGTTTTTTGACTTCTCTGATCAGGTCCGCAAGTTGCCGCTGCAATTGCTCCAGCGCTCGCTTTTCGTTCTTGTTGAGTTCGTCGAGCATTTGTTGCAGGCCCTGGCTCGCCTGGCCCTGATTGCCAGACGCGGTTGCTGTCTGGTTTTTGCTGATATTTTTTGATGCTTCGTCCTGTTTGCCGGGGACGTCGTTTTCTCTGCCGGACCTGGCAGCCTGCGAGAGGCTTTCCGAAGCAGCCGGATCATTCTGTTTTGCCCGACGCGCTGAATCCTCCATGTCCTTGATGGCGCTTTGCGTTTCCTGGTGCAATTGCTGCTGGCGATTCGCTAACGCATCGAGACGTTTTTTCTCATCGGGTGTGAGGTCTTTGACGTCTTTGCCGCGGGTGTCGATGGCGGTGCGGTTGGTATCCGTGTTGAGCTTATCCTGCCGAGCCTTGATGTCGCGGAGCACCCGTTGCGCCTCTGCCAAATCGCCTGCGGCTCCCAACTGGTCGATCATGTTCTCCATCTTGGCGATCGCTTCGGCCTGTTTTTGGCTTGCATTTGATGCGGCTTGTGCGGTTTGCTTCGCTTCGGACTTTGATTGTTCGTTTTGTTTGCCGGGTTCCTGATTGCCCGCGGCGTCGTGCGCCTTGCCCAATTCACTCGCGGCCTTGGGCATATCGTTCTGACCGATATCATTCATGCCCTGCGAAATTGTTTGTGCCAGCTTCGCCAGTTCGCCATCGGTGAGTTTGTTCTCCGCAAGATCGCCGCGAATCTGTTCGAGTTTCTGTTGAATGGACATCGCGGTGGACGCTTGTTGGCTTTCCTGCTGCGAAAGCTGGGCGAGTTGTTCTTTCTGCTGTGCTGTTGTTACGCCGGTTTTTTCGGCAGCCGCCTTGATCACGTCCGTCTGGCCTTGATTCTTTTCCTCTGCGGCCTTGAGTGATTTGATACGATCCTTGATGTCGTTGAGCTGCTGGCGAGCTTCGCGCTCGATGTCGCTGGCGCTGCGAATCTGCAGCGTCATCGCCCCCGATTTCACCCACGGATGACGCGTTCCGTTGACGCTGTAGTTATCCTGCACCATCGCATAAAAACTCAGACGGGCTTCCGGCTGCAGATTCAGCAGCGAGAGGTCCCACCGATAATTTGCCCGTCCGGAAGTGCTGCCGGAGGCTTGATCCACCGTTAATTCCGCCCACGCAAGCGGCGTCTCAAAAACCGGAGCATCGCCGGGTTTGGCGTTGTACTTCTCGGCGACGAGCTTCACGCCGTCGAGCCCCAGATCGTCCGTTCCTTGCACGACAATGCTCACCATCGCCGTCGGACTGCGATCGCTCAGACGCCGCGGCTCGGTGATCACCACGGACGGCAAACCATCAGGCACCACGACCAGTCGCACGGTACCGCCCGCATGATTTTCGAAGCCGTCGGTATCTCGCATGATGATCCGTGCATTCCACGACTCCTTCGCCTGGAAAGTCATCTCTGCGGTATTTGCGTCAATAAGCCGACGGCTGGAACCAATACTTACATCGACATCTTTTGCATCGGAGAGCAGCTTCACTTCAGGCCCCCTCCTTTCCCCGCGATCGTCGCACAGGAACGGCTTCGTGGCATGAATGCGAAACTTGACCGTCGCCCCCTCCACAGCGCGGCCTTCCCGAATCATCATGTCGGTCGTGACGGCAGGCGCCGGCTTCGAAGCATCCTTCAGATCTCGCACATAATCCGGCGGCGTGATCGAAGCCGTGAGCTCGTTGATGATCGGTCGCGGGGCGAGGCGGATGTTGACGGGCGGTTGCTCGGTGTCGTCGCCGGCTTCGATTTTCAGAGAAAGGGTGCGTTCGCCACGAGGTTCGAGAGTCCGTTCGTAGACGAATTCATTGTCGCCACTCATCGCCGGCTGGTACGTCATCAGTTCGCTTCGAGCACTTTCATGATCACCCCATGCACGCAGGTATACTCGCTGCGATGGCGAGCCGCCCTGCACCACTTTGGCTTGCACAAGAAGCTGTTCGCCGATGGGCAGCACCGTAGGTGGTTTGTTGCCTTCCGTTCCCCATGCGAACATCACTGTAGTAAACCGCGGCCAATCCAGTGGACTGGCGGAAAACCAGCGTGAAAGAGCGATACGCCCGAGATTTGGATTCAAGGCAACAATCATCGTCGTCACCACGACGACCAGCGCCGCAATCCCCAACGCCTTGCCGGATCGGCGGAAATCTATCGCTTCTTCAAACCGAATTGACGCTGTCTTGGCCGCCGCCGCGTCCACGTGCCGTGCAGCGAGAGCGTTCGTTTTCGTTGTGCCCGCATGGATGAAATGCACTGCGGACATCAGTTCGTCTTCGAGATCTTTGTGAACGTTTTCCACACGGCTGGCAAGGAACTGATCCGTGAGCCGCGTGGAAAGCGGATGAATCAGAACGCGCCATGCGATGGCGCCCAGAGCCATAACCCACATGATCATCAGCACAAGCCGCTGCATTGCCGACAGATGAATCAAATAGTCCCCCATCATCAACCCCGCCATCCCCCCAACGCCGGCGCTCACCAGTACGCCGCCGCCGAAAAGCCCGACCACCGTCCGTACGCGGCTGCGCATCCGGGTGATGCGTTCCACGAGCGGATGTGTGTCGGTGGTTGCAGTTGCTTGTGACATAGTTTCACCTGATTCAACGTTGCCGCCGGTTCTGCCCTATTTCAATAGCCTTGTGTGGGACACGCGAGGCTTAACGCCTCCTGCGTGTCGAACACATGCGTTCCATGAGGGTCTCTGGCGTTCGCAGCCTTGCGTTTCCACGCAAGGCTAAATCAGCCCCGCGCGCTTGCGCAAAAGCCACTCGATGGTTGCCAATCCTACCACCAGCACCAGCGCAATCGGCTTGTCCCAGAGTTCCTCCGACAGCGAATGAATCGTCGGCAGACCGCGATCCGGAATAAGCTTGCTGAGTTGATCGGCTCGGTAGGGGGGGAGTACTTCGCCGGTGGTGCGGGTGGCGAGGGTTTCGAGGCTGTCGAGGTCTGCCGTGGTGGTCTGCATTTCGCGGCCTGGACGTTCGATGAGGATCTGTAGGTTTTCCACCGTTGTTGGCAGAACGCCAGGTTCGATTCGCAGCGTCATTTCGCCGATCTGTGTTGCGGTGGTCATTCCTTCCAGACGTTCTTCGCTGCCGGTGGTGGAACGTTGCAGAACGATTGTGGCGATGGCGTGGCCGGCGTTATCCGTCACGGTGACCGGAACCTTGGTGGGAATCTGGCCGAGCAGCGTCGGATCGTGGATCGCCAGTTTCAGCTTGATCGGCTTGCCGACCTCCACGCGGCTGGACTCGGCGATCAGTTGCAGACGTCCCGCGTCGCCGGTCGCCTTGCCTTCATACAGAAGCCGACACATCTGCAACCAATAACTCTGGAAGAGGGGTTCGCCGGTATAACGTCGCCATCGCCAAGTGTCGCAGACGGCGCTGAACATGGTGCGGCCCTTGCCGTTGCGGCCGGTGACGATCAGCGGTACGGGCAGTCCGCCCTGCTTGTCGGTCGGATGTACCGCCAGCACCTCCGCCGCCGGACGCAGGCCCACGATCGGTTTGTACCAGTACATCGGCGGCATGTCGGCGATCTGCTTGACGTTTGCCTCGGGATCATCGAAGAAACGAAATAGGTTGCTCTCTTTGCCCGCTGCCGTGAGCTCGAGATTGAAGCCCTTGTTATCAACCAACGGCATCACTCGCATCCGCAGATCAACTTCATCCGGTAAAATCGGCAGCAGTGATTCGAGCGGCGTTCCTTTGTAAGTTTCGGGATTGAAATTTGGGCCTGCGATCCATCCGACGCCGCCTCCGCTGTTCTTGACGAAATCGAGAATCAGCTTCTGTTGCGATGGGCTGAAATACGAAGCTTCGACGTCGCCGATCAGAATCACGTCATACGGGCGAAGTTCTTCCGCAGTCTCCGGGAAGCGAGTAATCGGCCCCGGAAACTTTTCATGTCCGCTTGAGTCGACGATTCGCGGATCGCCTTCCTGTGCAAAGTCCATATCCGCGCTCAGCAGCAGCGCCGAGACATTCACCGTTCGCTCCCGGATCAATTCATTCTTCAAATAGCGGAATTCCCAACGCGGGTAGCCATCGACATACAAAACGTTAATTTGCGCATCGATCACTCGTGTACGCCCGTTCTGCTGATTATCCGCAACTGTCAGTTCCTCGCCTGCCGTCATATCCACCGGCTCGATCTTTGCAATCAAATCAAAATCCTCGGCATCCCCCCCCTTCTTATCAGGATTGAAAATAAGCTCCGTGTCGATCTGTGCGTGCCCCGGCTCCAGCGTAAAAACCTTCTCGACGGGAGCCCCCTGTCGATCGTGCAGCAGCGTCAAAGTTTCGTCCTGCTTACGATAGAGCGACGCCTTGATCTGTGTCGGCCGGTCAATGCCTGTGCCGGAAATCCGCACCTTTACCGCCACCGGATCATGTACGAATGCCTGCGGCGGAACCTGCATATTCGAAAGTTTCAAATTGAAGGGCTCTTCCTTCTGCCCCAATGGCAACGCGAAAACCTTTGCATTTGAACTTCGCGCCAGAGCAATCGATTGATCCATCCGCGACCCTGACTCATTGGTCTGCCCATCCGTCAGCAGCACCAAAGCGCTCACATGCGTCCCCTGCACGCTTTGCAGAATTTCACGGATGACGGTCGGCACATCGGTGCTCTCGCCGGTGGGTTTTTCCGCCTTAAGCTGATCGACCCATGTTTGCACTTGCTGCGGCGAGTACGCGGTGCCCAGGAGCCGCGCATGCGAAGAGCCGCTATAGAAAGAAATGTCCTGCGTTTCAGCGAGCGTTTTGAGCCACTGTGCGTTGTTCAATGTAGCGACGGAAACTTGATAGCGATTGAGCCGCGTCTGGTCGGGCGGCACGCCGTTATTCTGTTGGGCCAATTGCCTGACG
Source organism: Phycisphaerales bacterium (assembly GCA_009781185.1). Taxonomy (GTDB): domain Bacteria; phylum Planctomycetota; class Phycisphaerae; order WQYP01; family WQYP01; genus WQYP01. The sequence continues at coordinate 10,439 of WQYP01000003.1, read as the reverse complement.
AATTCTGCCATCGGCGCATCTTTATAGGAGTCTTCCAGCGTCATGGACGCTGACGAATCCACCCACACCGCCACGACGCTGCGAATTCGCTCCTCCCGATCGAGCACCAGTTCCGGCCGGCAAAACAGCATAAACAGCGCCGCCAGTAGCGTTCCTCGCACGATCCACAGCCAGACTCGCCGCCCCGTCGCCACGCTCTGCCGCCGATACGACCACCACCCGATAGCGAAAAGCGTAATCACTGCCGGTAGAATCCACCCCCGCCAATCCACCGCAAAATGAAACCGCGTCCCCGGCGTTATCGACACGCGATTCAACGAAAACAGAAATTCAAAAACATTTTGCAACATATTTACCAGGCAACCCAAGTAGCAACCCTGCTTTGCAGGGTGGATCATCATCGATAAACCGAGAATATACGAGCGAGCAAAGTTTCAACAAGGAACAAAGCGAAGGCGGCGAGGAGCAGATTCCGGGCGAGCTCCGAGCCGCCAGTGTTTTTCGAGTCCGCCGCGACAAGCCAGGCCGAACCCCCGGCAGAGCCGGGGGCTAACGGGGTGACAATCTCGTCGCTCTGAATACCCATTGCCCCGGCCATCTGAGCAGCGCTCACATGGCGAATATCAACTTCCTCCGCATCAGGATTTACCGCAACTACGGCGCGTCCTTCAGGCCCATAAACACCGGCCGCCGGAAGCCCCATGCTCGTCAGTCGCGGCCGACCGTCCTGGTCCAACGCTGAATTGACGCTGAATCGAATACCTCTTGGCCCCGTCCACGCGCCCGGATTTTCGACTTCGCCCGGCAGATTGATCTGATCGCCCACACTCAGCGTCAGCCCGCCGCCATCCGCGGAAATCGTGTGATAAACCAGTTCCACCATAAACGGCAAAAACGACGGCTTCCCGCCCCATGTATTCCAACTTGTATCTGCGGAACTGGCAAATAGCACCACCTTCCCCTTTTCAACACGCCGCATCACCACCGCCGCGTCGTTTTTCGTTTCGCCACCTCTCCCTCCGTTTGCATAGTTCAGAATCACCTCCGCACTGCCATCCAGCGGCACCCCCAGCTTCAAATAACGCATCGTCTGCACCGACTTAAACCCAGGATCTTCGCCCCCTTCAAAATGGCGTTTAAGTTTATCAATCACCGGATGATTGCTGCCTGCTATATCGAAGCCGACGCCTGTACCCATATCCATCGGTTGGCCAAGCGTCGCCGGCAGCAACTGTATGCCCGCGTCTCCCAGCAAATCATTCATCTCACGGACGTTGGTATTCGCTCCGGGGAAGATCATCAGCACGCCGCCCTTGTCCACGTATTTCCGCAGATTTTCCCGCAAGGCAGCGCTGCGAGGGGCCGGCGAATCCGTAAGAATCACCACCGAGAACGGCTCCAGCGGAACCGTGGGCAGTTCGAGATCGGTGATCGTTTTGCGGGAAAAAACGCCCAACTGTGCCGCCGACGGCAATGCCGTGCGAACGTAGGACGTACTGCCCCAACTGGTCCGCCCCCCGTCGCCGGGATCGCCTTCCACCAGCAGGATCGGAATTTCTCGCCTCGCGTCAATCATCAAATGCCGAACGTTGTCGATCGGCAAAAAGTCCATCTCGTCAGGAATACGCGCTTCGATCAAATGGCGTCCCGGCGTCGGAACGATTACCTTCACCGGCACCGTTCGCGGACTGCCAACTTCAAGCTTCGGCAGCTTCTCCGTCTGCACCGCGACACCGTCGAGAAAAATCGTCAACGGCACATCGATCTCAGAATCCTGCTTCGCATTCATTACCGTAACATTGAAAATTGAAGGCTGCCCGGCAATCACTACCGGCCGCTCCGTCCTCAAATCTGTCACAGCTATGTTCATTTGGTCATCCGTGCCAAGGTCGAAAACGCGGAACTGTGTAGCGTGAGCCTTGACCGTTTCTACCGCTTTCTTCAGACGTTCGCCTTCCAGGTTCCTCGCCCGCTGCGTCTGCTCGATGCCTTTCGGAGGATCCTGGATTGAGCTGTTCGAAAAATCGGTCAGCAGCATCACATCACGCGTCGGGACGGTCCGTTCCATCTCCTTGAGCGTTTCGGCCGCCTGGTCCAATGCTGCGGCAAGATCGGTCCCCGCGTCCGAAACTTCCATTGCCTTGATCTGCGACTCGAGCCCGGCATGATCGGACGTTGCGCGATTGCCCGCCTGTACGCCTCCGCGACTTGCACGGATCAACATTACCTTATCTGACGATGAAAGTTTTCCGAGCCAGTCCTTGAGCAGTTTTCTGGAACGCTCAAAGGCCGACGCTGTGCCGGGCCGTTGATATGCCATGGAATAGGAATCATCGAGGATCACGATGATGGCGCGTTGTCCGCCGAAGAGCGATCCGATCGCCGTGTTGTCGAGCACCATTTGCCCGACCGCCGCCGCGAGCACCAGCAATGCGAGGCATCTGACCGCCAGCAGCAGCCATCGCCGAAATCGCAGGCGCCGTGCGTTTCGCCGCTGCGCCGCGAGCAAAAACTCCATCGCCGCCCAGACAATGATCCGGAACTTCCGCTTATTGAGCAGATGAATAATGATCGGGATCGAAGTCGCCGCCGCACCCGCCGCAAAAAGCCACGGTGCCAGGAAACCGAATGCTAGGATGTTCAAGTGATCGAGCATTTCACTTCATCCTCGCTGCGCGCGTCGCCAAAAATCCAGGCAGCGTCACATCTAATGGCATACTTGTATCCACCTGCACATAATCCACATGCAGCTTATGGCATTCATCTCGCAAAATCTGCGAATGCTTCCGAAGTTCGTCGATGTACGTCTCCCGCAGTGCCCGCGGCTCGACCACCAATTCGCCCATCTCCTCCATCCCTTTGAACAGCGTCGTGCTCTCAAAAGGGAACTCCAATTCGTCGTGGTCGAGAATCTGCAGCACGATCAGATCGTGCCGCCGATAACGCAGATGCTGTATACCTTTGACGATATTTCGCGGATCATCAAAAAGATCGCTGATCAGTACGATCAGCGAACGGTGGTGCAACTGTTCTGCGATTTCATCGAGAATCGTGCCTGTTTGCGTTTTCTGATTCTTTGCAATGGTGGTGAGTTCATCGACGATCACTCGCCATTGGCGGGGATTGTTGCTGGGTTTGATGAATCGTCGGACTTTTTGATCGAAGACCGCGAGCCCCGCTGAATCCTGCTGATGCAGTGCGACGTAGGCCAGGCTTGCAGCGATGCTCGTTGCATGATCGAATTTTCGCCATCCGTCTCCGTTCTCCTTCCATTTCTTTGTTGCCGCTCCCGCATACGTCATCGACTCCGACGCATCGACCACCAGCATTACCTGCAGATTGGTTTCCTCTTCGTATTGTTTGATGTAGTGGCGATCTGTGCGGCCGAAGACTTTCCAGTCGATGTAACGGATGTCGTCGCCTTGCACATACTGTCGGTGCTGCGAGAATTCCACCGAAAAGCCCTTGTAAGGCGACCGGTGCATGCCGGTGATGAAGCCTTCGACGATCAGCCGCGCGCGAATGTCGAGCGCCTGAATCTTCGCCAGCGTCCTGGGATCCAGGTATTTGCGATAATCAACTTGTTCGGCGGGAATCGTCATGGCACAACCTGAAAAGAAGCCAGAAGCTAGAAGGTTTGAAGGAGCCGCAGACCCGAAACCTTCTGGCTACTGGCTTCTGGCTTCTTTATTTTGCGAATACTTTCGGCAACTGTGCTGCGGTTTTCTCATCCTCCGCGTTGCGCGGTGTGTGTTCGATGAGCATGCGGATGATGTCGTCGGGGCGAACGCCTTCGGCTTCCGCGTTGAAGTTGGTCAGCACGCGATGCCGCAGTGCCGGATATGCCACGGAGCGAATATCTTCCGTGCTGACGTGATAGCGTCCCAGGAGCAGCGCCCTGGCTTTTCCCGCCAGCACCAGCGTCTGGCTCGCCCGCGGACCGGCGCCCCAGCTCACGTAATCTTTCACGAACTTCGGCGTGTCCGGCTGGTTCAAACGTGTCTGACGCACCAGTCGAATTGCATATTTCACCACATGATCCGCTACCGGAACTTTGCGAACCAGGTCCTGCAATGTCAGCACATCCTCCGCTGACAACACATGTTTGAGTTCCACCTGTCGCGGCTGCGTCGTGAGGCGCACGATGTCGAACTCCTCCAATTCTGACGGATAACTGACCAGCACATTAAACATAAACCTATCTAGCTGTGCCTCAGGCAGCGGATATGTCCCCTCCTGCTCGATGGGATTTTGCGTTGCCATGACGAAGAACGGTTCTGCTAACCGGTGTTGCATTCCGCCTGCCGTTACTTGATGTTCCTGCATCGCTTCCAGCAGTGCGGCCTGCGTCTTGGGCGGCGTACGATTAATCTCGTCCGCCAGGATCGCATTTGCAAACACCGGGCCCCGCACAAATCGCAATGCCCGCGTCCCGCTCACCTTATCTTCCTCAATCACCTCCGTCCCCGTAATGTCCGACGGCATCAAGTCCGGCGTAAACTGAATCCGATTAAACGATAAACTCAACGTTTTGGCCAACGTCGAAATCAACAACGTTTTCGCCAACCCGGGCACCCCCACCAGCAAACAATGCCCCCGGCAAAACATCGCGATCAGCAATTCTTCCATCACCTGCGACTGCCCGACAATCACCTTTCCTAACTCGCCTTTGAGTGCGGCATACGCTTCCTGCAATTTTTTGACATTTGCCAGTTCTTCCGGCGTCATCTGTGCAACGTCACTCATAAGAGCCTCGCTCATCGCAACTCCTCATTTCGCTTGGACGGGTGCTTTTCACAAAGCGGATTCAGGCAGGCCGCCCACCCCTTTTCGTTGCCGCTCGCAAGAACCTCTTTCGCTATCAGATATCGGGTTTGCGACGCCGCAAGCGTTTTCGGTGCCCTGTTGCGAGAGGGGTGGTCGAGCGGCATGCAAGCATGCCGGCTAGTGTAGTGATTCACAATTAAACTATCTTAATTTGAGCACGAAGACACGAAGAAACGAAGATCACGAAGTTTCAACTTATTTATTTTTTCTTCGTCTCCTTCGTTTCTTCGTTTCTTCGTGCTAAAAAAAGCCTTCCGGATAAGATATCATCTATTTGAATCACTACACTAGATAGATATTTACAACTCATCTGTTTTTCAGTCGTGGAGCGTTTGCGAGGCGTTTGAGAAATTGGGCGATGGCGACGTGGTTTTTGCGGGTTTGTTGGATGACGAGTCGGCCATTGAGTTCGCGGATGGAGCCGATGGCGCCGCCGTTAGAGTTCCATGTGTCGGGAGCGATGGTGGCTTGGATGGTGTCGATGAGGTTGCGGAGACGATTCTGGTAGTCGCTGCGGTCGGTGCGGAGGAACGGGCGGAGGTCATAGGCCCACACCGTTAGATATTTGTTGCTCAGAAGGTCTTCGCGGGTGGAAATGATGAGCTTGCCGTCGTGGACGATGTAACCGATCTTATCATCGTCGTTGGTTTGGGAAAGGATCGCATCAAACGTTTTGCGTAGCGTTGTTTTCTTCAATGCGAGCGTGATCGGAGTGCCGCGATCAATGCCGAGGCACTCAAGGGCGGTCCAGTTGACAAACATATTGAGGCGGTAGTTGGCACGCAGAGAGTTGATCACGGATTCGAGCGATTGGTTACGGATGTTCAGCGGAGCAGCGGGCTGATCGAGACGAGCGTTGACGGCCTGGTCCTCGGGTGAATCCACATAGTCCCAGCCAGCGGGGATTTTTCCGTAAATGATCGGCTTGCGTGGCGTGGCAGTCAGTTGTTGAAACAACTGCGCGATTGCCACGTGATTATCGCGGGTTTGGTTGATGATGAGGATGCCTGTAGAAAAACAGCGGATGACGCCGATGGTGCCGCCGTGCTCGCACCATGACTCGTGAGCGATTGTCGTCTGGATGACATCGATGAGATCGCGGGCGATGTCCTCGCTGGATCGGTCGTTGGTTGCGCGGCGCAGCAGGAGGGTGCGAATGTCGTAGATTCGTATCGTCTGATATTTTTCACTGTTGAGGTCTTCATAGGTGGAGAGGGTGATCCCGCCGTGATCGATGGTGTAATTGATGCCGGCGCCGCGGTTGTTGATTTCTGAAAGCAGAGCGAGCAGTGCCTTGCGAATGGGAACGTCGTAGAGGTTGATGGTAACGGGTGTGTGGCGATCGACGCCGGCCGCTTCAATCGCGGGCCAGTTGACGTTGAAGGTCAGCCCCGTGGTCTCCTGCAGGTAGTTTATGACCTTTTCGAAGCTCTGCTGATCGACGACAAGTTCCTTAAGATTTGCATTAAGTCGCAAACGAACCGCTGCATCCCTGGGCGAATCCGCGATTTCCCAGCCCACGGGCACTTTCCCGGGAATCGGCGGCTTGAGTCCTTTGGCGAGAACTTGAAGAAACTCTGCGATGGCCACATGGTTATCGCGGGTTTGCCGAACGATCAGCCGGCCGCCATCGATACGGATGGCGCCAATGATTCCACCGTTACATTCCCATGAGTCATGAGCGACCACTGTCGTGATGCCTTCGCTGATCTCTTTGGCAAAATCGTCGCGGGTCCAGCCGGCTGGCAGGAGGCCGACCGGCATGAGGGATCGCACATCATAGACCCGAACCATCTGATACTTGTCGCCGTTTTGAGAATCAACACGTTGCCATGTGTTGGAATCCTCGGATATGGACGAACCGGATCGTTCCGCGGGGTTGAGAACACCTGCCGGGCAGGCCGCCAGCGTCGTGAGCGCAAACTCCCCATCTCCCCCTCGGAGTTCCTTGAAATAAAGAACAAGCGAAACATTAAAATATTTGCATGAATTATAAATGTACTGCTGGTAGCTGAGATTGTGGCCGGAGATTTTGACCGCGGTGGCAGGCGCCAACCCCGCGATTTTCAGAGCGGGCCAATCCACACGCAGTTCCAAGCCTGTCCCATTTTGAACGGACTGGAGAATGCCCGCAAGGGTGTTTTTTTGAAGATCGGAAGAGGAGACGCGATTTTTGAAGCGGGTCGCCGCGGCTCGCTGGCGGAGGGAATTGTCGAGCTTGTTGATGAGCGTGGCATCGTTAGGACCGCCGAGCGCGAAGGCCGAGGTGGCCATGAAGAGGATGGCGAGCGGGGCGACGATTCGGATCATGTTATGTTCCTCCATCGTAACCGCAATCTTACGATTGCGGCTCTGTTAGACGGTGGCGATTGTTTCCATTGCGAGCGTTGCTGTTTTGCCTGCCAGGAGGAGGGGGTGTGCGAGGCCGGCGATCATGGCGGCGTTGTCGGTGCAGTAGCGCATGGGCGGAATGAAGACGGGGAGGCTGAGTTCATGGCCGAGGTCGGTGACGGCTTTGCGGATGGCGGTATTGGCGCTGACACCACCGCCGATGATGAGGCTTCTCGTTGGAAAACGATTCGCGGCGCGGCGAATCTTTTCGGTGAGCATCAGGGCGGCGGTTCGCTGGAAGCTGGCGGCGATGTCGGCCTTCTGTTGCAACGTCAGCGAGGACGCATCGCGTTCGCGTCCCTTTTTGCCGTTGACATGGTAGAGCACCGCCGTCTTGAGCCCGGAGAAGGAAAAGTTCAGCGAGTCTTTCTCCAGATGTGAGAGCGGGAACCTGATGGCCAGTGGGTTGCCCTGCTCGGCGAGCTTGTCGATGAACGGTCCGCCGGGGTAGCCGAGGTGGAGGATGGCGGCGACTTTGTCGAAGGCTTCGCCGACGGCGTCGTCCTGCGTCTGCCCGATGCGCGTGAGTTGATCAAACGCATGAACATGATAAAGCGAGCTATGTCCGCCGGACATGACCAGGCCGATGGCGGGGAAGGGGGGAGGGGGGCAAGGGGACAAGGGGACAAGGGGACAGGGGGGCAGGGTGACAAGGGGACAAGGGGACAAGGGGAGGTTTTTCTCTTTGTCTCCTTGTCCCCTTGTTCCCTTGTCTCGCAGTAACACGGAGTACAGGTGTGCCTGGACGTGATTCACGGCGATGAGGGGTTTTTGCCAGGCGAAGGCGAAGGCTTTGGCGGCGGCGGTGCCGACGAGGAGGCAGCCGATCAGACCGGGGCAGTTGGCGACGGCGATGGCGTCGATTGCGGCTGCGGGGCTGGTGATGTTGGCGGTTTTGATCGCTTCTTCGATGATGGGATTGAGGCATTCGAGATGAGCACGGGCGGCGACTTCCGGAACAACGCCGCCGAACTTCGCGTGCAGGTCGATCTGCGAACTCACGACATTTGACAGCACCTCGTATCCGTCGCGCACAATCGCCGCGGAGGTTTCATCGCAAGTAGTTTCAATGCCAAGAATAAGCGTTTTCACTATTCACTATTCATTATTCACTATTTACTGGCATCGGTGCGGGGGCGGTTTCAGGAGGTGGTTTTGGGGCGGGCACGCTGGCGGAGGCGGAGGGGCGGGTGGTGGTGACGCTGGAGGTGGCGGAGAAGTCGCGGGTGGTGCCGAAGGCTTCGTAGGCGAGGAGGATTTCCAGGGCGCGTTGGAGTTGGCGATCGGTGGCTTCGGCAGGGCGGGTGGCGTTTTTTTCGATACGCTCGGTGTCGGTGGCAGGGGCGGTGGTCGCGGTGGCAGAAGCAGCAACGCGGCGGATGATGTCGGATTTTTGACGGTTGATCAGCACCTGCCGATTTTCTTCTTCGGTCAGTGGGATGTTGAAGGCGGGGTCCGGCTCGACGCCCCAGGTGGTGGCGCCTTTTTTCCGCATGATATTTTTGCCGGAGGGGAGATAGTAGTACGCGGTGGTGAGCTTGAGGGCGGCGTTGCCGTTGTCCAGCGTCAGCAGGGACTGGACGGAGCCTTTGCCGAAGGTTCGCGTTCCGATGAGCACGGCCCGGCGATGATCTTTCAGAGCCCCGGCCACAATTTCAGAAGCGGAAGCTGAGAGTTCATTGACCAGAACCACCAGCGGAATACGGGGATAGGTGTGTTCCCTGGTAGCCTCGCGGACGACGTTTCGCTTGGCGGAATCCGGCCGCCCGGTGGAGACGATGACGCCGGAATCGAGGAATCGCTCGCAGACGTCGATGCCAGCCTCGAGGAGTCCGCCGGGGTTGAATCGCAGGTCCAGGATGATGCCCTTGACGGAGCCCGCGCCCTGATCTTGAATCAGCGGCAGGAGCGCTTTGTCGAGTTCCTCAGCCGTCGTTTCCATGAAGTTATTGATACGGACGTAAGCGATGCGATGCTGCGGTTCGATCAGGAAGTCCCATGAGCCGTCAGGTCTGTGCTCAACGCCTCGAACGGAATGAACCTGCACGACTGCCCGCGTGATGGTCACGTCGACCGGAATTTTGTCGCCTTGATGGAGCACGGTCATGACGACCTGGCTGCCGGGGGTGCCGGAGATGCGAGAAATGAGCTCTTTCAGCGAGAGATCCTCGACGTTCTCGCCGTCGATTTTCAGGATACGATCACCCGCATAAATGCCGGCCTTGAGCGAGGGAGAATCTTCCAAAGGCGAGATGATAATGAAGTTGCCGTTGATGTCTTGGGAGATTTCAGCACCGATGCCGGAGAACTGCCCGTGCACCACCCGATCGAACGACGCAAGTTCCTCTTTGGAAAAGTAATTCGAGTAGGGATCGAGCGTTTTGAGCATGCCTTGAATGGCGCCGTCCATGAGTTTTTTGTCATCGACGGTTTCGACGTAGTTATGGAGGATTTGTGAACGGATATCGACGAGGGTATCGAAGACCTTGTAGGAATCTCGCACGGCCGCATTCGGGGCGGCGGGGAGAAACTGATCGTGGGGGGTAAGCGTACTACGACCGACAACCACGCCGAGAGTAACCGAGACGATAGCCAGCGAGACGCTACGAAGGCAATTGAGTTTCATGCCGAACCACTCCGAACGAGGAACGCCCTGATGATAGCCGTTGCCGCGGTTGGGGGAAACTTTCTATAGTCTTGCGATTCCTCGCAAAGGGGGGTGGCCATGCTCAGTCTCAACCCTCCGCAAGCGATGATCAGAGCCGCGACCGTAAGGGAGCGACTGGCGGTATTTTCGCATGGTCACACGGGTCGCTCCCTTACGGTTGCGGCTCTGATTATCAAAATAGTGGAGGGTTGAGACAGAGCGGGGTGGCCATCTTTTGTGGCAATATGCGTTTGTCAGCCCAGGCTCTCCTCAAAACAAAAAAACACTTGCTTTTTTTAAAACTTGTGGTATTTCGAACATACAGCGTGCCGTTGCATAGCGGTGACACGCAAAATACTTGCTGTTAAGGATGACGTAAGTTCCGCCATGACGCAGAGTTGGAACATTTTCTCAGCTTTCCTCTCTCCCCGCGATGAATCGTGTGCGGCCTTGATGAGTCCGCCAGTCCAGATTGCCCAACCTGCCCCCCCCCCCCACCACTAAAAACTGCTTCTATGTGTCCCCCAAAAAAACCCTGAACAAAAAAAACGACCCGGCCGACCGGGAGGGGTTG
>WQYP01000002.1 GCA_009781185.1 Phycisphaerales bacterium | reverse complement strand
GAACAAATGCTTTTTTGCGAACAAACATGCCCCCATTATCCGCACGGGACACCCGGCCGCAAAATGGAACCCTTGTCAAATAAAGACTTATGATTTATTCCGCAATCAGCGACGAAGTCAGGAAAAAACCCCCGGCGAAGCCGGGGGCTGATGGTTGCGGCAAAGTTGTACGCCGAACGGGCCGATCAGTTGACGCTGGTGGGCGTATTGTTGGAACGTTTGCCCTTGGCGGAGTATTCGTAGAAGGTGCGATAGTTCTGCTTGAAGTAGCCAGCGCCTTGGATTTGAGCGGCGTTGAGGACGACGCCCATGAGACGTGCTTTGACGTGACGTAACTGTTCGCGCACACGGGCGACGGTGCCGCGACTGACTTCGCCGGCACGAACGACCGCGATCACACCATCCACGCGGCTCCCGAGCGTAATCGAATCGGACACCAGGCTCAGCGGAGCGCCATCGAAGATGACCACGTCGTAACTGGCCTTGAGCTGATCGACAACCTGTCGGAACGCGCGGCTCTCGAGGAGTTCGGAGGCGGTTCCGTTCGTGATGTTGCCGGTGCTCATGACATAGAGGCCGGGCATTTGATCGCTTTCGACGATGGCCGAGTCGAGGAGCGAGGGGGTTGCGACGACATCCGCCAAGCCGGTCACGGGCAGGTTTTTGTAGATGCGAGCCAGACCTGGCCGGTAGAAGTTGGCATCGACCAGCAGCACGCGAGTTTCATTGAGCGTCATGCTGTTGGCGATGTTGCTGGCAACGGTGGTCGATCCGCCACCGGGTGCGATGGAGGCAACCAAAAGAGTCTTGACAGGAACTCCGTCGGCCTGTGCGACGAGCCGCCCGCGTATCTGGCGGAAAGATTCGGCAATCATGGAATTGGGCGCGGTACGAATCGAAGTGGAAAGATCGCCGGTGAGCGCAGAATCGTCCTGCTTGTCGGGCACGAACCCAAGCAGCGGAATCTGGAGCGTCCGCGTGATATCCATCGGGGTGCGAACGCGGGTGTTGGTCAGTTCAAACAGGTAGACGGCGCCAAAGGAGAGCCCCAGGCCGATGACGAAACCGGCGGGTACCCACCACTTGTACCAGATGGGCGACGAGGGGATAGACGGGACGACGGCGGGGCCGCTGAACTTGTTGATACGGGTATCATCGGTGTTTCTTTTGAGGTCTTCCTCGGTGACGTTCCTTTGGATGCCGGAGAGAATGACTTTTTGGTCGGCGATTTCATCGATCATGCGCTGGGCCATGACGAGCCAGACGTCCATGTCCTGGATTTCGGCATTCTTCGCCTTGCGGGCTTCATCAAGCCACTGCAGACGCGCAAGGGCAGCATTGTGCTGCAATTCGGAGTCCGCCTGGACGCGTGTGGTGGCTGTGCGGGTGAGCTCATCGCGGCGGTCGGCAATCTGACCGGCGACCACGTTGATGCGGGTCTGCAGGTTCAGGATCGTCGAGGCAAGGACACCAGTGGTACGCCGGGCGACTTCGATTTCCTGATCAAGGGCAAGTTTTGTCGAGAGCAGCGAGCGAAGCTGTGGATCGTTTTCGATTGCCATGACTTCTTGCGAGGGGAGCGTAAAAGTGCCGGCCTCCACCTGCTTCTTGATGTTTTCGACATTGGTCTTGAGGGTGGTTTCGATCGCCTGCGCCTCGACGACCCGCGTGTTCAATTCATCAAGTACTTTGACCTGCAGGGCACGGCGTGGCCCCATCGCATCCAAGTCGCGGCTCCTGCGGAAGTCGGCTAACTGCTGTTCCTTATTCATAACCACGCTTCTCTGTTTGTCCAGCGACTTGGTCAGACCTTCGATGCGGGAGGTGTTGAACAGAGCGTTGTCGGTTCGCAGGTTGTTTTGGTAGATCGAGGCAAGCGCGTCCACGAGAATTTTGGATTCCCGGGGATCAGAACAGGTAAATCCGATCGTGAACAGGTCGGAGAGCGGGATCGCCGACACGTCGATCGCGTCGCGGAGGGCATCCTTGGGCTGCTCGGAGTTTTCGCGGAACCAGCGGCTGCTGGTGAATTCTTCCACCTGCAGCGCGCGTGTGAGAACGCTGGAGGTATCGCCCACGATGTACTGGACCTGTCGCTTGATAAAGCGGTTGACGTCATCGCCGCTGATGGTAGGGTCACTGCTGGCGCCGAAGGCGGTGGGAGGTCGCGGAGGTCCCAGGACTTGGAAGACCACACGAGCGGTGTACTGCGGTCGTGTTTTGAGGAGCCACAGGAACAAACCGCCGCCGATGATAGTGCCGATGAGTGCCCCGGCGATGAGCAGCCAGAGATAGCGGCGTAGGACGAAAATGATATCCGGAGCGTCAGTGGCAGAAGCGCGAGCCGGAGCAGCAGCCGGAACGAGTGTTTGACTCATAACAAGAGACCTCTGTATGTGAGGACCACGACTTAATTATCGGCCAAAAAGGCCGGTAGCCGAAGTCAGAATTAGATAAAACCACCTATTTTTTCAACTCTGCGAGCGCCGCCTCAAGGTCTTTGAGTGTCGGATCGCGACGTTCTTTGGCCAATTTAATGCCGGTATCGAACATTTTAATGGCTTCCTGTTTCTGGCCGTTCTTGGCCAAGGCGAGCCCCAGATGCAGGTAGCCAACTGGAAACGCTTCGGTCTGGATCGCCTGTTTGAGCTGGAAGATGGCGCCTTCCATGTCGCCGGCGAGGAACTTGATCCAACCGTAGGTATCGTAGATGTTTCCGTTGTTGGCGAAAGCCACGTCGATGGCACCGCTTTTGAGAATTTGCACCGCCTTTTCAGCAAGGATCAGGGCCTCCTCGGGCCGTCTCAGATCGGTGGCAAGCATGAACGCAAAGTTGTTCAAGGCCTGTATGTCGTCCGAACGAGCCTCCTGGTAGCCTTTGATATCATCGGAACTGATTTTAAGCAATTCACGGTAGTCTTTGGAAGCCCCCATGAAATCTTTTGCCTGAGATTTGCTGGCGGCCAGCGTGCGGAGCACGATATCGCGGTCGCTGGGAGACTTGACCTGTGCAAGAAGCGGACTGAGCAGCTTGATCGCTTCGGCGGTCTGGTCCTTGTCCTTGAGATATTCCGCAAGGGCAACCTTGGCGAAATAGTCCTCTGGTTTAGCCGCGATGCGAGCCTGAAGCTCAGCAGCCATGGCGTCCTTGAGCACGGCAAGACCTTGCCGCGCGACGATCATATACAAGTTGATGTCTTGTGAGGCCATGGAGAGAGCCTGCCGGAAGTCGGCGAGCGATTCACCTGGCTTGCCCGCGTTGCCGTAGGCGATGCCCCGCTTAATGTAGTATTCGCCAGAAGGCGAGGCGCCCTTGGGCGGATTGGCAATCAAAACCGAAGCGATGTCGATCACCTTCTGATAATCCTTGGCGACCAGCAGCGAGTTCAGGTAGAGGGTTGCGATTTCCGGCGCCTGGGAAAGCTGAAAAGCATCCGCGAAGCATTTCTGAGCCTGGGCGGTCTGGGTGGGATCGAGACTCAAGAGTTGTCCTTGCAAGGCGAACCATATGGGTTGGCCGGGGAGTTTCTCCTGCGAATCCTTGAGCAACTCGATCATCCGTTCGACGGGCCTGACGACGCGGATATTCTGGGCGAATGCATCCGTATTTTCCGGACGAAGGCGATAGAAAGCGTCGGCGAGCACCAGCAGGAAGCGAGCGTACTCGATCCGCGTGGCCGGGGCATTGAAGGCGAGGTTCTTGATGATGTCCTGGTACTCATCGGCGGCCTCGGCGTACTTGCCGCTGATACGCTGAATGCGTGCCAGGAGGAGCCGGCTGTTGATCAGGAGCATGCCTTTGCCGGCCCGAAGGAGCTCGGTGCTCTTGCTGCGAATGGTTATCAGGTCGTCGATGGCCAGCTTGAGGTCGCTCCGGTTGACGTATTGGGCCAGGGCGCGATAGTACATCGCGTCGAAGTTGTCGGGCTGGTCTTTGAGGATCACGTTGAAGGCATTGATGCCCTGGGAGAGTTTCGACTGCACGACGAGGGAATAGGCCGCCAGAATGCGGGCGTCGAGATTCTTGGGATTGGCCTTGAGAATCTCGTCGATCTGCGTCTGAGCGAGATCGAATTTCCGCAGGTTGATAAAGACCCTGGCCAGTCGCAACTGTACGCGGAGATCCGGCTTTTTTTCAAGACATTGGCGGTAAACCGTCTCGGCGCCGACCATGTCGTCGAGATCAAAGAGCAGATCCGCGATGCGGGTCCAGCCGCCTTCTCGTCCCGCGGGCTCCTGCAGCGCGGCTTCTCGATAGAGCGACAGCGCGTTTTGAACCAGGCCAAGGGAGACACAATAATCGCCGTAGGCGATCAACGTGTCGTAGTGAAGCAGCGGATCGCTGTTGGTCAGGAGCGTTTCGTAGATTCCCTTGCCATTTTCGTATTTTTTCAAATCCTGGTAGAGGCGGGCAAGGTAATTGCCCACGAGGAGATTGTCCTTCTTTTTGTCAAACAACGTGCGAAGCAGTTCGACGGCTTTGGTAAGATCAGCCTGCCCGCCCGCCGTCTGGATGCCCGCATCGCGAGCGCGGCGTTCGTAGAGACTGGCCAGACGAAGGGTGTTGTCGTCATCCTCGGGAGTGCGCTGGCGACGTGCTTCTCGCGTTCGGATGGCTTCGCCGACGTTGCCGATGAGGTCGTTGTATCGCGCAAGCTGCGGATTGTTCCGGGAGAATTGCATGGCACTGCGGAGGTAACTCTTGGCGCGCTCGATGCTGGTCATGTCGCCCTTGCGGACCAGCAGCTCAATGGCGCTGATGAGCGCAAAGAGATTGTCGGGCTTCTGGTTGATGGCGGTCTGGAATTCATTGAGCGCGTCATCGAAACGCCCAACATCAACATACGCGCCGCCCAGAACCGTGTGGGCAATGGTGTTATCCGGCTGCTGTGCGACGGCCTGCTCAAGGAGCGCCAGCCCCTGGGGACGTGAGGCGGCCTGAATAAAAAGCAGACGCCCCTGGTAGATCTTGCCGTTGACGCCGTCGAGGTTCAGCCTGTCGGCCTTTTGCACGTAAAGCTGAGCCTGCTCCAGGCCCTTCTTGGCGAGTTCGTCGGCTTTTGCTTTGTCGTTCAGAGCGGCGGCCTTGTCGGCTGGAGTCGCGGCGATGGCCGCGGCTTTATCGGCGTTCTCCGACAGACGGCGACCTTCCGACATCGCCGTCAGCGCTAACGCAAATGCCTGGTCGTTCAGGCTCGCCAACTTGTCACGAGATTCATCAACGCCGAGCTGTTCCAACGCAACGGCAGCCTTGGAGAAAGCGTCCAACGCACTGATGCGATCGTTATTGCTGATGTAAACCTGCGCCAAAAAAATGTTCTTCGCGTAAGCATCGGTGATAAACTGCGCGGCGTCGAGCTGCAATTTCATCGGATCGGTCTGAGAGCTTTTCATCCGCCCATTGAGGAACTGGAACTGGGCGCTCTTGGGATATTTCTCCAAGGCGGTCTTGAGCAGCGCAGCGGCTTCCTCTTTGTGTTCGGGCCCCTGCCGCAGGCGGATCATCACGCCTAAGAACATGGCGCTTTCGTTGTCCGGATACTGGGCCAAGACCTTGTTGACCTCGTCCATGGCTCTTTCGAGGTCGCCGATGGCTATGAACCCGTTTGCCAGGGCAATGCCGGCATCAGCCGTGCCGGACTCGCGAGCGACTTCGTCCATGATCTGCTTGTATGCATCTATGTTGCCCAGGCCACGCTGTGCAATGGCGGCGACTTTCTTGGCCTCCAGAACGATGGCGGGCGGGTAACGTTCCTCACCGTTCTTGGGGTGAAGCAGGCTATCAACGGTTGTCAGGGCGGCGTCGTACTGCGCCACCTGGGCCAGGTTCCGGCCCTTCCGTATCAGAAACATCGGTTGACGCGGAAAGAGTTTCAGATACTCATCGAGATACTGCTGTTCCAGGCCCCATTCGCGCTTGCGGTTGAAGGCCAGGGCCATGAGACTCTTGGTATACCGCCATTCGGGGGAGCCTGGCGGCCGACTATCATACCATGCGTTGGCTCGCTTGAGGTACTTGAGCGCCTCGTCGAGATTGTTCTTCAGGAGTTGCATACGCCCGTCGAGCAATTCGAGCATGTTGCGGTCGGACTGGGCGTTGGCGCGGAGCTTGCCGGCATATTGTTCCGACTGTGCGATGAAGTCGGCGCCTTCGGTGCTGGTGATGCCGCCCTTGGCGCGTTCGGCGGCGTCCATGTACAGCCATGAGATGGTGAACGTCGCGGTGTCCTCTCGAATACGATTCTGCATGACGATGATTCCGCCGCCCTGGTCGGGATGGGCCAACACCTGCTTGAACGCCTCGATGGCTTCAACGGTCCTTTGCTGCTGCTGGTAGAACGAGCCAAGGCGCAAGTAAACATCGGGATTGGTCGGGTTGGCCGCGACGATTTTCTTGAGGACCTCCTCGGCCTTGTCGGGCTGGTTCAAGCCCTGGTAAATGTTGGCAAGCAAATCACTCAGGCGGCTGTCACCGGGATTCGCTTGAAGCGTCTCGGCCAACAGCTTGACCGCCTCGGTCAGTTGACGTTGCCTCAGGTAGATCCGGGCGAGACAGTCCGCGGCTTCGGAGTCATTTGGGTATTTCGCCAGACAATCGACAAGCACCTTCACGGCTGCGTCATTGAATGTCTTGGCATCCTTGGGCATGCTGGCCTGAGTGGCAATTCTGGCCTTGAGATCCAGCAACTGAGCCTCCAGCACCACAGGCTTCGAGGTGGGATCCTTTTCCTTGGCTGTTTTAATAAGATCTTCCACTTCCGTCAGGGAGGCGGGATCGAATTGCTGCTTGCCGCTGGCCGATTCAGCCAGCCTCAGCTTGGCCAGGGCCAGGTAGGTGTAACCGTTGGTGTAGCCCGGGTCCACTTCGGTGAGGTTCTTGGCTTCGTCAGCGAGTCTTGTCCAGGCGGTAGGTTGGCGATAGAACATCGCGTTTTTGTAATATTCCTCGACGAGTTTTTCCTGGGCCGACAGGTAGCGAGGATTCTGTTGGCGGGCGAGATTCCAGTAGCCCAGTGCCTTGGCGTAGAGAGCCTCTGCATCGAGGACATCGGAGGTGGCGGACATGGCCATGGCCATATCGCCAACCTTGGTGCACAGCGCATCGGCGCCGAGGCTGCGGGTCTGGGCCAGGCGATTGGCGGCCTTCTCGTAAAGGCGAAGAGCCTCTTTCAAGTTGCCCTTCTGCTCGGCCTCAACCGCGAGTTCCTTGTTGCGCACAGGGTCCCTGTCGACATAGCGCATGTAGAGGAAGACAGTCACCACGACCGCGATGCCCAGGCACAAGCCGCCGCCCAGGATAACGACAAAACGCGTATTAACTTGACGTGCCATAAAACCTCTCTAATGTGCGATGTCCATGGCCGCCGCCTGGCCGGCGCTGTTCTGGGCCGGATCGGAGTCGGGACTTGGCAGGACATCCTCAATGTGATTGATGGTCCCTCGGAGGAAATCGGCAATCGCCTCCTGGGCCTGCTGTTGGGAACAAAAATCGCCTGGGCCGCCGACGGTTACCTCGATCTTGGTGTTGAAGGCGTACTTGTTGGAGGCTTTCCAGAAGGCGCTGATGACCTCTTTGGCGGTCGCGACGTAATGGCCGTTGACGTTGAATAAATACGCGACGTTTTTGAGTTTCTTGGGGTCTTCCGTTTCGCCGGGCGGCACGAAACTGATCATGCGGGCGCGAAGCGTGACCACGCTGCCGTCCTTGCGGCGGACGTTGGGAATGTCGAATGTGACGCGGGAATTGCTGGCCTCCTGCATTCCGACGCCGGCCCAGCAGATTTCCGGCACGTGCGGCGTAGCGCCGCCGGTGCCGTAATAGTTCATATTGAGACTGAGAAGCCGCGTGGGATCGCCCGAGTTCTTCTGGCTGTCGCGGTAGCCGCGGATCAGGTAATCGTTGGTGCTCAGGGTTTCCACTTCGGCCTCGTCGAGAATCTGGTCTGCGCCTTCCGCGACGTAACGCCCGGCGGCAAGATGGCGGCTCAGAACAGCCAACGTCTGCTGCGGCAACGGCATGGGGACCTTGGTAAACGTCAACTGCCATCTGGTCTGCAAGACGTGCAGGGCAAGAATGCCCGCGATAATCAGCACGCCAGCGATCACGGCGCGAATCGTGGCCTGCCACGAAATCGCGGCATACGCCGACGCACTGGCAGAAGATGGCGATACCGGCTGGCTCACCCAACGCCTCCCACTGCGCTCAACTCGCAACTCGAAATTCGAAACTCGAAATTCATTTTGCTTCCACAAATATCTTGTCCAATACCCATGCCACGCCGAGTTGCAGGAACATCGCCGGCACCAGCATCAGCAAGCCGAAGTACGCGTGTGCACTGCCCTTGGCCCATTGCTCGCCCCAATGCGCGACCAGCAGCGCCGTGAAGGCCACTCGCATGGCGTTACACAGGATCGCGATCGGCAGCGCACAGATCGCCAGGAAAAGTTTCTGCCAAATCGGACGGTTGGTGGAATACGCCAGAGCGATGGCCAAAGCGAAGAATGCCACCAGCATTTTCATGCCGCTGCAGGCCAGTTCCACGTTTAACGGGCAGACCGTTCCATTGCGGTAAACATTGATGATCGTGCCACTGAGCTGGGCATCCACCCCGGTGATCGTGAGAATGAACAGCCCGACCTCCGCGGCAATGATCTGCAGTTTCGTCGTGAGAGCGACGTAAATGGGCATCGGAAACGGAATCGCACAGGCCAGGAATCCGATCGGCAGCCAGAGGACCTTCATGAATTCCCAGCCGAGGATGAACAGCGATCCGCCCAGGAGCACCACGAGCATGCTCAGGTTGGACATGTGATCGGTGCCGGTGGCACGGAAGCAAACCTGCCCCACAATGCCCAGAAGCAGCACGAACAGCCCAGCGAGCGAAAACCGAGGCGTGAGCTGGCGAAGCTTGTCCCACTTGAGACTGATGAAAAATGCGCTGATCAGCGGCACGACAAACCCGTGGCTCCAGCCTGAGTCAGAATACCAGCGGATCAGCAAGCCCAAAAATTCATACGGATACAAACAGAGAAAACAAACGCCCACGAATGCGATTGCCAGTCCAATAAAGGACCAGTTGAGCGGGAGAGCGTCCACGGCCGCGGTTGCCGGGAGGGAGAGACTGCCGGCGGACGCCGCGGATGCGCCAAGGCCCGGCGATACCGGTGCGTCGGAATAGCGATACCTGCGAGGCTTGCCGACGGACGCATTGGACGTCGCGGGGGGAGGGGAGGAGAGATTGTCGGAATTAGCTGCCATCACGCTTTCAAGACTATCGGATTTCTCCTGTATTGATCGGACAAACAGGGCATTAGGATTCGCTAAGGTCAAAAGGTTCCTACGATAGCAGCCGCCCGCCGGATGGGCGGCGGCACCATTTTCGCCAACGCGATCCTGCCTGCGAGTCGCTCGGTAATAAACGGATCATAGCAGCCACAAGTGCCTGTTGGAAATCGTCCTACACGATATTCCGCAAAAATAAATGCACCAAGCAATTCCTTCTCCCCGCGTCAACGCGAGCACATGTTCGCTGAGCAATCTCAGACCAAGTTTTTGTTACTGGTTTCTGGTGCTATACGCGTAGTTGCGGTCGAACACGAAGCCGAAGCCGTAACTCAAACGATAAGCGTTTCGAGTCACAGCCAGGAACGGTGCGATCGCATCGGTGCCTACATTCACGACGTCGTAAGGCTTCAGGAAGATATCCGCCTGTTCGCCGTCGAAAATGGACTGAAGGTTGACCTGTACGATAGCTTCCTGATTGGTACCGATGCGTCGGATCAATTCGCAGCGTCGTGGAATCGCCAGTGAGTCCAAATTCCCGGCAGCGGCGATGGCTTGGCGGAGCGTGATCTTCCGGCCGGTAAGACTGTAAGACCCCGGACGATTCACGTGGCCCATCATGTAAAACTCGCCCGGTTCGATCGTTGGAACGTTAATCACGTCACCGGGCCGAATGATGATGTTGTAGCGAGCTTCACCCGCGCGAAGCTGTGCCACAGGGATGCGAATGACGCGCTGCGTGGTCAGACTTTCAATCGCGGAATAAACGTCCGAAGGAGGCGAGACCGTTGAACCAACCGGAGGCACCGGAATTCCAGGAGGCATCGGGGGAGGAGGAGCGGCAGGCGTGGACGCAACGCCGGGAGCCGGCGCAGGTTGGCTGGTTGTCCCAGGCTGAGTGGCAGCCCCGGACAGCAACACCCACTTGTCCCCGATCCACACATATTGGCCGGGGCGCGTGGTCGTCGGAGTGCCCATGGCCTGATTGAGCAAATCTTCGGCAGGCGCGGAGGTGGGAGACTTGGGCATCGGAGCAGTCGTAGCCGCGGCTCCGGCGGGCGTGGAAAGCGCCGCATCAAGGTCGGCCTGTGCCAACACAATCGCATGACCGTTCGACATTGAGACTGCCGTGGGCAACGGACGGATCAACTGCGGCTCCCCCGTCGCCCCAGAGTTCGCCGGGAACGCTCCCGGAGCGGGCGTCGGCGCCGGCTTGGTCTCCGGAACGGTCCCTCTTTCGATGGATTCAATCGTGTCCAGCGGGTTGCGTGCGGGAGCGGTGCCGGTCGTGGGGGTTACGGAGGTGCTGGGAGTCTGGGCGGGCACTGTGGGCTGTGTCTCGGTGGACCGGATCACGTAGATATAATCGAGCCCGGGCTGAGCGCCGCCGAGGAAATCGCCGGCCTGGGAAAGTGCCGAGAGCAGGCGAAGGTCGGAGGTGAAGAGGCCGTAGACGCCTGCGCGTTGCACCTGTCCGATGACCGAGAAGTTTCTTGTTTGACTTTGAATGATCGAAACGCTGACCTGCGGGCCGGGGTTACCGTTACCTGCTTCGGGCAGCACGCGTTTGTCGATGGCGACTTGTTTGAGTTTTTCCTGAGCTTGTGTGGGCGTCAGGCCGCTGAGGTCAACGATGCCCAGGTACGGAAGGGTGACGGTGCCGGTCTGATTGACCGCCATGTCGCGGGTGAATTCCTGTTCCGGCTGCAGCAGGCCGAAGATGGTGATGCGTATCGCATCGTTGGCCGCGATGGTGAATTCGCGGCGGTCTGGCACGAGATCGGCCGGCGTGGGATCCGTAGCCGCGGCCCACTGATCGGCCGGCTGATCAATCAAATCCAGCGAATCGAGGATCGGCCATTTCACGGGGCGAACCGTGCCCCACTGAGCCCCGTGCCAGGGATTGTCCTTGTCAAAGCGACCGACCTCCGAGGGATTGAGCAGGCTGTTGCGAGGGTTGATATAACCCAAAGCAACTTTCTGGACATTCTCGCTGCAGGCGCCCAGTCCCACCGCCGCGCAGGCCAGAACCAGCAGACCCAGCGTACGACGAGCCAGAGGAGCACCCCGCCCGCTCGTTTTTCCCCGCAAGGCAAAGGTACGATCCAGTTGTTTCGTGCGAGAGAAATTGCGTGCCATGAATGCCCTTTCAATCTGTGCGGCACACGAGATGCGATTTCAACAAAACGCATCTCGTCGCCCGACCTTCCTGCCAAGCGGGGAAACCCCACAACTTAGTCGGTTTTTTTAGGACGCCTCTTTACATATTCCATGATCGGCTCGGTGCCGTCAAGACAACCGCTGAGCCGCTTTCATTTTTTACGCGGCTGACCTGAGGTCGGATGGTCGCAACCTCGACAGCCCCCCCCCTGACAGATAATATCGCCCTTGCAGCAATTGACCCGATCTTTTTGGAGGCAGGTGATCGATGGCAATCGTCGTCTACGGAGCGGGCGGACAGGCAAAAGTCCTTCTTGAACTCCTTGATCAAGCGGGAAAAAAAGAGGGGGGGGGACTCGTGGCAGGACTGGTGGACGAAAATCCCGACTTGGCTGGTACTCACATCGACGGGCATCTCGTCCTCGGTTCGCCGGACCGCCTCGCATCGCTGATGCAGGCCCATCACATTGACAGCGCCTGCATTGCCATCGGCGACAACAACGTCCGCAAACGCTTCGCGGACCACGCCCGCACCCTCGGTCTGAAACTGCCC
Organism: Phycisphaerales bacterium; assembly: GCA_009781185.1. GTDB lineage: Bacteria > Planctomycetota > Phycisphaerae > WQYP01 > WQYP01 > WQYP01. Next base: position 61,987 of record WQYP01000002.1, on the reverse strand, counting down.
GCGCTCATTCATCCCAAAGCCTACCTCTCGCCCACCGCTCTTCTTCACGAAGGAACCGTCCTGCTCGCCGGCGCCATCGTTGCCACGCATGCCACCATCGGCGAACTGTGCATCATCAACACCGCCGCCGTCGTCGATCACGACTGCAAGCTCGGCAACTGCGTGCACGTCGCACCCGGCGCAACGCTGACTGGCGGCGTCACCATCGGCGCCGGCGTACTCGTGGGCGCAGGCGCTACCATCCTGCCCAACGTGAGCATCGGAGACAACGCGATCATCGGCGCCGGCGCCATCGTGCTGGAAAACGTACCGCCGAATACAACCGTGGTTGGAAATCCAGCACGGATCGTATGTGACAGGGTGACAAGGTGACTCAAAAAAACGAGCCCTTCTTGTCACTCCTTCACCTTGTCACCTTATCACCTTGTCGCCCTCTTCTCGTGCCACCTCTGGTACATGTGCCGGCACGACAGTCGGCGGCGGCATGCCGAGGATTTCGCGGGCTTTGGCCAGGGCGTCGTCGATGTTGCCGAGCATGTTTTCTTCGCCGAACTTGTCGAGCAGGCCGTATTTGGTCAGGGCGAAGAGCGGTTGTGCGTGCACGCCGGCCAGGAGCAGGCGCGTGTGCTGGCGGTGGCATTTGTCGTGGAATTCCTCCAGCGCGTGGATGCCAGTGGCATCGATCGCCGGAACGCGACGCATTCGCAGAATAAAGATCCGAGGCGGCTTGGCGATGCCTCGCAAGGTGTCCTTTAATTTGTCCGCCACGCCGAAGAAGAACGGACCGTTGATTTCGTAGACTTCCACGCCCGGCGGAACGTCGCGTGACAAAATCGAGTTCGGATCGCCGTCCTCGTTGGAGTCGGCGGCGCCCGGCTCCTCAAACTCCCGGGTCATCGCGTCAAAATTGGTCACCTCGGACATGCGTCGCATGAACAGGAAGACGGCCAGCGCCATGCCCACACCCACCGCCACGGTCAAATCCGCCAGCACCGTGAGTCCGAACGTCGTCAGCAGCACGGTGATGTCCGACCGCGGCGCCTTGAGCAACGAACGAAAATGATCCAGTTCGGCCATGTTCCAGGCGACCATGATCAGAATTGCGGCCAATACCGAGAGCGGAATCATCGAGGCATACGGCGCTAGAACCAGCATCATCGCCAGGAGGAACAGGGCGTGGACCATGCCTGCGACGGGGGTGCGTCCGCCGGATTTGACGTTTGCGGCGGTGCGGGCGATGACGCCGGTGGCGGGAACGCCGCCGAAGACGACGGAGGCGAGGTTGCCGACGCCCTGGGCTGCCAGTTCGCAGTTGGATTTGTGCCGTCCGCCGATCATGCCGTCGGCCACCACGGCGCACAACAACGACTCGATCGCACACAGAATGGCAATGGTCGAGGCTTCCGGAATCAGATTCCGGGCCTGCCAGCAGGCGACTTTCACGTCTTCCCAGGATGAAAGTTTGATGGGGAATGAGGGGGCGGGGAGCGAGCGGGGGATTCCGCCGAAGGTGGTACCGATGGTACGGACGCCGCCGTCGAGGTGATTGCTGTCGAGGTTCCAGGCGCCCACGATGACCGCAGAGAGCACGACTACCAGCAGGGATGCGGGAACCTTCGGAGCGAACTTGCGGAACAGAATCAGACAGACCAGTGCCCCGGCCCCGAAGCCCAACGCCAGATAATTCGTGGTGGGCAGAAACTCCGTTAGCACACGCCACTTCTCGATAAACTCCGCCGGCGGCTCCGTCCGAAACTTCTCCACCACCGCATTGTTTTCCACCATCTGGTAGGGAATGCGGATGGTTAGGCCCAGGAGTTCTTTGATTTGTTGGGAGAAAATGAGCACGGCAATGCCGGAGGTAAAGCCGGTGGTAACGGGATACGGAATGAATTTGATCAGTGCTCCCAGGCGAGCCAGTGCCATGATGACCAGGATGACGCCGGCCATTAACGTGCAGATAGCTAATCCCTGATATCCGTGCATATCGACGATGCCGGCGACGAGTGCCATGAAGGCTCCCGCCGGTCCGCCGATCTGCACGCGTGATCCGCCCAGGAGCGAGATGAGGAATCCCGCGACGATAGCGGTAAAGAGTCCCTGCTCCGGCCGCACATGCGAGCCGATCGCCAAAGCCATCGACAGCGGCAACGCAATGACCCCCACCGTCAACCCCGCCAACACATCGCGGATAAAAGCGTTTTTGGAATACCCTTCGCGGAGGCAAATCAGCGACTTGGGCGTAAACGTATTGCGGAAATCCGAAAAAAAACGCAGTTTGGGGAAGAGCGACCCCTCAGCCGGCAACAGGCGAGACACGCCATATACTCCCTTGAATGACGAAATTCGAATGACGAATGACGAATCAAACTCGAAATTCGAAGTTCGAAATTCGAAACAAATTCAAATTTCAAAATTCAAAATTCGAGCTTCACCACCCGTGGTCACGGAAAAGACGACTACAACTAACCACGACCGACCCAGTCGGAACTGGACCGGTCGTGGCCACAGAGAATATTCGAATTTCGAATTTGATTCGTCATTCGAATTTCGAGTTTCGAGTTTCGAGTTTCGAATTTCGAATTTTACAGGTTGTCCTTCTTGGCCATGAACTTGACGAGGTCTACGACGCGATTGGAGTAGCCCCATTCGTTGTCGTACCAGCTCACGACCTTGAAGAAGCGCTTCTCGCCTTTGAGGTTGTTTTGCAGTGTGGCGAGCGAATCGTAAATCGACGAGCGAGGATCGTGAATGAAATCGGTCGAGACGAGCTCTTCATCGCAGTAGCCCAGGATGTTCTTGAGGTAGGTTTCCGAGGCGGTCTTGATGGCCTTGTCGATCTCTTCGATGCTGCTGTCGCGATTGGTGGTGAAGGTCAAATCAACGACGGAGACGTCAGCGGTGGCGACGCGGAAGGACATGCCGGTGAGCTTGCCTTTGAGACGCGGGAGGACTTCTCCGACGGCTTTGGCGGCGCCGGTGGTAGAGGGAATCGTGTTGATGGCCGCTGCGCGTCCGCCGCGCCAGTCCTTCTTCGACGGGCCATCGACGGTCTTTTGCGTCGCGGTATAGGAGTGGATCGTGGTCATCAGGCCCTTATCGATGCCGATGCCGCTCTTCTCGATGATGTACGCCACCGGGGCGAGGCAGTTGGTGGTGCAGGAAGCGTTCGAAACAATCGCGTGCTTGGCGGGATCGTACTCGTTTTCGTTGACGCCCATGACGATGGTTTTGACGTCGCCTTTGCCGGGGGCGGAGATGATCACGCGTTTGGCGCCGGCGATGATGTGCCCCTTGGCTTTTTCGGAGTCGGTGAACAGGCCGGTGGATTCGATCACGTAGTCGACTTTGAGATCTTTCCACGGAAGCTGTGAGGGGTCCTTGGTGGCCATGATGCACTTGACCTTGTGGCCGTTGACCACGAGGACATCACATTCTTCCTTGGACGCGTCCGACTTTTCGGCGGTGACGTTGTGCTTGAACTTGCCGTGCACCGAATCGTACTTGATCTGGTAAGCGAAGTACTTCGCATCGGTCGAAATATCGACCGCCGCGACCACGTCAATCTCCTTGCCCAGAAGTCCTTGATCGCAGAGAGCCTGGAAGACCAGCCTGCCGATGCGTCCGAAACCGTTGATTGCCACACGAACAGCCATGAGTTCTCCTCTATTGTAGTTACCGGCAAGGCGGACCCCGACTTAGCGTCGCGTCGTGCCGTTGGGATCAAGAGCGAGACTTTACAGCCTTTAGCGTCAGCTATCAACATCCCCTGCAACATTAAGAATTTGCAGGCGTTGTTACCAACGATAGCCGTCTGCCATCGTCGGCTCATGTCTGTTTTTCAGGAGCAACGCCCATGAACTTTTCAAGCCCGGCACGGTTAGCCACATTGTTCGTTTCCGCGGCGGTCGCCACGGCGGCCATCGCACAGCCCGCCCCCAATCAGAAAGCCTTGGTACCCACGACGATCGACAGTCTGCAATTTGACGGGCAATGGCCCTGGCTGTTCCTCGATCGGCCGATCAAGGACCAGGGACTCGATATGCTCGTGAAGCAGCGTGGGCGTGTCCGCCCGACCAGCCTGTTGGAAACAGAAAAACCCTTCGGAATTCTTCCCGCGGCTCGCGACGGCGCCACCCGAAGCGTCCGAACCATTTTCCGTGATCTGTACACGGGCGCGGAAATCTGGCGGCTGACAAGTTACACCAATGGCTCGACTTCCCATGCGGGCAACAATCCCTGGAATGCCAACGGACGCTTGATTCGCATCAGCACCGGCCTGATCGACCAGGAAACTTGTGCACAGGAAATGCCTGCGCAGCTCACTCGCTTGTGGAGCCTGACGGATCCTTATATTTCATTTTCCACTGGCGCCTCCAACGGCCAACACGGGGTATGGGTTTACGACCTGCGGCAACCGAAAAGCCCGCGCTACATCGCTCCGGCGGTACCCAAGTCGGGTGATGTCCTGGGAGTCTCCGAGGACGGCAAATATGTCTGCTGGCTGGAAGGCGGCCAGGATACCGCCCGCCGTTTTGGCATCGCGGCAACCGATGGCAGCCTGTATCGCAGTATCCGCTATGATGGCGGTATCGTGGCGGAAATTAAAAATCCCACGCCGGGTATGCCTGTACCCGTTTCAACCGCGGGAGATTCCGACATCCGCGGTGGCATGCATGGCGTGAAATTCCTGCGAAGCCTTGATGAGTACAAACTGAAAACCTCCATCAATGGTGAACTCGGTAAAGACAAAGAACTCTGCAATCACATCCTGAACATTGATGGCAAGTTGCTTGAGAGAAGGCCTCCGCTCTCGCACGGCATGGATAGTCCGGACGGAAAAAGCTATGTCTTTGAAGGCCCCGGCGGCGTTCGCGTGCTGGATCATGCCACCGGAAAAGAACGTCTGATCTTCCAGGCCTTGGGCAAAACGGAAGGGCATACCAGTTGGACCAATGATCCCGACTGGGCCGAATGCAGTTGGCAGAGCCCGCACGGTTGGGAGATCGTGCGTCTGAGCCTGCGAGAGGATGCCAGTCCGATCCGTTTGTGCGGGGTATGCCCGCAGGAACCCAAGGCCTTGACCTACTACAGCGACCCGTTTGGCCGGCTGAGCCCGGATGGGACCAAGGTCATGTTCATGTCGTCGGTGACGCGCAGCATGAACGAATACCTGGTCGTCGCGGCCAATCCGCGGGCACCGCAGAAATTGACCGGGCAGTGGACGCCGCAAGGCTTCAAGTTGACTTGGACTCCCGACACGCTGAGCCGCGAGGCGAAAGGGTATCGCATCTATCAGACCAGCAAGAGCGGTCAGGCGTATCGGCAAGTCGGATGGGTGGACGTGCCTGAAAATCTCCCGGTGACTTCCACGGACCCGATCAGCTTCGTCGTTCCCGGTGTGAAGCAGGGCGAGAAAGTGTTCTTCGCGGTACGTGCCCAGGAATGGTCCGGGCTGCTGAGTCGGTATTCGAACGATGTTGCCAGTGATGCGAATATGCCGGTGGCAGCCTATATTCAACCGGATCTGGGCGAATTTGCCGGATTCAAGCAGGGATTTGATCCGCTCAATGCCGGCAATATGTATTACCTGTTTGTTCCGCTGGCCGGCACGAAATGCTCGGTTGGCTTCACCAACCCCAACAAAGACGCTCAGGTCTGGGTGCGTGTGGGCGGCCAGAACGCGGCGTTCTCTGTCAATGGCACGGCTGTACCTGCCAAAACGTATGAAGATTGGACATGGGTCAACGTGGGGAAAGTTTCCGGCGAAATCAAGTTGAGTTCCGAATCGAAGGGCTTCAAACTGGATCGGATCTTCCTGACATCTGACGGCAGCACACCCACCGGACGCGGTTTGGATTATCCAACAGACGCATCGCCTGTGGTACAGGTTCCGACGAACGTGAAAACCAAACCTCTGACGCCATTCGCGTCGGAAGTGACTTGGGCCGCAATCCCCGGCGTACGGTACTACAACGTATACGCTGCCGAGAAGCCTGATTTCGTTCCTGCCCAGGCGAACCTGCTGTATTCGCCACCGGTGGGAACTGAGCGCGTCGTCGATTGGGGCCTCAAGCCGGGCACGCAGTATTACTACAAGGTCACCGCGATCGATTACGACGGCTCCGTTTCGCAACCCAGTGCAGCCGTTGCGGTCGCTACACCGGCCATCACCGTGCAGACGGTGAACGTGGATTACGCCTCAGCGGCCGGCGGTTCGGTCCAGGCTGATGCAACAGCTTCCAATGGAAAGTACATGGCGCTCAAAGCAGACGAAACCTGCACGTTGAAGTTTAGCGTGCCGGTCGAAGGCGATTACGTGATCTGGCATCAGTGGCGTGCCACCGTCTCGGATTGGCTGACTCTGCAAATCCAACTCAATGATAAGAAAGAATCGATCAAGGAATGGTATCACCTGGGCGGTTTGTACGGGAAAGTCATCAGCAAGGAATGGCTCTGGACGCGGTATTGCATCAACAGCGCCAAGAAAGGCGGTGAGAGCATCTACCACCTGAAAGCCGGCGAACAAACGCTCACGATCACGTTTCCCGAACCCTTGGGCGCTCGTGGGAACGAAATCCATTTGAACAGGCTGATCATCACCAACGACCAAAGCTTTGTGCCGGATGGCAAGCTATGCATTTATTAATGGTCGATTTTTAAGGAATTCCCTGATAGCGTTGGCGTTGGTTGCGGCTGCGGTATTCCAGTGGGGTGGAGCCTGTCTGTTTTTTGAAAAAGGCGCAGAAGTGCGAGGCGTGCTGAATGCCGCAACGCTGGGCGATTTCGGCGACCGGGAGTTCGCCGTCTTCCAGCAAACGAGAGGCTCGCTCGATTTGTGTGCGTACGATCTGGTCGTAGACCGTTCGGCCCAGGTGTTTTTTGAAAGCGAGTTCCAGTGTGCGTCTGCCCATGCCCAGTTCATGGACCAATTGCTTGACGTTGACGCCGGCGGTTAAGTGTTCATGGATTTTTCGCACGGCAGCGGCAACCCTTTCATCGCTGACCGCGATCACGTCGGTGGACTGCCGTGTGACGACGCGGATCGGGGGAAACAGGATGGGGCCCGCTTTGACGCGTCCCCCTTTCCTGAGCATGTGATCCAGCATTCGGGCCGATTCGTATCCCAATCGCTCTAATCCCGGGTCCAGACTGGATAAGTGCGGCGAGCAAAGCAGGCATTGGTACTCGTCGTTGCCGGTGCCAAGGACGGAAACTTGCTCCGGCACGGCGATGTTCATTTTTCGGCAGGCCATCGTAACTTCGCGAGCTGCGCCATCCCACGACGCTAAAACCGCCACCGGCTTAGGCAACTTCCGAATCCATTCGTTCATCTTCAAATCGTTTTCCGTCTCTGACCGAATGTCCTTGCCCGCTTCCTTCTTAAACCACGAACACGCGAACCCATGCGCGTGCAACAGGCTTCTAAAAGCACTGCCATATATTTTTGCCATGTGATATCCGCGAAACGCATAATAGGCAAAATTCCGGAATCCTCTCTCGATGAAGTGCTCCACGGCCATTTTTGCGATCTCGTCGTGGTTTTCCAGCAAATGAGGCAGGTGTTTGGGCACGGCCGAGGGGCCTGTGATACCTACCGCCACGATGGGCACTTTCCGCTTCAATGTTGACGCGGCGAGGTCGGCCAGGTCGGAATTCACGATCAGGCCGTTGACTTTTCCCAGGCGCCTGAGGGTATCGGCTGTGAAGGGGCCTGTCAGAGGCAGTTCGTAATCCCACGGCCCATATCGCTCCGTATACGCCAGCACGCCCCGTGTCACGCTTCGCCCCCAAGCGGCCGTCAATCCGAATCCCAACACCACCCGCGGCACGTTTTTCATCACAGGTCTCCTGCGCATTTACGATATGAAAAGCGCAACTACATCATAGGTCATCTCTCCTGTTTATCCCAAGTCATGTGTTAAAATACCCTGCATGTGTACAGGGCAAGGGTCCGTTGGGAAGTTTTTTAAGGAGCGGCGTCCATGAACTTTTCAAATCAAGCACGGTTGGCCACGTTACTCATTTCCACGGCGGTTGTGACAGCGGCTATCGCACAGCCCGCCCCTGACCCCGCCCCCCCCCCCGCCTCTGACCCTGACACCGGCCCGAAAGCCCTGGTCCCCACGACGATCGACAGTTTGCAATTTGACGGCCAATGGCCCTGGCTGTTCCTCGATCGGCCGATGAAGGATCAGGGGTTGGAAACGCTGGTGAGTCGGGGGCGAGTCCGGCCGTATGAACTGCTGGTCACCAAGACTCCGCCGGCAGGGTTTCCCGTCGGCACGGACGGCGCACTGGCAAGTGTTCGCACCATCTTCCGCGATCTGTATACCGGCGCGGAGATTTGGCGGATGACCAATCTGACCAACGGTGTGGTTTCCCATGCGACCAACGAGCCGTGGAACGCTAATGGGCGATTGATCCGCGTTTTCGACCGCGGCGGCACACCGCTTCTGTTCGATCAGGAAACCTGCACCATGACCGCCCCCAAACAAGGCGGCAAAAAGTGGAGCCCCGTCGAGCCTTACCTCACATTCTTCATCGGGCAGAACGAGGGTGTACGTGGGGTATGGGCCTTTGACATCATGCAGCAGAAGGTGCTGCGGGCCATTGCGCCGGCGGGAGACAAATGGGGCGGGCTCTCAGGCATCTCCGAAGATGGCCAATGGGTCTGCTGGCTGGAAGGCGGACAGGATCTCGCACGGCGGTTCGGCGTCGCGAAAACAGACGGGAGCCTGTATCGAAGTATTCGCTGGGACGGCGGGGTCGTCTTCGAGCAGAGCCCCGCGACAACACAAGTCCCTCCTCCCACCACGGCAGGCGACTCGCCCCTCCGCGGCGGCATGCACGCGATTCGCTTTACACGTTCCCCAGACAACATTCTGAAGACCTCGTTGATCAGCGACCTGGCGGCGTCTCAGAAACCGTACGCCACACATTTCCTGGACACCAATGGCAAGTTGGTCAACCGGACGCGTCTGCTCTCGCATGCCGCCGACAGCCCGGATGGAACGTTCCAGATTTTCGAGAACGGTGACGGCATCTCGGCGAAAAAACTGGATACCGAGGGACGCGAATGGCGGGTGCTCAGCTCCAAAGGCCGAACCGAAGGGCACATGGATTGGACCAACGATCCGAACTGGGCCGCGGCCAGCTGGATGAGCCCCTTCGGCTGGGAAATCCTGCGACTGCACATGCGAGAGGGGGACAGCGGTGTCATTCGCTTGTGCAGCGTCTGCCCGGTGAATCCGAAAGGTTTGACCTACAACAGCATGCCGTTCGTTTTGCTGAGCCCCGACGGCACCAAGGCGATGTTCATGTCGTCGATGACCCGGAGTATGAACGAATACATTGTGGTGGCGGCCAATCCGCAAGTTCCGAAGAACTTGACCGGCCAGTGGACGCCGGAAGGATTCAAATTGACCTGGTCGCCCAACACGCCGAGCCGCGAGACTAAAGGGTATCGTATCTATCAGACGAACAAGAGCGGGCAGGCGTATCAGCAGATTGCATGGGTGCCGACGCCTGCAGATCGCAAGGTGAACTCCACGGATCCGCTCAGCTTCGTCGTCCCCGGCGTGAAACAGGGCGAAAAGATATTCTTCGCGGCACGGGCACAGGAATGGTCCGGACTGCTGAGCCGTTATTCCAACGATGTCGCCAGCGATGCGAGCATGCCGGTGGCAACCTATATCGAACCGGAGCGCGGCGAGTATGTCGGATTCAAGCAGGGATTCGATCCGGTCCATGCCAGCGATCTGTACTACCTGTTTGTACCGACCGACGGCACCAAATGCTCGGTCAGCTTCACGAATCCCAACAAGGACGCACAAGTATGGCTGCGTGTAGGTGATCAGAACAAAGCGTTCGCAATCAATGGCCAAATCGTACCAGTTAAAATAGATAAAGGCATGGACGATAGTGGTTGGACATGGATTAACGTTGGGAAGGTTTCGGGCGAAATCAAGTTAAGTTCCGAAACAAAGGGCTTCAAACTGGACCGCATCTTCCTGACATCTGATGGCAGCACACCAACCGGGCGAGGTTTGGATTATCCAACCATCTGTCGGCAGCAAGGCGCACCGCCTTTGGTACAGATGCCCGCAGACGTGAAAACCAAGCCTCTGACACCATTCGCGGCGGAAGTGACTTGGGCGGCAATTCCCGGCGTGCGGTACTACAACGTGTACGCCTACGATAGGCCGGACTTTGCACCTGCCCAGTCGAACCTGTTGTATTCGCCGCCGGCGGGGACCGAGCGTATCGTCGATTGGGGCCTCAAGCCAGGGACGCAGTATTATTACAGGGTCATCGCGGTTGATTACGATGGCATGTTTTCAGAACCCAGTGCGGCGGTAGCGGTCGCTACCCCGGCCATCACCGTGCAGACGGTGAACCTGGATTATGCCGCCAAGCCGGTGGTGCTCAAGCCCAAGGAAACGTACACCGTGAAATTCAATGTGCCCGCGGACGGCGATTACGTCATCTGGCATCAGTGGCGGACAGACAAATCCGATCAGTTCAGTGTGCTGGTCGAATTGAATGAGACCAAAGACCGTGTGGATGATCAGTATTATCTGAGCCGTCTGTACGGGCAGGTCATCAGCGGCGAGTTTATCTGGTCGCGTTATTGCAACGGCTTTAAGAAAGGTCAGGAGAGCGTGTACCACCTGAAGGCCGGCGAGAACACGCTGAAAATCACGCTCCATTCCATCGGCCGCGTGAGCGAGTTCCATTTGAATAAACTGATCATCACCAACGACCAGAGTTTTGTGCCCGACGGCAAGCTGGGCATCCACTAAATAAGTATATTAGTTATTAGTATATTAGTCATTAGGAGTGACGTTTATGAAGTTTTCAAGTCAAGCACGGTTAGCAACATTGTTTGTTTCCGCGGCGGTTGTGACGGCGGCACTCGCACAGCCCGCCGGTCCGAAGGCCCTGGTGCCAACGACGATCGACAGTCTGCAATTTGACGGGCAATGGCCCTGGCTGTTCCTCGATCGGCCAATCAAGGACCAGGGGCTCGATACGCTTATGAAACGTGGGCGAGTCCGGCCATATGGGCTGCTGGCAACAGAAAAGCCCTCCGGCATCCTTCCCGCTGCCAAGGACGGCGTGACCCCAAGTGTTCGCACCATCTTCCGGGACCTGTATACGGGCGCGGAAGTCTGGCGGCTGACCAGTCACACCAATGGCGTGATTACCCATGCGACCAAGAATCCATGGAACGCCAATGGGCGATTGATGAAGTTCAGCGATAACGGTGCCGGGACGTTTTTGATGGATCAGGAAAGCTGTGCCATGCAAGTGCCGACGGTGCCATTGGACAGGTGGAGCCCCACGGAGCCCTATATTTCGTTCTTTCATGGTCCCTACAAAGGGCAAAAAGGCGTATGGGCTTATGACGTCAAGCAACAAAAAATGCTGCGGTTCCTTGCTCCCTCGGCGCCCAAGGCCGGCGGCATCGCCGGAATCTCCGAGGACGGCCAATGGCTCTGCTGGTTGGACGGCGGACAGGACAAAGCTCGCCGTATTTGCGTCGCGGCTACCGATGGCAGCGTCTATCGCAGCTTTCGCTGGGATGGCGGCGTCGTCGCCGAAATCAAAAATCCCACGCCGGAGATACCGGCGCCGGTAACAACGGAAGGCGAATCGGACGTCCGCGGCGGCATGCACTCCGTCACATTTGCACGTGGCCCGGAAAACAAACTCAAAACCACCCTCATGGGCGAGCTCTTCGGCGACAAAGCCCACCAGACTCACTTTCTGAGCGTCGAAGGCAAATTGCTTGAACGAACGCCCATTCTCTCGCACGGCGCTTTTGGCCCTCTCGGAAAGCTCCAGATTTTTGAAGGCCCCGGCGGCGTGCGGAGACATAACTATGTCACCGGCGAGGAAGTGGTGCAGTTCAATGCAAAGGGAAAAACCGAAGGACATTGCAGTTGGACCAATGATCCCAACTGGTCGGAATGCAGTTGGTCGAGTCCGTTCGGCGCGGAAATTGTCCGCCTGAGCATGCGGGAAGATGCAAGCCCGATCCGCTTGTGCAGCACCTGCCCGCAGGACCCTCGAATCTTGTCCTACAACAGCATCCCCTTTGGCCTGCTGAGCCCCGACGGTACCAAGGTCATGTTCATGTCCTCCATGACCGACAACATGAATGAATATCTGGTCGTCGCGGCCAATCCGCGGACGCCGCAGAAATTGACCGGCCAATGGACGCCGCAAGGGTTCAAATTAACCTGGACACCCGACACACTCAGCAGCGAGGCGAAAGGCTATCGCATCTATCAGACCAACAAGAGCGGCCAGGCGTATCGGCAGGTCGGGTGGGTGGATACGCCTGAATCGCCCATCGTGCCTTACATGGAACCGCTCAGCTTCGTCGTCCCCGGCGTCAAGCAGGGCGAGAAAGTCTTCTTCGCGGTACGGGCTCAGGAATGGTCCGGGCTGCTGAGTCGCTATTCCAACGATGTCGCCAGCGATGCCGGTATGCCGGTAGCAACCTACATCGAACCAGAGCTTGGCGAGTTTGCCGGATTCAAGCAGGGCTTCGATCCGGTCAACACCGGCGATATGTACTACCTGTTCGTCCCGCTGGCCGGCACGAAATGTTCGGTCAGCTTCACGAATCCCAACAAGGACGCTCAGGTATGGGTGCGTGTGGGCGGGATGGGGGGGGGCGATGCGGCGTTCAAGGTCAATGACACAGCCATCCCCGCCAAAACATATGCGGATTGGACATGGGTCAACGTGGGGAAAGTTTCCGGCGAAATCAAGTTGAGCTCCGAATCGAAGGGCTTCAAACTGGACCGAATCTTCCTGACATCCGACGGCAGTACGCCCACTGGGCGAGGGTTGGATTATCCGACCGCCACATCGCCTCTGCCACAGGTTCCAGCGAACGTGAAAACCAAACCTCTGACACCTTATGCGTCGGAAGTGACTTGGGCGGCGATCCCCGGCATCCGTTACTACAACGTCTACGCCGCCGACAAACCCGACTTCGTACCGGCCCAGTCGAACCTGTTATATTCGCCACCGGCCGGAACCGAGCATATCGTCGATTGGGGCCTCAAGCCTGGCACACAGTATTACTACAAAGTTACCGCGATCGATTACGACGGCTCCGTTTCGCAACCCAGTGCGGCCGTTGCGGTCGCTACACCGGCCATCACCGTGCAGACGGTGAACGTCGATTACGCCACGGGCAAGGGCGGTGCAATACAGGCAGATGCGACGGCATCCAACGGAAAGTATGTGCTGCTCAAGGAAACGGAAACTTTCACGTTGAAATTTAACGTGCCGGTGGAGGGCGATTACGTGATCTGGCATCAGTGGCGTGCCACCGTCGCGGATTGGGTGCCTCTGCAACTCCAACTCAATGATAAGAAAGAATCTCTCAAGGAATTTTACGGCCTGGGCGGCCTGTACGGGAAAGTCTTCAGCAAAGAATGGCTCTGGTCTCGCTATTGTCCCAACAGTGCCAAAAAAGGCATGGAGGGCATCTACCACCTGAAAGCCGGCGAACAAACGCTCACGATCACGCGTTCCAAGCTCCTGGGCCGCCCGAACGAACTCCATTTGAACAAGCTGATCATCACGAACGACCAGAGCTTCGTTCCCGACGGCAAGTTGTGCATCTTTTAATGATAGCCTTGCGTGGAAACGCAAGGTTATTTGCGATCTGAAAAATGGGCTCGCTCAGCTTCTCCCCGACGGAAATCGGGGTTATCATGAAGCGGCTTCCTATTTCTCTGGAGTTTTTCGATGGCGGACACACAAGAAGTTCTCAACGCGGCAGCCGGCCTCGGAGCGCTGGTGGCAACCCACCCGGCAGTCACCGCTTACAAGGAAACCATTCGCCAGCTCGACCTCGACGTCGGCGCCAAGAGCCTTCTGCAGCAGTACGAGCAGCTCATTGAAACGCTCTCGATGAAAGAATCGCAAATGCAGCCCATCGAGGTCGCGGAGAAAAAGCAGTTCGAAATGCTTCAGCAGAGCATCATGATGAACCCCATGCTCAAAAAATTCGCCACCGTGCAGGGCGAATACATGGACCTGATGCGAAAGGTCCAGGAAGCGATCAACGGCGGCATGACCGGCCAAATCCCCGCAACACCGCCGCCGACCACTGCAGCACCCAGTACCCCCAGCAAAATCATCTTGGACACGTAATATCAACATCTCTCTTCCCCGCAAAAGTTTAGCCGTTGATCGAAGATCAACGCTCGCTTGCCTTGGATGCGATATGAGGGGAACTTGTAAACATGTCACGCCCCCCCAAAAATCAGAGCCGCAATCGTAAGATTGCGAAACAATAACCGCAATCTTACGATTGCGGCTCTGATGGTTCGGTTCTGTGCAGGAGATAGGGTGATGGCGTATGTGCCGCCGGCGGATCATGTGGCCAAGGCTCGCGGATTGGTGGCGGAAGCTAAGGCCAATGGCGGACTGACGCCGGTAGATCTGGAGTGGTTCTGGGCCGATCAGGATGTTGCGGCGAAGGATCCGTTTGCAGGGAAGGGGGGGGGGCAGGTGCCGTTGGGAATTTTTAATTCCGATGAGCCGGTGTTTGATGAGCTGGGCGTGACGGAGGATTTTTGGCGGCTCTACAACGACGCCGCCTGGCGGATCGGTCTGCACAAAGTCTACAACGACAAGGCTCAGAAGATTATTGGGAAGCGGATTTTGTCCGAGGAAATGCCCCCGCCTGCAGACCGGCAGTACCCGCCGGTCAAGATGCTCCACGACATCTTCGAGGGCGTCAACGAATGGCACGGCTGGTCTTGGTGGCTCAAACAGGTGGCCAACACCGAGGATCAGCTCAAGGCGCTGTTGGATCGCGTGGAGCGGCGGTTGGAGAATCTGCGAGCGTTCATGCTGCCGGAGGGGTGGGAGGAAGCGAAAGCTCGGCTGTTGCCTCGAGGGATCAAACCGGCGCTGTACCGCTCGCAGCGGGGACCGTGCACTTTTGCCTGTTCGATTTTCGGATCGGAAAACATGCTGCTCTTGTGCATGGACAATCCGGACCTTGCGGTACGGTTTCGGGACTTGATTTTGCGAGCGATGCTGGAACGTGGCCGAATCCTGGACGAAGAGGCAGGTTACACTCCCCAGACCGCCCCGCACGGCTTCTCGTTTTTCGACGACAACTGCTGCCTGTTCAACATCGAAATGTACGAGTTGTTCGGCGCTCCGATTTTGCGCGCGATTTTCGCCCGCTGGTCGCCGAACCCGGAGGATCGGCGGTTCCAGCATTCGGACTCCGCGATGGGACATCTGCTGCCGATCCTGGGCTCGATGCATCTCACCGGCGCCAACTTCGGCCCGACGCTGACGGTCTCCGACATCCGAAAACATTGCCCCCGTGCAGTCATCTACGGCCAGTTGGCCCCATTCACGTTCTCACGCAACGAAGAAGAAAATATGGTGATGGAGCTTCTGCGGGACTTCGAGCAAGCGAAGGCCCAACGCGGCCTCGTCTTCGCCACCGCCGGTTCGATCAATAACGGCTCGCGTCTGACAGGGATGCGGCTGCTGATGGCCGCGGCGCAGCGGTGGTGCCGGTATGAGTAAATAGCCTTGCGAGGAATCGCAAGGCTTCGGACCGCCAGAAACCCTCCTGGAACGTATGGATGAGACGCGCAGGAGGCGTTAAGCCTTGCGTTGCCACGCAAGGCTAATCTGCCAGTTCCAGGACGATGTTTTTCATTGTCGGCTTGGTTTCGCAGTTGATCTTGTAGGTGTCTTCTGGCGTTTTGGCTACATGCACATCCGTCTTTTCCTTGCCGTCCTCTTCCCAGACATACGTGACCTTCACCGGCCGGAAACCAGCGGCCGCGGGCTTGTAGTCCGCTACGATCCAGTAGGTGTTCATCGCCGCGGCGCCCTTGGCGAGATATCGCACCTGCGCCGTCTTCAATCCCGCCGGCAAGTCGGTCACCGTGGGATTGAGACTGTTGCAATTGTCGCCGGAAAGGTTGGGCGTGGTGGAGACGGTGGTGAATGTTTTGCCGCCGTCGTAGGAGAGTTGCACTTCGTAGCTGTCCGCTGGGCCGCGATAGAAGCAGCCTGCGCGAATGCTCTTGAGTTCGCCGGGCGTTTCGAACGGGAAGGTGATGGAGCCTTTTCCGCCGAGCTGTTTGTTGAGCTTGTCCACTTCCGGATGGAAGTCGGTGTAGCGTACCTGTTTTTCGCCGAAGTCGCCGACGGTGCCGTCGAGTCGCATGGTGCTCAGTTGCGGGCCAGCCGAGAAGGTGATGGTATTTTCACCTTGTCCCAGCGCCGGCAGTGGCCGCTGCGAGTGCTGAATGTCATGTTTGATTTTCAATGCGTCCAAGCCAGCGCCGGCGCCGTTGAACTCAAACTTCAAACGATAGTCGTACCGCCGCAGTACACGCTTTGACAGATCCACGTTCTGATCGCCTGCCTTGTCGATTTTGGTGACTTCTTTCCAGTCCAGGCCGTTGTTGTCGCTGAACGACACTGCAATCGACCCGCCGTCGCTCATGGCGGCTTTCAGGTCCATTGTGCCCGTCAGATAGACGTAGCTGGTCGGCATCCGTACCACCATCACGCCCGGTTTTGCGGCATCTTTGATTCGCGCCTTCCCGCCGTCAAAGGCGAGATTATCAAACGTCAACGCCGTCGTCGGCAAACTCTTGTCCGCCATCGCGTCGTATTCCAGCAGCCCATTGCCCACCCGCCCCGGCGCAATATCCCCAAACTGCGGCGTATGCAGCAACGGCTCCTTCCCAGTCACCGCCTTGGCACACCCCGGCGCACCGCCACCACCATCCATACTGCTGTGCAGCCCCTTATTGCTCCAGTTCCGTGTAAGCTTCTCGCCCTGACGCAATTGGATGTTCACGCTGTAGCTCAGCGATGGCGAATCTTGCTGAAGGTAGGGTTTGCAGTCGTATTCCTGCATCGTGCTGTACCAGCCGTGGGTCTTGGCCGGCCACCAGCCGTTCGAGGTGTACCAGGGGCATTTGGCCAGCAGTTCGGGGCCTTTTCGCCAGCCCTGCTTTTGATCGGCGAAGTGGAAAGCCTGCAATTTCTTGCCGTTGCCCTTCAGGTCCGGATGTTCATCCAGCCACGCTTTGATCGCGCCGCTGACTTCTTCGATCGACGCAATCGTGCCGTCGGGCTTGGGGAAATAGTTGATCAGCGACGCATCGAAGAGGTGCCACGAGTTATCGTAGCCGAGTTCCATGACGTTATGATTCCTGATCGCCCATCCGCGGCACTTGAGCCCCGCGATTTTCCCTAACTCGCACACCTCCGACGCGGCCACCGAGCAGAACGAATAGCCGTAGACGTTGAACATTTTGATCGGATCGACCAGGATTCCTTTTCCGCCCGCCTGCAGATACTCCACCGGCGGCGCGTCCTGATGCTGATACGTCACCACCGTCCTCCAGACCGCGATCGCCTTCTCCTGATCCGTCATTCCCTCTTTAATGTAGGATTTCTTCCACGCTTCGAGGCTCGAAACATCCAGAACCTTATCGGAGAGTACTTTCACATTGCACACAACCCCCGCCCCGCCCTGATCCTGTGCCCACGCCGAGCTGGCAACCGCCACAACCGCACACAAAATCGCCAACGATCCTGAACGCATGAATCAGTCCTTAGATGATGTCATAAAACCGTGCCATTTCTGAAGAACGGACCACGTGGTCGAGTATTGCTCTGATCATTCCATATAGTCCCGGCTTTAGCCGGGATTCGCTTTCCTCGGACCTATCCCGCATCCGTGCACCTCACATCATGTCCCTGCCCTCTCTCCCCGCCGATCCCGGCTAAAGCCGGGGCTATATGGCGGCCGCCTCTTCCGCGAGTTCGAACGCCGTCGCGCTCGCCCCCGTCACCGGCCGTTCCATCCACCGAAGAATTTGCAGCCCGACCGTCGAAGCGATCATGCTGGCGAGATTGGCAATGCCGAAGAAGATGATTTCGTTTTGCTTGTCCGTTTCGATCATCCAGATCGTTTGCAGCCAGAAGACGGGGAAGTAACACAGCGCCTGGATGGCGTTGACCATCAGCACGCCGTGATGGGGGATACCCAGGCGAGTGGGGATGCCGCGGGCGGATTTCTGAATGTCACGCTTGATCCCGGTCAGTTGGATCCAGCTAATGAGCGTGAGGAACGCTTTCATCGGAAGGAAGGGATAGATATACCAGTTGAAGGCTTCCGAGAGATGGTGACGTTGCATGAAGATGAGGAAAATGGCGCTCAGGCCGAGGCTGATGAGTGCGCCATACACGCCGAGCCAAATCGCGAGCATGACATTGCGAGAACTCGACGGGCTGGACTTGACCTTATCGGTAACCGGTTCGAAGCCGTCGGGTAGCCACGGTGCCGGCGGGCGGTAGCTCTCATCGCCGCCGAGGCGTTTCCAATCTCGATAGGCCAGATACAGGCAGGCGGCGGCGGCGGATTGCCAAAACCAGCGCCAGAAGAAGGTGAAGTGATAGGTGTAATCGGATCCGCCGAAGTATCCGGAGAGCTTATCGACGAGTCTCCCCGCGACGAAGCCTGCGATCATGACGCCGAAGGAGCGTGTCATGGCCTGAGCCGATGAAAACTGTCCGTAAAGCGACTTGGGAAAAATTCGCATGAACAAGGGGATGACGGTGACGCCGGCGAGCGTGCCGCCGAAGACGAAGATGAGTTGGTTGGCGAGGCTGAGCCAAAAGTAGGCCTCGCCCGGGAGTCGGACGAAGATCCAGATCCAGTTTCCAAAGCCAGTGACGGCCGTGAAGATGCCGGTGTAGGCGGCGACGCGAAGAGGATGCCAGCGATCGATGTAGACGGCGGTGAAGTAGGTGGCCACGAGACTGGCGATGCCTCCGTAGGCGTTGAGATGGCCGATCTGATCCATGGAAAGATTCATATCCAGGTTGAAAAAATTGTTGTACATGCCCATGGAGCCGGCCATCATCGAAAAGGCGGAAAATAGGAAGATATAAAGATAGAGTCGCGTGGTGAAAGACTGCTTGAAGAAACTGATGAGCCCGGCGAGGCGACTCAGCTTGACCGAGTCGTCATGTTCGGGAGGCGGGGGGTATTTTCCTTCGCGGACCATGAAGCAGACCATCAGGAAACCAAAGCAGTAGAACAGGGCGACACCGGTGAGGATTTCCCGAAAGTGCGTCTTGGCGTGGGGGAAAAAGAAAAAGTTGAAGAAGGAGCCGGCGCCGCCGCCGACCATGTTGAAGAGGCTCACGAAGCGGCCGAGGAACTGCGGAGGAACCACATCGTTGAAAAAGTAATAGAACACCGAGGCGACGAACATGTTGAAGAACGCGAACATCGTCCAGAAAATACCAATGAGGACGATGGACACCAGTTTTGGGGACGTGGACTGGAGGGCGGGAATGAGGTTGCGCACATAGGGGGTAATATTCTCGCTCCATCCGACGAGGATCAGGCAGGCCGTAAGGAAGGGGAGCGTGTAAAGGATGAAGGGAATTCGCCGCCCCAGTCGTCCGCGATGGCGGTCGGACTTGTAGCTGACCCAAGGACAGACCGTCACGTTCAGAATCGACGGGAGTATGGTGAGGATGACCTGCATCGTGGTGTTCGATGCGCCCAAGTCCTTGAGCTTGAAGGGGATGATCGCTGGCCCCGCGTTTTCCATGAGTTGGAAACAAAAGTCGCCCCAGAGCAGCCATGCAAAGAGAGAGAAGATTCCGCCCAAGGTGTAAGTCAGCGAACCGCAGGTGTAGGTTTTGGGGGCGGGAGGAGTTTGCTCGTCGAGAATGAGGAGAGTTTGGGAATCCGAGCGTTCAGGAGTCCGGTAGTCGCGCTGGTAGTCGTGGGTGGGTTGGTTTTGGGAGTCTGAGGTCGTTTTGCCATCCTGCACAATGGATTCCTCAAAGAAAGGCAAATCGCCGTGACCAAAACGGAAGGAACGGGGAGGCATTATAAAGAAAATCGCCACTCTACCATATTGCTCATGGCCTGATTTCATTCTCCACTGATGCTTTCACGCGATTCTGGTCGATAGTTCGTCTGTCAAGACGCGCGGCCAGCCCGATGGAACGGGCCTAACCAGCAGGCATAACATGGCGAACATTCCATCCAACGCCGTTTCCGCCTCCCTTGACGCGATCCTGCGTCCGGCCAACGACTCGCTCCACGCCAGACAGATGCAGGCCCTGAAGAACACCCACCACCACGAAGATGTTGAAGAGCTCGACGACTCAGCCGTCGACTCCATCCGCGATCAAGCCCAGCAGCACCACAAGCAGGATCAAGAGGAAACCGATGAGGGAGGGGGCGGTGAAGAAAAACTCGACATCCAATCCTTAAAGAACCAGCAACAACCGCCCAAGTCCGAACCGGCGACCCCCTCCCGCCTCGACATTTCCGCCTGAACAAACATCAGAGCCGCAATCGTAAGATTGCGGTGCATAACATTGCGTTATCGTCACCGCACTCTTACGATTGCGGCTCTGATGTTTTAGCGGCTTCTCCCAAACCTGGAGTTTTCCCATGCCTATCGCCAAACGCCCCTTCGTTCTGATCATCCGTGACGGCTGGGGCCAAAATCCCCATCCGGAAATGGATTCCTACAACACGCTCAAACTCGCAAAACACCCGGTGGACGATCGCCTGATGCGCGACTTTCCCAATGTGCTGATCCACACCTCCGGCGAGGATGTCGGGCTGCCCGCGGGCGTGATGGGCAACTCCGAGGTCGGACACCAAAACATCGGCGCAGGGCGCATCGTCGATCAGGAAACGATGCGAATCACCCGCCGTATTCGCGACGGCTCGTTCTTCACGAACAAAACACTCGTTAACGCTTTCGCTCATGCCAAGAAGCACCACTCGCAGGTGCACATTCTGGGCCTCTGCTCCGACGGCCGGGTACATTCCGATCAGGAACACGCCTACGCCCTCCTCGCAATGGCCAAAAAACAAAACTTCCCCGGCGACAAAGTCCTCATCCACGCCATCACCGACGGCCGCGATACCGCTCCGACCAGCGCCGTACGCTACCTGGCTGCATTGGACGCCAAATGCAAAGAACTCGGCGTCGGACGCATCGCCACGGTCGTCGGTCGCTTTTACATCATGGACCGCGACAATCGCTGGGACCGCGTCCAGACCGCCTACGAACTGCTGACCGAAAACAAAGGCACAAAATTCGACTCCGCCGAAGCCGCCCTCAAAAGCTACTACGCAAACCCCTCCGACCCGTCACGCAAGGGCGACGAATTCGTCATCCCGTCCGTCATCGCCAATGGTGGAACGATCGCCAACAACGATGCCGTGATCTTCTTCAACTACCGCGGCGACCGTCCCCGCGAAATCACCAAAGCTTTCATCTATCCAAACGACCGCTTCGCCGCCGAACCCAACGGCGGATTCAAACGCAACAAAGTCCTCACCAACCTCTTCTTCGCCACCATGGCCGGCTACGAAGAAGGTCTCCCCGTCCACGTCATTTTCGACAAGCCCGAAAAGATGCCCGACATGCTCGGCGACTATCTCGCCATGCACGGCCTCTCCCAATTCCGCTCCGCTGAAACCGAAAAATTCCCGCACGTTACCTTCTTCTTCAACGACTACCGCGAACCCCCATTCCCGCACGAGGACCGCGGCCTCGCCCCATCCCCCAAAGACGTCAAAACCTACGACCTCAAACCCGAAATGTCCGCCCGCCAGGTCTGCGACATCGTCCTCAAGGAAATCGAAAAGAACCAGCACGACGTCTACGTCGTGAACTTCGCCAACGGCGACATGGTCGGCCACACCGGCGTGATCCAAGCCGCCATCAAAGCCGTCGAAGTCGTCGACGAATGCGTGGGCAAAATCGTCGACGCCACCTTAAAGCACGGCGGTGCCCTCATCATCACCGCCGACCACGGCAATTGCGAACAAATGTGGGACCCACAAAACAACTGCCCCCACACCGCCCACACCACCTACGACGTCCCCCTGATCGTCGTCGACGAGCAACTCAAAGGCAAAGGCGTCAAGCTCCGCGAAGGCGGCCGCCTCGCCGACATCGCCCCGACGGCGTTAAAGATGATGGGCCTGCCAAAACCCCCCGCCATGACCGGCGAAAGCCTGTTACCCTGATTCCATTCGAATGACGAAATTCGAATGACGAATGACGAATCAAATCCGAATGTTCAAATGACTGAAACATTGCGGCGATGCGTTGTTTCGGTCATTGGGGGGGGCGTCATTCCGTCATTCGGATTTGATTCGTCATTCATCATTCGTCATTCGAATTTCCTCTCGCCGCTGCCGTTCCGTCGCCTTACGCAACGCCCGTTTCTCCCACCATGTCAGCGAGTGCAGCCCTTTATCCTTAACTTTCGCGAGAATGGCGTCAATTCTGGCATGCTCCGCCTGCTCGGCCTGAGCACGTTTGCGAGCTTTAACGATCCAACGTTTCTTGAGTTTCTTGCGATGCGGGTGATCGGGGGGATGCTCCCAGGCCGCCGAGAGATCGTAGGGTGAATCCGGAAGATTCTCGGCAGCGGTATATTTCAGGAGACGACGTTCGCCCATGCAGGAGAAAAAAGCGAAGATGGCGATGGCAACCGTGAAGAGGGTGCCTTCGGTGATGCCCCAGACGGCCAGCAGCACCGCGGCGACCATGGACGTGATACAGGCGAAGTTCATGGAGCGGAAATAGCCCAGAGGTTTCCAGAGCGCGATTTGCAGCAGCTTGCCGCCGTCGAGGGGATACATCGGGATCAGATTAAAAAAGAGGATCGTGAGATTCATCGCAAAGGCCCAAGTGAGCCAGCCCCCCCCCCCGCCGCGGATGTTCGAAATGGCCAGGGCATTGTGGGACCAGTACGCCTGGTAAACCGAATTGGACCAGGAATAGAGCGGATGCAGCGGCGGACGAACGTGGAAAACAAAATACATCACGCAGAAAAGCAGGATCGCTATGAGAACATTCACCAGCGGCCCGCATGCAACGGTCACAAATCGAGCCCACGGCGTACGATCCGTCGAGTTGTAAGCCAACCCGCCCAGCGGCCAGAGCAGAATCTGGTCAGAATGTCCGCCGACGAGTTTCGCCCCAGCACAATGCCCGAACTCATGGAGCAGAACAATAAAAAAAAGCGTCACGCCCGAAGCGAGTGCGCCTTGCCATCCGTAAGTACCGGCATGAAGGAGTTGGAGCCCAAGAAACCACAGGAGCGTGGCATGAACGCGGACGGGAATGGAGAACCATGTTCCGATGGGGACGGAACCGAGGAAGAGTTTGAGGATGGGATGCGCGTGCGGGGAGCCGCCGTAGTTGAGTTCAGGGTTATTGTAATCTCGATCTTGCCAGGCCATGGGGACATCCTTGTGATGGCGGGCGTTGGTCCACTTGGTTATACCGCATTTGCCATGCCGCAGGTCAGGATCTTGCGGCCGAGTGCTGCTATACAACGCGACGCGTTCGCTGCTCAACGCAGTATTTTAACAGGGTGACGATGAATTTCGCGTTGATGAGGCGATTTTCACGGATTACACAAGTTAAGTGATGCGTCGCGGCGTCCGATAGCCTTTGGGGCGGGGACGATAACAGGTTCTACTTGGAGGCCTTCCATGGCGAGCATCGTTTCCGCGGTACGACAGGTTCCGATTCGTGCGATACCCAGACCGACGGTGGCCGACGCGATTGAGACCACGCTGGAATGGCTGGATCGCCAGGGCTGCGGAGCGGTTGGAAAGGAACGCCGCACAACCAGGCGGAGCCGCTACCGCGTGATGGCGAAGATCAGTTATCTGCCTGCCGGCGGGGAGCGAGGCAAATTCTTCGAAGTC
This sequence comes from Phycisphaerales bacterium, assembly GCA_009781185.1. Lineage (GTDB taxonomy): Bacteria > Planctomycetota > Phycisphaerae > WQYP01 > WQYP01 > WQYP01. Next base: position 38,181 of record WQYP01000002.1, on the reverse strand, counting down.
AGGACGCGAAACTTATCGCGGACGGGCGTGAGCTTCGTGCATCGGACGCTGATTTATCCGGGTCAGAATGTGGACGTGCATTTGCCGTTGCCGGACCGGAGCGTTCGGAATCTCAAAGGGCGAGTGGTGCGTGTGCGGGCGGCGGGAACAGGCCTGTACGAAATTGGCGTGGAGTTCACGGAAATGGAAGTGGCCGTCTGTTGAATCCGGCCGCAAAAAAAAGTAGGCCCGTCAGGGGGAGGCAATCCTGACGAGCCCCGATCCAGGGCAGATCGGTCAGTCCAACGTCGCTTGGGAGAGAGAGAGAGACCTTCACGACGGCAGACCGGGTTACTTGTCAACTCACGTGAACGTCACATGAGTGGTGTCGAATTCAGTGATGAAATCGACGACAAGATAAATGTACGATTTGGTTTCTGGAGCGGCAAAATTTTGTCGAAAGTTTTGCAAAATCGGATTCTGGGACGTCCCCACCATAAGCCCCCAAAAGTTTAGCCGTTGATCGAAGATCAACGCTCGCTTGCCTTGGATGCGATATGGGGATAGCCCGCAAAACATATCCCACACCTCCACCACATGTGGCATTGCAGCAAAAGTGGCGTAAGATGGTGATGTCATACAAGAGCCCGCAAACGCTCTCCCGAACAACGTCAAGGAAACTCGATCGATGGACCTGATGAAAACGATGAAGACCTGGGGGATTCAGGACTCGGCGGATATTTACAACATCCGCAACTGGGGCAAGGGATACTTCGGCATCAACGCGGAGGGGAACGTCGCGGTCTATCCGGATCGCCAGAAAGGGGAAGAGGGGGACGGACGCTCAATCGATTTGAAGAAGTTAGTCGACGAGTTAATTTTGCGGGGGATCAGTTTGCCGGTGTTGATTCGATTCACGGACATTTTGAAGCATCGGGTGGAGGAACTTCACGAGGCCTTCAAGCACGCTATCGCCGAGAACCATTACCAGGGGTCGTATGCGTGCGTCTATCCAGTCAAAGTGAACCAGCAGCGGCACGTGGTGGAAGAAATCGTCGCGTTCGGCAAATCCTTCGGCTTCGGACTCGAAGCCGGCAGCAAACCCGAACTCCTCCTCGTCCTGGCCCTCATGAACGGCTGTTCTACGCCCCCCTCCCAATCCCCACCCCCCATCATCTGCAACGGCTTCAAAGACGACGAATTCATCGAAACCGTCATCCTCGCACAGAAGCTGGGGAAGAATGTCATTCCGATCGTGGAAAAATTTACCGAGCTTGATCTGATCGTGAAGTACGCCGAGAAGCACGGTGTACGGCCGACGATCGGCGTACGTGTCAAACTCGCAACCCGAGGCAGCGGAAAATGGGAAAGCACCGGCGGCGTGCGAAGCAAATTCGGCCTCTTCGCCGCGGAGGTGCTCAAAGCGCTCGATTTCCTCAAAGCAAGAAACATGCAAGATTGCCTCAAGCTGATGCATTTCCATCTGGGCAGCCAGATCACGAACATCCGAACCATCAAGACCGCCCTCAACGAAGCGGCACGGATGTATGCGGAACTGGTGCGAGCGGGAGCGGGACTGGAATACATCGACGTGGGCGGCGGCCTGGGCGTCGATTACGACGGATCGCAGACGAATTTTGAAAGTTCGATCAACTATTCGCTCCAGGAATATGCCGACGACGTGATCTTCCGCATCAAGAGCGTCTGCGACGAGGCGGGCGTCAAACATCCGCACGTGATTTCCGAGAGCGGCCGGGCGATGGTCGCCTATCACAGCCTGCTGGTCTTCAATGTACTGGGCGTGAGCGGATTCGATTTATTCGACGTGCCCGCGGAGGCAGCGGGGAGCACTACAGGTGGCGGAGGGGATGAAATTCCCCAGCCGGTACGCGATCTCTTCGAAGCGTACCGCGACGTCTCGAAAAAAAACTTCCAGGAAGTCTACCACGACGCCGTGCAGCAGCGGGACGAAGCGTTGAATTTGTTCAACCTCGGCTATCTGAGCCTGGAACTGCGAAGCCTCACCGAAAAACTCTTCTGGGGCATCTGCGGCAAAATCATGAAAATTCTCAAAGAAACCGAATACGTAGGAGGAGGAGGCGACGATTTCGAAAATCTCGAAGCACAGCTCTCCGACACCTACTTCTGCAATTTCTCTCTCTTCCAAAGCATGCCCGACTCCTGGGCTATCAAACAGTTATTCCCCGTCATGCCGATCCATCGCCTCAAGGAAGAGCCGACACGCCGCGGCGTGCTGGCCGACATCACGTGCGACTCCGATGGGAAAATCGATTCATTTATCGATCGGCGTGACATCAAAAAAACGCTCGAACTCCATGAGTTTGACGGACGGGAATACTACCTGGGAGCGTTTTTAGTCGGCGCGTACCAGGAAATCCTGGGAGATCTGCATAACCTGCTGGGCGACACGAACGCCGTGCACGTCAAACTCGCCGAAGACGGCACCCCTTCCATCGAAGAAGTCGTCCGCGGCGACACCGTCCGCGAAGTGCTCAGTTACGTCCAATTCAACAGCGAAGAACTGGTCGCCAAACTACGCAAACAGGTGGAAGGCGCCATCAAGGAGAAAAAGCTCACCCTGGAGGAGGGCACGCAGTTGATGCGGTATTACGAAAACGGCATGCAAGGCTACACCTATCTCGAAGAACCCTCCGCATAATCAAAGCGATTGCATTTGGAGTCAGCCCCTGGCTCTGCCGGGGGTTTATTTGACGCCCGTCAACAAAAACCCCCGGCAAAGCCGGGGGCTGACGGACGGGCATCATGGTGGCGGACTACACATAGACGTTGTTCGAAAAGCTGAAGGGGTCTGACACGATGGCGAGTTTGCCGTAGGTGGCTCGGAGGGTGTAGTCGCCGATGGGCAGGGTGATGGAGGGGAAGGTGGCGATGCCGTTAGCGACTTTGGCGCTGCTGGTGCCGCCGAGTTTAGCGCCTGTTGGGCCGGTGGCGATTGACAGTTTGACGGTCGATTTTTCGAGCGTGGCGACGTTGCCGAACCGATCCAGGAGTTGCACGGTGATGGCCGGATTGATCACAGTGCCGGGGGCGGCATCGGTGGGTTGCTGGAGGAAAACGATCTGCGAGGCGGCGGCGGGGTTGATCGTGAAGGGATCGCTGACGCCCGACATGATGCCGCTGGTGGCGAGGAGGGTGTAAGTGCCGGCGGTGGTGAGGGAGAGGTTGGAGAAGGTGGCGACACCCTTGACCGTGGGGACAGTGAGGGTGCCGTTGAGGGTGCTATCGGGTCCGGACGCGACGGCCAGAGTCACGAACGAGCCATTGGTGGTCACGGGGTTACCGTAGGCATCGACCAGTTGGACGGCGAGACTGCCTTTTTTCGGCTTGATGACGGCACCGGCAACGGTGGTCATCGGCGAGTTCACAAACGCGAGCTGAGAGGCGACGTTGGGCGTCACCGCGAAGGCACTGGAGGCGGCTTTCAGTTTGCCGCTGGTGAATTGCAGGGCGTAACTGCCGACTTTGGTCAGAACGATATTGTCGAAGGTAGCCACGCCGTTGACGACGGTGGCGGAAGTGGGTCCGCCGATCGTCGCACCGGCGACCTTGGTGGACAGGGCGAGATTCACCACGGTGGACGAGTCGTTGGTGACGGCGTTTCCGAAGCGGTCGACAAGGCTGACGGTCACGGCCGGGGCGATTGGGACGCCTGCGACGGTGGACGTGGGCTGCTGCGAGACCACGAGTTTCGCGGGAGCGGCGGGCGAAACGGTAAAGCTCGCGGAAGTATCGCCCAGGTAACCGTTTTCGGCGATAAGCGTATACTCTCCGGCAATGGGGAAGTTGACGCTGAAGGTCGCGATGCCCTTGACGACCTTGGCGGTGACTTTGCCGACGATTTTGCCGCCGTCGGGTCCGCTGAGGATCGCGAGGGTGATGGGGGGAGACTGGTTGGCGAGGTTGCCGTATTGGTCCTCCACGATGACCTGGAAGGTCTGGTTCACGCCAGCGACCACGTCAGAGGGCTCACTCATGAAGTAGGTCATCGCAGGATCGTTGTTGCCTTGGACAACGGTGAGGGATTGGGTTTGGGTTTGTTGCCCGTTGTTGGGTGTGCCGTCGATTCCTCCTGTGACGGTACTGCTGGCGGATTGCACCGTTTCGACGATGAGTTGGTACGTGCCCGGACTGACGCCGACGGGGAGCTGGAATTTCAGATTGAAGATTTTGCCTTTAAGGAAGCCTATCCCCGAGACACTCTGGTTAGCCAGCGTGTAGACCCACGTATAGGGGTTTTGCGTGTTGGCGGAGTCGTAGAGGTAAACGTTGAAGTCGACTTTATCGAGGGGATTGCCGAGGTTCTGGACGTTGACGGAGAGCGACACTTGAGCGCCGCTACCTGTGGAGACCGGTTTCGTGGGTATGGAGGCTTTGACGATGCTCGGTGCATAATAATAGTAGGGATCAGCCTCCACGTTGAAGCTCATCGGTACATTGACACCATTGGAGGCAATGGAGACGACGGCGGTTTTAGCGCTATTGACAAGCTGCGTGTTATTATATTGGACCGTGAAGTACGAGTAGGAACCTCCGGGGGTGAAGTTCGTAATCGAGAAGTTGGTGGCGTTCGAGCCACTGAGCGTAATCTGGGAAGCGCTCGTCGGGAAATTGTCGGGAGGCTGCACGGTAACGTACTGCTCGTAGTAGGAGTTAGGGAATAGATAAGTGTAGCCGACGTTCAGGAAATAGAAATCCTCGGAATAGCCACCTGCCGAAAGAGGCACGGCGAAGAATTGGGTACCATCGAAAGCGTTGGGAGTATTTCCGGGCGCGACACAGGCGTAGGGGTAGCCGTAGTAGACGCTGTTGCCCATATTGTTGTAGCTGCTGATGCCGAACATGGGCTGAGCGATGGCGAGGCACTGGACTTCGAAGATGAGCGTGGCATCTGGCGGAATGCTGCCACTACCGCCGTCGCCGTAAGCCAGGGCCGCGGGGATAAAGAGCAGGAGAGTTTCGCCGACTTTCATGCCTTTCATGCCCTCGTTCCAGCCGTCGATGACCATGTAAATGGGATTGCCCTGATCATCTGTCATGGGATTGCCATAAGGATCCGGGATCACGCCATCATCGGTGAATTGGAGGGGTGTGTGATCGAGATTGAACGACGAGTCGAAGCGCGTACCGTCCAGCGTGTAGCCGGTGTACTGCATGGTCAAGACCGAGCCCGCCCCTGCGACGACGGAGCCTGTGCCGGGTTGGAGGACAGCGGTTTGGATACCGTCGGAGGAAGTGGTCACGGCCACGCCAGTGCCGGTGATGGTGAAGGTGTAGTCGGCGCCCGCGTCATTGACGATGGTGACCAGAGCGGAGCGTACCCCCGTGGCCGAGGGAGCAAAAGTGATCGTGAAGGAGGTCGAATTGCCCGGATCAAGAAAAGCATCAGGAGAAGCGGTGAGGGTGAAGTCGGCGGCGTTTGAGCCCGAGATTGAAACGCCCGTCAGGTTGATCGTGGAAGCTGAGTTGTTGGTGATGGTAAAGGTGCGAGTATTGGTCTGGCCGTCGGTGGTGGGCGTGGTGCTCATGTAGCCGAAGTCGGTGAAGTTGTTATGCTGGGGAGTCGCGGAGCCTGGGGCGATGATCGAGCTGTTGGCGGTGACGACCAGGGAGTCGGAAGGCACGACGGTGATGTTGACGGTGGCGGGAGCGACGGCGTCGTTGACACCGTCATTGCAGGTCCATGTGAAGGAATCGGCGCCAGCATAGTCGGCGTTCGGAACGTAGTACAGCGATTCAACAATGGAAGTCAGCGAAATATAGTTTGTGGGGTCCGAATTGTCCGCGGCGATGATCTGGCCTTCGTAAATGGGTGTGTCCATAAACGTATAGGGGTCCATATACATGAGTGTGCCGTTCTGGGGTAGCGACGTGAACGTGATGCTGACCAGGTTCGGGCCGAGGTTCGAGTCGTGGAAGGAATCCGTGAAATCAGTGGAGTCGAAGTAGACGGTGTCATTCTGTGCGACGGACTTGGTAGAATCGGACAAAGTGGGAGGGGCACCGTCGACGTTGAAATAGAAACTGGTGTCATATAACCCCAGCATCGATGCGCCGATGCTGGATGTGCCTGCGTCAGAGGTAGCCCAGTTTGAGCCATCGGTGGCCGTCCAGCCGAAAGAGTCCTGTCCGGCGAAGTTGGTGTTCGGGGTGTAGACGAGCTGCGAAAGTTGGGAAGGATAGATCATCTGCCAGGTCTGGACCGGAGTGCCGTTGAGCGTGAGGAGCCCATAGGTTGGCAACTGCGTGATGTAAACGTACTGGAGCGGATCGCCTTCGGGATCGGAATACTGCGAGGTGAAGGACTCGGCGGTAAACTGATAAGGTTGGTTCTGGGCCAGATTGACGGAAGCTTCATAGATCGTCGGCGGATTGCCTGACAAAAACACCCGCGGCTCAAGAGATTCCAGATAAGTAGCGAGAGAAGAAGCATTCCGGCAACGACGAACGGCAGAACGACGAGACATCAACAAGCCTCCAGAAACAACCACAGGTCAACAAGACGAAGAACGCGTATGTTAGCACAAAGAAGCCAGAAGCCATACCAACCACGTTAAAAAAATGCAGGATAATTAAATGTCGTGTAGGCGGCTCCCCTCCGAGCACAGGCACCCCGGCCACCCGCGCTGATTTCTTTCTATTTCCCACGTTGAGCCGCCGCAACGTCGCAGTTTATCAAAAAGTTCCTATATTTTCTATATTCTTTGCATTTTTTTGCATTTTTTATTGGCATGGTCCGAAAATATGTAGTAGCATAGCTGATGAGTAAGAGAAACAAGAGGTTCATGTCATGGTTCTGCCTTGAGGCTGTTTCTCGACCTGAAAGGATTTAGCTGGCTTTGATTGAGCGAGCCATGCTGTTTGGCCCGCATAATGTGTTTCGTTTTTTTGGGTAACCGGAAGGAGCACTTATGTCACTTGCTTCTCACACCGCCACGTTTCTCCAGCACCAGTATCGCCGCATTCTGCGGCAACCTCGGCACAAAGGCCGTCCGACATATCGTGCCAACTCGCGATGCTCAATCCTTTTCGAGCAATTCGAATCCCGCCTGCTCCTCTCCACCCTCTACTGGGGGGGCGGCGACGGCAACTGGAGCGATTGCAACTGGTACACCCAAGCCAACCTCTCGGGAACCCCCACTACGTTGTCTGCCGACGATACCGCTATTATTCAAAAAACAGGATCTATCTCTACCTTCTCTATTGGAGGAGACTCTCCATCCCTGCAGAGCGTCGTGGTTAGTACTGGGGCAACTCTCACCCATTCAGGCAATTTGACCGTTGTCAATTTTGAGAACGATGGCATACTGAACCTGATCGGAGGTACTGTTTCCGTCAATATGTTCACGAATACAGGTACACTCGACTGGAAAGGAGGCGATGTGACGCTGACGAATGGGCAGTTGAAGAATTCTGGATCACTTAACAGCTTTTGGGGCCAGATCATACTGGATGGCGGAAATAATACGTTCACACTCAATAACAGCGAATTGTTGTACCAGAACGGTTCTAGCATCTCACCTCCGCCTCCTTCAGCCCCGTGTCCTCCACCTCTATATTGGACCAGCGGCAACATCGTTTTTGAAAATTCGTCTCTTTATCTCATGTACACAGACGCCATGTTCAACGCGCCGGCGAACACCATGACTTTCCACGCAAGCACCTTTACCAATAGCGTGGCTCCAAGCGGCAGCAATGGTTATGTTCAATGGCTGGCAGGCGACCTTGTTTTCGAAAATAACTCCACTTATTCCAGTGTGGGTGGGGCGATTGCGATCCCCGGGAACGGGAATGTCACCTTAACCCTCGATGCGGATACATCCTTTTCACTTGCAGCCCTATCGATCCCCCAGACGCCGTTCCAGTCACCCCTATACATTGCCGCCTCTTTCACCAACAGTGGCACCCTAAACTGGGACAGCAACAGCACTTCTCAACTTGCCAAAGTTTCCAACAACGGCACCGTCGTCTTTTCCCCACCCGCAAACCTCGTGGCTCTCTCCGGCAATGCGAGCGTTACTGGAGGCAAAGTCTACACGCTCACCACCGGCACCGTCTTCTCCAGCATCTCCGGTACCGTCACCGGCTACCTCGTGGACTGGGGTGACAACCAAATCACCCAATACAGCGTCAACGACACCAAAACCCACACTTACGACAGTGTCGTCTCCGCCAATTACACCATCACCGTCGACATCCTCACCAGCACCGGAAGCTACGTCAGCTCCGCCACGAAAACCGTCACCGTCAATGGCACCGCCCCCTTTGCTCCGAGTGCGCTGGCATGCACGGTGGCCACCACGTCGATGATTCATCTGACTTGGACGGACAACTCGAGCAACGAGACGGGGTTTGTTGTCGAGCGTTCGACCGATGGCATCAACTTCTCGCAGGTGGCCACATTGGCGAAAAACACGACCAGCTACGACGACACCGACCTTGTAACGGATAGTTCGTACTGGTATCGTGTGAAGGCGATCAACGCAAGCGGAGAATCGGGTTACACCGATGTGGCCACCGCAACGACCTATTCGTTAATGCAGCCTTTGAGCACCGCAGGGTGGACAGCGACCGCATCCGCGAGCGCCACATCCAACCCACCAGCGCTGGCATTCGATGGAAACATGGGCACATTCTGGACGACCGGGAAAGCCCAGGCGAGTGGACAAACGTTCACGCTGGACATGGGCTCATTGCAGACGTTCAGTCAGTTGATATTGGATGCCGGGAGCAGCGCGAGTAGCGCAGGCGCTCCGGCCAGTTATGAAATTGATGTCTCAAGCGACAATAAAACGTGGGTCAACTCTATTGCCACCGGCTCGAGTACTTCGCAAGTAATAACGATTTCATTTGTCCCGCAGACAGCTCGGTATATCAGAATTAAGCTAACGGGCAGCAGCAAAAGCAACTGGTCGATCGCGGAATTGAACGTCAACTATGGAACGAACGACGTTCCGGTCCCCGACAATCCCGTCACCATCCGCCAGGTTACAGAAGGCATCTATAAACGTCTGGTCATCACCGGCACCTCCGGCAACAACTCGATTCTCGTCTCCCTGTCCGGCTCCACACTCATCATCGTCGCCAACGGACAAACTCAAACCGCATCCACCACCGGCATCACGGAACTGGCAATTTATGGCGGCGATGGCAACGACATCATCACCGTGGATTCCTCGGTCAACATCATCAGCCTCCTTTACGACTACGTTGGAAACAACACCCTCACCGCCGCGGGATCCGCACAAAGCTTCATCGTCACCATCGGCGACAGCGACAAAAACACCCTCACCGGCAACGGCATCAACACCGCCTTCTGGGCCAACCCCACCGACACCGTCAACGCCTCCCCGACGGAAATCGCCAACGGTTGCGTGCATCTTATCTCGAGTTTTTACAACGACGTGAGCACCCAGCTGGCTGGGCAAAAACTCCTTGATCCGACAGGTGGCAAGGATATCAATGGCAATCAGATTAACTTGGACTATTCCAATTCCAATTACAGTAATTACAGCCTTTTCGGTGCCGGCCCGTCGGACACCGACATCCACCAAGGCAATCTCGGAGATTGTTACTTCCTCGCCGCGATTTCAAGTTTGGCCCACAGCCTTTCTGCGAGTTTGATGCAGATGGCCGTGGACTTGGGCGACGGCTCGTATGCGGTGCAGTTTATGCGCACAGTGAACGGAGTAGTGACCACGACGTATGTCCGCGTCGATGGCGATCTGCCGAAGTACGGCGGTAGCCTTTATGCCAACAGACCCACCTCCGGCGGCGCGATCTGGGGCTGCATCATGGAAAAAGCCTACGCCCTCTTCCGAGCCGACAACGGCACTACCAACATCAACCCTACTTATAACTCCCTTAACTCCGGTTTTCCCGGCAACGTCTTCAACGACCTTGGCGTGGGCAGCACGCCCTTCGAGACCTTCACCGTCAACACCAGTGGCAATCTCGTCCCCGTGGACACGGGCAGTCTATTCCAAACCCTCCAGGACGCCATCGCCGCTGGCAAGGCTATCGCCATCGACAGCGACCCCGCCCCCACCGGTTTGACACTCATCCCCGATTCGCCGATCGTCGGCGGACACACCTACTCGATCTTCGCCGTCTTCACCGATAGCGACGGCGTCAAGAAGGTTACGCTCAAAAACCCATGGGGCATCGACGGCACCATCGGCACCAGTTACTACGACGGCACCAACGACGGCCTAATTACCATCGCCATCGCCGATTTGCCAACATGGTTCTCCATGGGCGCAATTTCCATGTAAGTCACCAGTAGCCAGTAGCCGAAGGAGTTTTTATCAACAACCAAGCCGGAAAGCTGCCGATTGCGATTGGCGGCCTTCTGGTTTATCGTGTTTTTTGCAAAAGTCAAATCCCCAGATTTTCATGAAAGGGCATGGTTGTGAAGCGCAAGCCGCACATCGTGATTTTTAATCCGGATCAGTTTCGGGCGGATTGTCTGGGGCATATGGGGTGCGCAGCGGCGAAGACGCCGGTGATGGATCGGCTGGCACGGGAAGAGGCGGTCTCGTTTCGCTGGGCGTTTTGTCAGAATACGGTCTGTACGCCGAGCCGGTGCAGTTTTATGACCGGATGGTATCCGCATGTGCGCGGGCATCGGACGATGTTTCATATGCTGCATTCGGAGGCGGGCGAGACGAATCTGCTCAAGGTGCTTAAGGAAAACGGGTACCACGTCTGGTGGGGCGGAAAGAATGACCTGGTGCCGGGACAGAATGGCTACGGCGAACATTGCGACGTGAAATTCGAGCCTGACATTCGCTACGCAAACCCGCATTCGACCGATGCGTGGCGAGGCGAAAAAGGATCGGATACGTGGTTCTCGTTCCTGCAAGGCAAACTGGAAAAAACGGCAGGCGAGGAGATTTACCAGGATGAAGACTGGTCGAATGTGTTGGGAGCGATTGAGCAGATCAAGAATGCACCTGCGGACAAACCGCTGTGCATTTATTTGCCGTTGGGGTATCCGCATCCGCCGTATGCGGTGGAGGAGCCGTATTTTAGCGTGATCGACCGGGCGAAGATTGCCAGGCGGATTCCTTCGCCGGACTGGACGGACAAGCCGTCGCTGCTGAAAGGCATTGCCCAGCGGCAAGGGCTGCAGGGCTGGAGCGAAGAGCGCTGGGCGGAACTCAAGGCGGTCTACCTGGGCATGTGCTCGCGGATAGACGATCAACTGGGTCGAATCATCGCGGCACTCAAAGACGCGGGCATTTACGATGACACGGCGATCTTTACGTTTGCCGATCACGGTGATTTTACCGGCGATTACGGACTGGTGGAGAAGACGCAGAACACGTTCGAAGATGTGCTGACGCGTGTGCCGTTTGTGATCAAGCCGCCGAAGGGGGTGGCGGTGAAGCCGCGAATTTCGGAGGCGATGGTGGAACTGGTCGATTTCTCGGCGACGGTTTACGACCTGCTGGGCATCGATCCGGGCTACACGTATTTTGGGCGATCGCTGTTGCCGGTGGTGGCGGGTGAGGGGGGGGGGCGGGATGAGCATCGGGACGCGGTGTTCTGCGAAGGCGGGCGGTTGATGGAAGAACAGCACACGCGGGAACGTGAGTCGAAGGGCGGAACGGATCCGGACAATCTATATTGGCCGCGAATAAGCCTTCAGGTAGCCGACGGGCCGGAGCATGGTAAAGGCGTAATGTGCCGAACAAAAGAATGGAAATACGTCAAACGGCTCTTCGAGAAAGATGAGCTTTACGATCTGCGAAACGATCCGAGCGAGTTGCGGAATGTCATCGACGATCCGTCGCGGAGCGGCGTACGGGAGATGATGCGAGAACGACTGCTGCGGTTCATGATCGAGACGGCGGACGTGGCGCCGCTGGCGATAGATCGGCGGTGGTAAATGGTGAATAGTGAATAGTGAATGGACGGCTCGACAGCCTGATTCCTTTCGCTATCCGCGATTCCTTTTCACTATTCACCATTCACTATTCTTCAGCTGGTATGCACATCCATTTCCGTCAGCGGCAAACCGGTGGCATAGTCGAGTTGCAGTTGTTCGCCGATGTCGGGGTGACGCTGGCGGCGGTAGCCGGTGTAGGAGTAGGTGTAGGGTCGTGCGTCGTTTCGCCAGGGGCGGCGTTCCCAGGCTGGGCCGCGGAAGGGATCGCGGGTGGCATTGAGCCAGTGGAGAATCGCATCGTGCAGGCGGTTGCGGGCTGCGGCATGGGCGGGACTGGCGATCAGGTTGGTCATTTCGTAGGGGTCGGAGTCGAGGTCGTAGAGTTCGTCGGTGGAGAGCAGGTTGATGGACAGCTTGTGACGGCCGTCGAAGGCGCAGCGGATGGGCACCAGACCGGCGCGGGAGTCGTGGTCGATTTCGTAACGGCCGAACTCCATGAAAATCACGTCGTTGGGCTTGATGGCGGGGTAGCGAAATGTCGGGAGCATCGATTTGCCTTCGAGCACTTTTTGTGTTTGTTCCGTGAGGATGCCGAAGGCGTCGAGAATGGTTGGAGTGACATCGATGTGAGAGACGGCGTGGGGACAGAGGGTATTGGCGGGCGTTTTGCCGGGCCAGCGGACGATCAGCGGGATGCGGGTGATTTCGTCGTACATGGCGGGGCCTTTGTCGGTAAGGCGGTGGGATTCCAGCGCCGCGCCGTGGTCGGAGGTGTAGATCACCATGGCGTCCGGCGTGTTGCGGTCGATCGCGTCGATGACCCGGCCGATCTCGGAATCGACGAAACTCTGGCAGCCAAAAAAGTCGCGGCCCGTGATCTGCAAGGCGTCTCGCGCGGCCTTGTCGTGGTTGAGTTTTTCGCCGGCCCAGGCTCGCTGATGTTCGGGCTTGTCCGCCAAGGTGTCCCACACATTGGGCGACTTGGGAAATGCATAATTCTGATACATATCGCAATACGGCGGCGGACAAAGGCATGGCCCGTGCGGCTCGTCATACGAAACGATCAGCAGAAAGTCTTCGTTTTTGTGCTTTTGCAGGAAATCGATGGCGCGGTTGGAGCAGCGATGGCTGAAGGTGAAATCGGCGGTGATTGGGTCGCGATTGGTGCTCATTTTTCGGGAGCGGGTGCGGTCTTCCGGCGAAAGCTCCTCGAGGTAATTCCGCATGTCGTACCAGTATTGGGGATCCCAGCCGTCGGGGCATTTGCCGGTGCCGAAGTAGTCGGAGGCGTCGAGGTGCCATTTGCCGATGTAGGCGGTGTGGATGTTTTTATTGGGGTTGGCGTCTTTGATTCGCTGGCCCAGGTGGCGGGTGATGGCGGCCAGAGGGATATTGTTGGCCCAGGAGCCGTTGGTGTGCGGCCATTGGCCGGTGAAAAGTGCGGCACGAGCGGGCCCGCAAACGGGCTGACACGTGTAAGCACGATCGAATCGCATTCCCTGCGCAGCAAGACGATCAAGATGCGGTGATTGAAGACCGGTGTCCGCGTAACAATTCAGCATGTCGCGGCGAGTGGTGTCGGTCATGAGTAAAACAATTTGTGTGGGCATAGGGGCCTCGAGAAATTGGGGGGATAGTGGCGAAGCCATTATTCCGCGTATCGACGCATGCGGCAACTAAGCGATCTTATAATCGTTAAGTCGTTAAATCGTTAAATCGATTTAACGATTTGATGGTTTAACGACTTAACGACCTGATGACTTAACAACTTATTTCACTGCGCCGCGTGGCGTTCGCTGCCAGTGCGTCGGGAAATGACCCGTGAGCATGCGGAGATAAAGAGCGGCTTTCCAGAGCAGGAATCTCGGCACAGCCAGCGTCAGACGCACAACAGCTCCGAGCGTCGCCAACTGAAGCGTCCCGATGAGCACGTAAAGTGCAAGAATCGCGATCGTGCTCAACGGTGCAAGCACGATCCACGGCGAAATCAGGCGGCACGCGATCAAGATGAAGGTGACAACAGTGAGCATCACCCACGTAAAAACCGCCATCGCCAGCGGCGGCGCGGACCAGTCGAGAAGCGCGATGGCACTTCGCCAGCGAAACGCCAGCAACAGCTTGACCAGCAGGCTCGGTATCTTTCGCCATGTCTGCACTTGTCCGGTTTCCCAGCGGAGTTTTTGCTGTGACATCGCGGCGGAAGTCGTCGGCAGCGGTGAGCGGATCATGGCGTCCGCGACAAACGCCACGGAAATTCCCCGCAGAAGCAAGTGATGCGAGAGCGCAAGGTCCTCGGCAAGATGATCGTGGAAGCACAGAGCGTCGCTGTGGAGCACGTCGGGATGAAAGCACATACCGGTGCCGAAGAGTTGCGTAGGGATGCCCAGCCACGACATGCCTTGCGGGCGGATGAAATCCTTGAGCGCAAAGGCCAGTTGCGACGGAGAGAGCGGTGATGTTGTGGTTGCATTCTCGGGAACCAGGAGGGACGCGGACTGAAGAGCGAGGTTGCCGGCATCGAGAGCGTCGGCCATTGCCTCGAGGTAATTCGCACAGCAAACGCAATCGGCGTCGAGGATCATCAGCGCATGGCGAGTTCGGACTTTCAGGAAGTCCAGACCGTCACGGAGGGCCGCGGGTTTGCCGCGTGGGCCGGTGGAACGCTCCAGCACCGTCGCGCCGAAGGAGCGGGCGAACGCCGCGGTGGCGTCGGTACAGTGATCGGCAATGACGAGGATCATACCCATGCGGGACTTTCCGGCAGCGGTCTGCTCCCGCAACGATTTGAGCAATTCGGGCAACAGTAATTCTTCATCATGCGCAGGGATAAGAATATCGATAAGGCAACATTCTTTATTTAGCCGGCAGGCTTGCCTGCCGCTCGACTTGGCAGGCAAAGCTGCCATCGCCGCGAAGAGCAGCCAGAGCGACCAGAACAGCCCCAGCGGCACAAAGAGAATGACCATCAGTACGCCGATCATGGAGCGGCCTCCTTCGCACGGATTCGCGCGTCGGTTCGAGAGTCTTCTTGCGAACGTTGCGTCTCATCCTGCCTGCCGCGAGTGCGAGGCTCGAAGGGCGGTGTGCGTCTTGGGCTGAGATAGGCTTTGAACACCGCGGACAATCGCGTCGAAGTCAGCCGCAGGTTGAAATCGGAGTGAATTTTCCGTTGGGCCTCGGCGACCAATCGTTGTGCGAACGTCGGCGCAGAAATCAATCGTTCCATGGCATTGGCCAACAGATCAGCCCGTCCCGGCGAGACCAGCAGTCCGCTGTGACCGTCCTCAATCAGTTCCGGAATACCGGCGATCCGCGTCGCCACCACCGGACAACCCGACGCCATCGCCTCCATCAGCACGACCGGCAAACCTTCCGCAAAGCTCGGCAGAACGAACAGGTCCGACTCGGCCAACAGTTGTGGAATGCGATCCTGACCGACGTTACCGGCGAAACGGATCCGCTGACGCAATCCCATCGTGTCCGCAAGATGCTCGAGTTCCACGCGGCAAGGCCCGTCGCCGGCAAGCATGAGGCAGATTTCGTGGCCACGCAGCAGCAGTTCGTCGATCGCACGAAAAAGAATCGGATGCGCCTTCACCGGTGAAAGACGCGCAATCGTAAAAATGTTCGTGACCCTCGCGTCCGGGTCCCTGGCGACAGGGGAGGCAAACTGCGCCGGATCAATTCCGCAGCGTACCACGTGCAGCTTGTTCCACAGACCGCTGGGCAACAGGGCCATGAGCTGAGCGCGAGCGAAATCGGAAATGCAAATGACGAACCTCGCAGCCCGGCATTTCTCCGGCAGACGATGCAACGCGGCGTTCGCAAATTCCGTCGGCCCGTGCATCGTGAAGGAAAAACTCTTGCGGTCATGATGCGAAGCAAGCAGCGCCACATCGCAGGCAACGTTGGCAAAATGCGCGTGATAGTGCGTGACGCCTTTCTTGCTCGCAATGCGATGCACCAGCAGTGCTTCGACGAAATAGAAGATTGCCCAGAGTGCACCGCGTAAGCCCGGGCGCCGCAGCCGCCACGCGGTTTTCAGCGTTCGCCACAGCGTCCGCGGATGCAGCAAGGCGACGACCATCGCCGCGACAAAATGGAACGGATGGGGCGGCACGATCACGTGCGTGTCGGCTGCCTCGGACTTATCCAGTGGCGTCAACAGGTCGCCGGCTTTGGCACGCCGGATCGAAATCGTCGTGATCGTCCAGCCCAGGCCGCGCATCGCGAGGATTTCCCGCTGCACAAACGTGTGCGAGACGGCCGGATATTGCGAGATCAGATAAGCGATGTGCATGGTCAGCAGTCTCTGCTCTCTACGAGAAAAGCCCCGGATTGCCATCCGGGGCTCCCTTTTTGGGGGATCGCCACATGCGATTGATTTGATTTGTATTCAATGATCATGGAGTCCCGGCGACGGAGACGGTTCAGATGGAACGTCAACATTCCCAGCAATTGCGGCAGCTTGGCCAGCGTTGTGAAGAACGCGTAGATGATGGCCGCGGGGCGATCGTCGCCGCGACGGAGACGATCCCGCGAAACGCGCAACATCAGCGCCAGGTTCGCCGCCGGATAGAGCAGCAGCGCCCAGGGCGTCGTCCGTAGCGAGAGCAAAATGACTGCCAGCGGCAACATCAGAGCCCAGAACCACGTGGATCGCCACTGCTGGTGATACAGCCGCAGCGGCGGCCGGCCATGCACGTGATGGAGCTGCGCGATGGCGTGTCCGGAGCGAATCGCTCGGCGGAACCACTGCGAAAACCGCGTCATGCCCATTTCGTGGAGCGTCATTTCGTGGTTCAGCCGTACCGGGTGATAGCCGGCGGTTCGCATGCGGGCTGCGAGTTCAGGTTCTTCGCCCGCGATGAAATCGTGCCGATAACCGTTGAGTTGGCGAAACAGGTCCGCCCGCATCAGCACGTCGCCGCCGAATTCTTCCGCCCGGCCAATCGGCGTGTTCCATTCCATGTCCGCCAGAAAGTCGTAGATGCCGGCGGCAGGATTGCACTCCCGACGCCGTCCGCACGCCGCGCCCACCGAAGGATGATGCTCCAAATACTTCACGCCGTGCGAAAGCCAATCAGCGTGCATCTGCGTGTCGCCGTCGAGGAACTGCAAATACTCAAGGTCCGGATGTGACTGCATCAGCGTTTGCGCTCCACTGTTGCGAGCTCTGGCCGCCGTGAACGGCAACGACGCGTCAAGCCGCACCACCTGAACCCGGGACCTCCCCCCCCCTTCCGCAATCTCGCAGGAATCGTCCGAAGAGCCGGAATCCACATAGACGATCTCGACCGCCTGATTTACATGCGACGCGCGCACCGCATTCAGGCACGCAGCAAGGCGCTGAGCTTCGTTCCGGCCGATGATGACGATGCCGATGCTCATGTCGTATCTCCGGCGATAATCCGTGCGGGCACGCCGACCGCCAGCGCGTATGGCGGCACATCGCGCAAGACGACCGCATTGGCCCCGATGACCGCATGCTCGCCGATGCGAACCGCACCGAGAATTTTCGCGCCGGCGCCCACGTTGACCCCCGCAGCAAGCGTCGGCGCCTCGAAGGGCTTTTCCAGCGTGCGATTGCCCAGTGTCACGCCTTGTCGAAGGATGCAGTCATCTCCAATGATCGCGCTGCCGTGAATGACGATGCCGGATTGATGCTCGATGATGACCCGCCGCCCGAGTGACGCCGAGTACGGCAGTTCAATGCCGTAGCAGTTCCGTACATAGCGGAACAGCACGCGGTACAGCACCGAAAACGGCGCCCGCAACCATTTCGGCCGAATCCGCATCCGCCACACACCGAAACGGTGCACCGCCACCGCGTGAAACCCCGGCCGAGTCCAATCTCGCCCGTGAACGCGGTAGTCCTCACGAATCTGCGCGGCGAGCGAGATCGGCGTCGCCGCGACGAATTTGCTGACCGCGAGCATGTGCGATGGCGTGGTCACGTCAGGCTCCAGGGAAGGAAACAGGCGCGGACGCTGTGCCGCAGCAGATCGCGGGACTCTCGATGCGCCAGGTGTGCGTGCGAAACGCCGGTGAATAATTTCCTCGCCAGGTTGAGCAGGTGTCCGGCGAACCAGCAGCCGTCGGCGGCCACCATGCCGAGATAGCCGAAATGCTTGCGAAAATAGTGATGGCGTGATTCAAACCAGTACGCGGGCAGGCGATTTCGATGCCCGGAATCGCGGACCACGCCGGACGATTGTCCGACGAGATGCACGACGTGTGCGGCCGGTTCGTACCACGCTTCGAATCGCTGATCGCCGATCAATGCCGCCCGCCGAAAAAAATCGACCTCCTCGAAATACATGAAAAAACGTTCGTCCAGCAGCCCGACCCGCTCGATCAGCGACGTCCGCATCAGCACGCAGGCGCCCGCCAACCAGTCTGTGCGATGGGCATGCTCGCTCACAGAACCGTAGACCTGGTAACGCTGGAGCATCCGCGATACGGGGCCGATGCTTGCGCCGCGGATGAATTCCGAAATGGGCGTGATGAATCCGAATGCCGACTGCTGCGGCGTGCCGTCGAGGTCTTCCAACCGCGGCCCAACCGCCGCCGCGTTCGGATGACTTTCGAGAAATGCCAGCAGCGTAACGACTGCACCCCGCCGCACCAGCGTGTCCGGATTCAGCAGCAGAATATACTCCGCGCCACCGTCGCACATCACCTGCTGAATCGCCAGGTTATTACCGCCCGCAAACCCCAGATTGTCACGCGATTCAATCACCCGCATTACGCCACCACCCCACCCTACTCCGACCCCCGCCAGCGGCCGAATCCGCTCGAGATCCGCCTTCCCGGACGCATTGTCGACAATCACGATTTCGTCCCTCTGCCGATCCAGTTCCGGCAGCAGCGACGCCACCGCGTTCCGCAACATCCCAGGCGTTCGGTAGTGCACGATGATCGCAGCTATTCGTCGTCGCGGCGTCATGGTGTCGCTCCTCTCTTCGCCACGCTAAAGCCCCGCTTTGCCATGCGGGGCGCCGATGCACGCACGCGCCGCAGCGCCGTCACGGGACGTCCGT
Source organism: Phycisphaerales bacterium (assembly GCA_009781185.1). GTDB lineage: Bacteria > Planctomycetota > Phycisphaerae > WQYP01 > WQYP01 > WQYP01. The sequence goes on along the minus strand of WQYP01000002.1, from coordinate 19,227 downwards.
ACTGCAAAGCACTGATCAGCCCGACATTCAGGATCAATAAAAACCACGACGGAAAATGATTGAATAAAAAATCGATGAACTGTGCACCGATGAGCACACAGATGACGGCCGCGAGCGTCTGGTCCTGAAGCGAAATCCGCCGCCAACGCTTCGTCGTTTCAACGATCGGCCACGCCCAGACCATGAACCATCCTGCCAGGCCCACGATGCCGAAGAACACCAAATTGGTCAGCCATTGCGCATCGAGCGCCAGCAGGAGTTTGCCTTCGCTGGTGCGTGCCGCTCCGTAGCGTGCGCCCTGTCCCAGCAGGAAATGTTGCGACGCGATGGCGAGATTGAGTTGCTCGGACTCCAGCCGATATTGAACGGAGGCGGCCCGTGCCGGATTGAACTGATTCGTCAAACTCACCAGCCACGCCGCATCCAGCGCGCCGGTGCCGCGTCCGACGATCCACAGGACCGCAACGAGCGGCAGAATCCAGACGATCCAACGACTCCGCCAAAACAACATCGCCGCCAGAACAAACGCACCAAGTAGAAATTCGCAGTATCCGGAAAAGGTCATGGTCGTCGCCAGCCCAACCAGGATCGCCCCTATCACCGCGCCCGGCGGAACGAATCCCCACAGCGGCCTGAACATCCTCTTCCAGGTCAGCCATCCTGTCAGGATCGCCGCCATCGCCATGAAGCTGGAGAGTTCGATCGCGTGTCGCATGAAGCCTGCGGGGCGGTAGTGGTCGTAGCGGATAAATTCGTCGAAGGAATGCTGGAAATAGCCGTAGAGCAAAGTATGCAATTGCGGTGCGATTCGCCATTCCAGCACGCAGATGGCCGAATAAACAAACGCGCCGCCGACAATCACCCGCACAGCCTGCAGCAGGTCCGCGAAAGAAACGATGTAGAGCCGAGCGAGCACCATGATCGGCAGATACTCCCGCAGCGTCTGCACGACATTGGACACACCTTCCTTGGAACCCAGCTGATTGACGAGCGACGTGGCAAACGCACCGGCCACCACGACCGCGAACATCAGGTCCAGCCATTGCAAGCGAAGCCGGCGCAACACATGCGGCGAAAAGAGCAGCGTTCCCAGGATCGCCCCGATGTGACATGCCGTGATCTTGTCGATACGTAGCGACTGCGTGAAAACGATCGACCCGATCTGATAGCCGTTACGATCGGTGATCTCCACCGGCAACACCAGCAGCCCAATGACATAAGTCAAAAGAAACGCCCGCAGCGGCGAAAGCATTGCAAAGAACACCAACGACGTCAGAATCCACAGCACCAGTGCAACCTGCGGAATCATCACACACTCCGAATGCGTCAAGTCGTTAAATCGTCAAGTCGTCAACACGTCGCGGGTTCTACGTATGCCGGGACGAAACGGGCGCAACCTTTCGATTTAACGATTTAACGACTTGACGACTTGACGATTGAACGATTTCCCCGCAGAGCACGGCGTCCGTCGTGGTATGGATTTTGCGAAACATCTCAACTGCAATTCGCTCTGCGCGTCCGTGGGTTCCGCGAGTCTGTGGGTGGAGATGGATGGAATGAATGCGGTGGTGCTAGCCGGTGGCGTTCGGTCCGGCCTGGAAGTTCCAGGGTCCGGACTTCCGCGCGCACTGTGGCCGTTTCCGGGAGAGCCGTTGATTTCGCATGTGCTGCGATTTCTCGTCCGCTCCGGCTGCCGCAATATAGCGATCTGTGCCAACGGCAAGACCCGCATGATCGCCTCGGAACTCTCCAGCGGCGAAGCGCCGTGGCAATCGCTGCATTACTCGGAGGACATTTTGCCGCGTGGACCGGCCGGCTGCCTGCGGGACCTCCGGGCATGGACCGGCACAACCACCATGGTCTGCATCCAAGGCACCGGCTGGTACGACTTCGACCTGTCCGCCATGATGGAAGAGCACCGGCGAAACGATGCCGCGATCACTGTCGGCGCCCTGCGGGCGGGCAAGAACCATCTCGAACCAGCCGGCGTCTATCTCATCGAACCGCGTACACTCGATCTGGTGCCGCCGGTCGGCTATCACGACATCAAGGAACAATTCATTCCCCACGTCATCGCCGTCGGCATGCGGGTGCGTTGCCACAAACTTCGCGGCCCGCATCCGTCAGCCCCCGGCCTCCCTCCATCTGCCAGGGGGGCGGTCGATAGGAACGCTGATACGGAAGCCCCTTCCCTCCAAAACCCCCGGCAGAGCCGGGGGCTAACGCCCCCAGCGATGCTGATTCATTCGCCGGAGCATTATCTTGCGGCCATGCGAGAGGCGATTCCGCGAGCCGCCGCCGATCCGCCCGCCGGATTCCGGAGTTCACGCTTCAGCGTACCAACGGAACAATCGCATGTCGTCATCCATGAAACGGCAACGGTGAGTCCAAACGCCTATCTCCGCGGCAATATCTGGATCGACGCAGGCGCCGTCATCGAACAAGGCGCCGTTCTGCTGGGTCCCATCGTCATCAGCACGCGTGCCGTCGTCGGCGCCGACTCGCTGGTCCGACGCTCCGTCGCACTCCGCGACGCTTTCATCCCGCCCGGTTCCGAAGCCTTCTCCCGCATCCTGAGCCCGGCCACGACCAAAGCACGAAGGCGCGAAGAAACGAAGATCACGAAGAAAAATTAAAAACTAACATTTTCGTGTCCTTCGTATCTTCGTGTCTTCGTGCTGAATAGTATCGCACTGACACGAAGCATCTACCGCCTTCAAAACTTCGTACCTTTCGTAGCGAGGTTCCATTCATGAACACGGCGGCCATCGTCACACGCTCGAACCCGGGTCATCTTCCTGAGTGGAACGCCACAGGAGGATCCGGATACATGGCCATGGAAACAAGTGAAGCCGCTGAAGCGCGCCGGCAATCGTCGCGATTTCGTGCGGCGGTCCACAGGTACTGGTGGGTCGTGCTGCTGATCTGGGCGGTTATCGCTGTGCCGGCGACGGCTTTTGTCTATTGGACGGTACCGCCGCAGTATGTCGCCAAGGGGTCGGTCGAAGTCTCGCCGGTGATTGCCAATCCCGTCAGCGGCACCAAGGAAGCCAATCCGTTCTACAGTGAATACATTCGCACGCAGGCCGAGATGATGAAGAGTCCGTTCGTGCTCTCCCACGCTGCTGAGGATGTGCGTCTGAGGAAGTATGCCTGGTTCCGTGCATTGCCGGACCAGATCCGCTACCTCGACGAACAGGTGCAGGTCGTCGCGTCGATGCAGGCGATTTACGTCACGATGGCGTACCAGGACGCCGAGGCGGCCACCGCGATCGTCGATGCCGTGATCGACGCTTACTTCCGTTCCCGCAACGAGCTCGACGAGCAGAACATCGACAAATCGTTGAAGATTCTCAAGCAGCTCCAGGCCACCACGGACAAGTCACTCCGCGACGCCCAGGAGAAACTCGTCCGCCTCGAAGCCGACGGCGGAGGGGGGGGGGCCGCATGGACCGAAGACGATCGCAGAATCATCATGCAAGTGATCGCCAATTCCCGCCAGACGCTTAATAAACTTCAGACGGACGAAATCGCTCTCAAGGCCCAGCGCCAAGCGATGCAGAACCGCGAGCCCGCCACCGAAGCCCTTTTCAAGTCCAGCGTGCCGACCGAAGGCGACAGCCAGGTCGATCGCTGGGCGACGGAGCGAACCAGGATCATGGTCTTCGACGGCATCTTGGCCTCACGACGCGCCACCCCCGAACATCCCGACCGCGTGGAATACCGCAAGCAGATCAAGGCGCTGGAAGAGAAGATCGCGGACCGCCGCAAGGAGATTCAGGAGAACGCCTGGGCGTCTTATCAATCCAGCTACGCCATGGATCGCGCCAGGAAAATCCGGGACGCCGACGCGGATCTGACTGCCCTGGCCGGCCAGATCGCGGGCCTGCAAAAAGTGATCGCGGAACAGGAAGAAAACGCTCGCACGCTGAGCAACAAAATCACGCCGATTCTCCAGCTCAAGGAGCAGATCGCTGACTCCAAGGACGCACTGAAGCGTTACAACGATCGCATTGCGGAGATCGAGAACCAGACCCGTGCGCCCGGGCGAGTGACGTTGCTGGGGCCGACGGTGCAACCGAAGACGCCCACCGTCAACCGCTGGCCGAAGTTCGCCGCCGCCGCCAACGGCTTTGGCCTCTTCCTCGGCTTCGGCATGCTCGCACTCCTCATGAAACTCCGCGACAAGATCGATCACGCCGACGATCTGCCGGAGCATTTTCAGCCGCTGGTCGTCGGAAGCATTTCACACACCGTGCTCAACAGCAACAATAGCGGCCCCCCCCCTCTCCAACAAAAAATCCTCGGCGAAGAAATGCGACTCCTCCACGCCAACCTCCTCCCGCCCGGCCACACCGACCGCCGCGTCATGCTCGTGACCAGCCCCACTCCCAGCAACGGCAAAACCGCCATCACCGCCAACCTCGGACTCTCCATCGCCAAGAGCGGCCTCGACGTCCTCCTCATCGACGCCGACCTCCGCAAACGCGACCTCACCACCATGTTCGACATCGGCTTCCGCCCCGGCCTCTCCGATCTGCTCCAGGGCAATCCCCCGGAACTCGTACGCCCTCTCGAAGAGCTCCCGAATTTCCGCATCATGGGCGCCGGCAGCCAAATCGAACGAAACCCCGTCGAACTCTTCCAACGCCGCCATTTCCACGAAGCGCTCGCTCAGCTAGGGGGAGGGGGCGAGCGTTTCGACTGCATCCTCATCGATTCTCCGCCGGCCCTGGTCGTCGCCGACGCCCGGCTCATCGCGCAATCCTGCGACGAAATCCTCTGCGTCGTGCGCGCCAGCCGCTCCAGCCCGCGAGAAGTCAACCAAACCCTCGACGCCCTCGCCCGCATCACCAACAAAACCCCCAGAATCATCATCAACGGCGTCAGTCACACCCAAACCTATTACCGACATGAGTACACTTATAGCACATAAGTGGCATGGGCGTCCCGCCTATGTACACCCGAAGGACGTCAGCATACATAACCGTTAAGTCGTTAAATCGTCAAGTCGTTAATCGTTCCATGCAGGGCGAACGCATTTGACCATCAGAGCCGCGACCGTAAGGGAGCGACCGTGCGGCAATGCGTAAATAACGCGGGTCGCTCCCTTACGGTCGCGGCTCTGAACTCCATATGCGTTTGCCCTGTCGTTCCATGTCCCGCCCGAAGGGCGTCAACATACGTAGCCGGGGCAACGCCCCCGGTCAGCATCTCCCCCGCGAACGTCACGCCCTGAAAGGGCAATACATCTTCATGACCGCCATATCAACCACATTCTCCGAATCGCTCGCTTCCGAAACCGCCGCCGAATGCGCCCTGATCGAGCACGTCCTTCAACGGCTGAACATCCAAGCCACCATCACGATCGGCAACCAACAACACGCACCGACAAACGGGCACGCCTCTCAATACGCCATTCATCTCACCCGAACCGTTCCCCTGCAATTCCTGCTGCGAGCCCTTGCCGATCTTCACGGCCGAACCAGCGCCACCGCCGTGCTCATGACGGCCCCGCGTCCCAACTCGCACCCCTACCGCGAACATCTACTTATTGACGCAAACGCACACGTCCTCAGCATTCGCCGCCACTTCCATCGCCCCCACCCACCCACCCACCCCTCTCGCCACCAACTCCTGGGCATCGCCTGGAAATGCAGCGACGTGGCATCGGCATCCTGCCGATGTTCCTGCTGGCGAACCGCCCACGCCATCCTACGAATCGCCCACCGTTCCGTCCGCCGCCGCTTCCCCGCCATCGCAACCGCCGACGCCTACTTCACCGGCCCCACCGCCCACCATCGCCCGCTCCACGACATATTGAAACGCCTCTTCGACATCCTTTTCTCGCTCGCCGCGATTGTGGCAACGCTGCCCATCAGCCTCGCCGTCATCGTCCTGATCAAGGCCTACGACCGCGGCCCAATCTTCTTCGTGCATCAGCGTGAAAGCCGCAACGGCCGCCCCTTCGGCTGCCTCAAATTCCGCACCATGGTCCGTGATGCCCACCGCCTCCAGCCGCAACTCCGCAAAAACAAAGTCAACCAGGTCGACGGCCCGCAGTTCAAAATCGCCCGCGACCCCCGCATCACCCCCATCGGCAACTTCCTCCGCAAATCCTGCATCGACGAACTTCCGCAATTTCTCAACGTCCTGCTCGGCCACATGTCCGTCGTCGGCCCACGCCCCAGCCCCTTCGAAGAAAACCAGCTCTGCCCCGCCTGGCGAGAAGCCCGCCTCTCCGTCAAGCCCGGCATCACCGGTCTCTGGCAGGTCTCCCGTTCCCCCCACCGCGGCCCCACCGACTTCCAGGAATGGATCCTTTATGACACCCAATACGTCGAACGCCGCGGCTTCTGGCTCGACGTCAAAATCATCCTGTTGACCGTCAAAAATCTGGTGATCTGGTGATTTATTTAGGATCGGCCGATGTTTTGGCGTTTCGCGGCGGCGGCGAGATTGGCCTCTGCAAGCGACTCAAACGCCTCCTGCAGCGCAGGCAAAATGAACTTCACACGCATCTCGAATTTCTCCTTGCTTCTTCACTTTGCCACGAACACATGCGGCCACATCACGCACGCTCCTACCGCCGCGGCCGCGACGGCCACAATCAGCACCGCTCCCGCCGCCGCATCCTTGGCACGCCCGATCATCGGATGAAACGCCGGGTGTGCCACATCGCAGAGCAACTCCAGCGCCGTATTCATCGCCTCCGCCGCCCAGACCGCCCCGATCGCCGCGATCATCCAGCACCACTCGCCTGCCGACAATTTCGTCCAGATCCCCGCTGCCACTACCATCACTGTCGCCATCGCATGCACCCACGCATTCTTCTGCGATCGCACCACATACTCCACACCGCGCAGCGCATGCCCGAAACTTTTTGTCCGCCCATTCAAAAACCGTTTAACCTGATTAATCATATCAATTCCTGAATCCAATGACGATCAAGGCTATCAACTCCGCCGAACATCGCCTCCAGCCTTCCTTTCACCGTCGCGATCGTTTCCGCCAAACAAAGCCCAAACGCTTCCGCCGTCACAACCTTCATACATCACCCTTATTTTGCAAGGTACTTTACATAACAAAGTTTTCCATGCCAAAAAAACGCCGCCTCGTGCGGCCGTTCAAACATTTCTCCTGGAGTTCACGCTTCAGCGTGTTTCGATGAATAAACACGCTAAAGCGTGAACTCCGCATTTACACCGGGAACCACCCTACTTTTCCGCTTCGCTCTTTTTGCATCTTGAGCGCATCGGCTACCACATTCTCCAACTCCGTGACATATTCCGTAAATCGTTTCCGCCCCGACACCGTGAGCCTGCACCACGTCTGAGGCCGATTGTTCTTGAAACTCTTCTTCACCTCCACCACCCCCGCTTCCTGCAGAACCGTCAGATGCCGACTTAAATTGCCATCCGTCAGCGAACAGAGTTCCTTCAAGTCGCCAAAGAGCACCCCCCCCCCTCCTTCCGCATGCGACGCCAGCGACGCCACGATGCTCAGCCTCGCCTTCTCGTGGATCACGCGATCGATCCCTTCATACGCAAATTTTCCAGTCTTATCATTCACGAGTCCGCTCCAACTTTACGTACAGAATCACCGCGATCGCCGTCTGTCCCGCGCCGAACGTTCCGGCCATGAGCCACGGCGAAAACGCCCATCCCCCCCCCGCTCGCCCGCTCAAAACCAATGTCACAATCCTCGCCAGCAGGTAAAACCCCGCCACGCCGAACACCTCTCGCGGCAAAAGTCTCGCCGACGCAAAAATCCCCAACGCAAAGATCACCATCCAAATCCCCGGCAGCATCTAGGCCTGGGCACTGAGAAAATCGCAAAAGACCCACGCCATCAACCCTCCCGCCACCAGCGACAGGACAAATTGTTCGACCGCCAGCAGCGTCAACTGCCGCTGCACCGCCGAATGCGACCGCCGTGTCCGCAGCACCATTTTCGCTCCTCCGACGATCAGGCAGACCATCGCCGCCGCGGTCCAGAGTGCCGCAAACGCTCCCGTCCGCCCCACCGCATCCGGCAGTAGCATCGCTTGCACCACGCCCGTCACCACCGCTACCACCCCTGAGAATGCCGACGTTGCCGAGCGATACCCGCGAAAAATCTGCCCTCTCGCCATCTGCTGGCGAATCTCGGCAATCTGCGAAAGGGCGTCCCGCAACTCCACCATGTGCACTCCATCTCGTGGCATTGGCGTCCTGCCAATGTTCCATAAGAGTCCCTATGACTACTATCGGCTTTTGGATTCCAACCACTTTACACTGCAAAGTGACCGCCGTCAAATTTTATTCTATGTTAAGAATCATCAAGGGCGCATCAAGAATTCAGTTGCAATTTTGTGACGCTCGGCAGAGCGGCGACCGAACGGTGGACAAGCCCGACCGGCTAAATAGGACATGCCACCGATTACTGGATGCATCCAATAATCAACTACAGAGCCGCAATCGTGAGATTGCGGTTATCGGCGCAATCGTACGATTGCGGCTCTGATGGTTTGGCCTTTCCGGATAGGCAAAGTAACGGCGGCTCCTTGGGAGAGCCGCCGTCGATTGATTACTTGATACGAACCAACGCTGAATTAACGCTTTCTGCGAAGCAACAGAAGCCCGGCGCCCAAGCCCAGAAGACCAAGCGAGGCGGGCTCGGGAACGGTATTGCTTCGATCGATGGTAACCTTGAAGCCAAAGCCAGAATCACTCATTTCGTAACTGCAGTCTTGAGGCATGGTGACGGTAAAATCGAAGCCGCGGCCACCGGGGTTACCGTCTGAGTCGAGGTCGACGATGGAGCCGGCACCCTGGATGAAATCGCCGAGGTCGAAACTATAGGTGTAGGTGCCATTCGCCAAGGTGCCGTCATCCATGAAGTTAATGTTGATTTGAGCGCCGTCGTAAACGTTGACGACGTTGCCGGAGAGTTGGAGAATATCATGCTCGCCGGTCCCGAGGTCCCAGTCCACGTCGAAATTGGAGGTTGCTTCGAAGGAGAAATCTTTGCCGCTAGTATTAAAGGTGAGGGTCCCAATTTGGCCGAAGGTATTGACGACGCCGCTTTGGCCGTCATCGGTCGATTCGTAGCCATTGTCACCTGGGGCGAGATGGCCACTGATTTGAACGCCAGCACTACCCCATGTAGAGATGGTAGCATTACCGGCGAGCGTACCGGACTGTCCGACGACGAAATAGGTAGAACTGGACGTGCCGGAAAGAAGGAGTGTTCCTTCCATCACATTGACGACGTCAACAGATGAGAGGGCGCCGATGCGGAGGAGGCCGGAGCCTTGTTTCTGAAGACCTTTGTAGTGCGGACCGAGGCCGTAGCCTGTTGTAACCGTGCCGACTTCCAAGGTGCCGGCGATGACATTCACGACGCTGTTGTTGGAGATGTTAGAGCCGTAGCCGTTGAAAGTGAGGGGGACATTAATGACGTTGTGACCACTAACTTGAGTAACGGAGCCGCCGCTGGCCCAAGAGCCGACGACGATGCCTTCACCATTCGCGGCGCTCTCGAACGTGTATCCGCCGCCATTAAGGGTGAGGGAATTCACGAACGTGTTGTTGCTCTGGTAAAAGCCGTATACAGGGTCGGTGTAGGAAGCGGTACCGTTAACGATAATGGTAACGGGCGTGGTCGTGCTGCCAAAGGTGACATTATCGTTGCCGCCGAGGCCATCGAAGGGGGAACCTGATTGATTCCAGTTGACCTGTGGTGCGTAAGAGAGGGAGGTACCATTGCCGTCAAAGTCATCCGTGTTGTTGAAATTGCCGTCGCCTCCTTTCCAAGTGACATCGGCGGCGTGCGAGGCAGCGGCGAGGCCGAGGGTGGCGGCGCCTACGGCAACTACTGCGGCGTGACGACGAACATGTTGCTTAAGCGAAAACATGAACTCCACTCCTTGAAAGAAGATATGCCGTGGCATGAGCGTCTTGCCCATAACGCATGGGCGAGACGCTCATGCCACAAAAAAAGCAGAGAGCTCGAAATTACTCCCTGGCAACGGCGAAAAATGCCGATTCCGAAAGGAGCACTCTCTTGCTCTCTGCTTACACGTGATGCGTAACCGTCTTGCGGCCGCACTTTACTGTGTTAATGCATACCACGAATTTCAAAAAAAGCAAATATTTATTTTCAATTTTTTCATGGGGGCTGCCCATTTTTCTGCCAGGCCACCCTCCACTTGGTACCGCGACCGTCAGGGAGCGAGAGGGCAGTTCCCGCGGCGCTCCAACGAACGTTGGTGTCACCCAAGCACAATCACCATTCATATCCCCACAAATCGAACACGTGATCCGGCACTCCCTTACGGTCGTGGTACCAAGTTGGGGGGGGCACGACAGAAAAGTTCTGAAAATTTCTGCGCCAAAAACGACATAAAAATGGTCGGCAGACGTTACAGTATGTGTTCGATATTGTTGTCTCTTTTGTACGAGCTCACATGACGCAGTATTCGCCATGGTCTCGCCGCTTTCCCTGCCGCTTTCTTTGCGCTCTGTTTCTGTTCATGGCGAGTCTGGTGATGTTACTGCCGACGGTTGCTCGTGCCGGCGAGTTGCCTGATCCTCCTGCGCCTCTTGACCTTCGTACGGCTGTGGGGGTGAACGAATTCGCCGGGTATGGGCCGAGCTTCCTGACCAGTCTCGAAATCGTCGAAACTTTTCAGAAACTCCATCCGAACATCCGCCCCGTCTCCTCCAGCGGTCTGCAGATCGTCGGCGCGCAAAATGACATGCTGCCACTGATGCAGATTGCAGGGAACATCGCCCCGGACGTTCTGGGGATCAACTTTGCCCGCTCGGGCACTTATATCACCAATCGTTTTCTTTATCCGCTGGACAAGTACCTGGAGAACGCTCTGGGCACTGATATTCACGACGGGCATCTGCTTTCCAATGAGGATTATTTTGCGAAGCTGAAGACGGCGCCTCGCTACGACGAGTTTTTGATTGGTGATCGTGTTCCGCGGACGGTTTGGCCGATCATGCGCCGTGAGTGTCCCTATGGTGAGAAGTGTCCCTACCTCGAGAAGTGGGGGGCCGCTCCCTGCGCCCACCATCAGCACGTCTGGATGTTCCCGCAGTCTCTCGTGGTCACGGCCATTTTCTACCGCAAAGACCTCTTTATCGAAGCCGAACTCCCGGACCGTGCACCAGAGTCCTTTGAAGAGATGTTCGAGTGGGCCAAGAAACTTACCAATCCGCCCAAGGATCGCTACGGTTTTGCGTTCACTGGCGGTAACAACAACGGGATTTTGGGCGTCAATACCCTGAGCCTTCTCTATGCTTACGGTGGGCGTCTGGTCGAGCAGGACAAAACGGGAGAATGGCATTGCGTCTTCGACACCGAAAACGCCGTCAATGCTTACTACTTCATCGCCCGCCTTTTTCTCGAGCCTTACGATAACCAGTACGGCCATTTCGAAGGCGTCATGGTGGAGCAGCGACAAGGCTCCAACCTGAAGGTCGGCATGAACTTCGGCACGATCGACGATCGGCTCTTTGATGTCTCTGCCGATCCCGCCCAGGTCGGTTTTGGCCCGATCCCCATGGGCCCCGGCGGCATTCAGGGGGCGTCCTTCGCCGCGGGCATGACCGGCATCTACGCGGGACTCGAAAACGACAACTACCGGCGCGATGCTGCCTGGAAGTACCTCTTCTTCCTCGATGGCCCGGAGTCCCGCAAAATTCGCACCCGGATTTACGTCGAAAACGGCGTTGGCAATTTCATCTCCTCGAAGCTTCTGAATTCTTCCGGTTTTTCTGAATTCGTTTCCCAGATTCCCAAAGGCTGGGAGGAAGCACGCGATGAGGTGACCGAGCGGGGCATTCCGGAGCCTTACTGCGATGGCTGCCAATCGGTCTATCAGTATGCGAGCCAGGCGATTGACCAGATCAAGAACGACCCGGTGGTGAAGGCCGCGATACACAACCTCTACGGGGCGAATGACCAGGACCGTATGCATTATGAGGAGGTCGCCAAGAACCGCATTCGCGTGATTCTCAAGGCTCGCGTGGCCTCGACGAATGAGCGAATGCTGGGCATTATTTCGCCCGAGGAGCGCCGTTTTCGTAGCAACGTTGCCGTTGCCGTTGCCGTGGTGATTTTTGTCGGCTTCGCTCTCCTGTTTTACAAAGTGTTCAAGACTTTCGCTCGGACCCAGGTGCCTGCCGTCAGTCTCGTTCAGCCCGAATTGCAGGAGCCGGGGTGGTCTCTCTGGCCGCATCGTTTCCTCTACCGCTGTATGGGCTTTGGAAGTCAGGCTCAGCATTATTCCCCACGACGCGGGCACTGGCAGTTCAGCCGTTATAAGTTCGCCTACATCATCCTCTTCCCGGCCCTGGGCTCCATCGCGCTCTGGGCTTATTACCCGCTCATCCGCGGGACCACCATCACCTTCCAAAATTACAACGTCCGAGGATTCTCCACCTGGGTCGGCATTGATAACTTCGCCAACGTCCTCTTCGATCCCGCCTTCTGGTACGCGCTCTGGATCTCCGTTAAGTACTGTCTCCTCCACATCACCTTCGGCTTCTTCACGCCCATCATCCTCGCATTCCTCCTGACCGAAATCCCCCGCGGAAAACTCATCTATCGCACCCTCTATTACCTCCCGGCTGTCCTGTCCGGCGCCGTGGTCATGTTCCTCTGGAAAGATTTCTACAGCCGCTACGGCCTGCTCAATCAGTTCCTCAACCTCTTCGTTCACGCAATTAATTTTTTTGGATTCCACCTCGCCGAAATCCGCATTGCCTGGCTCGAAAATGCCCACGCTTCGCTGCTGTGCGTCATTCTTCCCACCATCTGGGCCGGCATGGGGCCCGGCTGCCTGATTTATCTTGCGGCGCTCAAGACTATTCCGGACGAATACTACGAGGCGGCGGAAATTGACGGCGCGGGTATCTGGCACAAACTCTGGCATGTTGCCATACCGGGCATCAAGGCGCTCGTCGCGATCAACTTCATCGGGGCCATCATTGGTACCTTCCACGGCGGATCCGAAATGGTCCTGGCCATGACCGGCGGCGGACCCTACCAACCCTACGGCTCCACCGAAGTCATCGGTCTCCACATCTTCTGGCAAACCTTCGGCTCACTCCGCTTCGGTCCCGGCGCCGCCATGGCCTGGATCCTCGGCGCTATGCTCATCGGCTTTACCGTCATGCGCCTGACAAGATTGTCCAAAATGGAATTCCGTGCTGCCGGCGCCACCGATGCCGCGGGGAGGAAGTAGTCATGCCTCTGATCAGCAAAGTCGGTCGGCGATCCGTCAAGACGCGCCTTCTTTTCACGCTGCTCTTCGTTGTTTTGAGCCTCGGGGCGGCTTCGATTATTTATCCGCTGCTGATCATGCTTGCCGGTTCCACCGCCAGCATCGCCGATTACAACGCTCATGCGCCGTATCCGAAATTCTGGTTCGACGATCTGTGTCTCTTTCAGAAGTATGCCGAGAGCAAGTACAACGGCGCCGTTGATCAGCTCGAGGCCAGTTGGCGATACCGCTTCGAAGACTGGGAGAAAATACCAAAGCCGGACCCCGTCGATCCGCAGCTTCTCGACGACTTCCTCGAATGGCGCCCCCTGAGCCCCTGGTGGAACCTCGGCCATGTGCGCCCCAGCAACCTCCTCGCAAGCAACGCCCGTATGTTCCGCGACCAGCTTTACAAAAAGTACAACGGCGACATCAACGCCTTCCGAGACGATCTCAAACTCCCCTACAAGCACTGGAACCACATTTTTCTCCCCTATCCCAATCCGACCCGCACCTCCGATCCGGACGATCCCTTTACCCTCGCCTGCAAGGAATACGCCAAGACGCGCCCCGCGGACGAGCGAGTCCTTGTCAACCTCGACGGCGCCTATTACTGCTTCCTCCGCGGCAAGTACCCCAAAATCGAAGACTACAACAAGGCTCACAATACCAAGTTCCAACGATACGACGAGATTTTCCTTACCCCGGACGCTCCGCCTGAATCCCAACCTCTTCAGCGAACCAACTGGAATGATTTCGTCCGTCAAAACCCCCAACTCAAACTGGCCTACATCCACCTCGATCCAGACAATCCGGTCCTCGCTCCAAACTACCACAACTTCCTCAAAACCACCTACAAAAACGACATCGCGGCTTACAACGTCAAGTTCGAAACCGCCTGGAAGTCCTTCGACGAAATACCCTTTACCATCACCGCTCCGACTTCCAGATACGTCCAGGTCGACTGGGCCAGTTTTATCCGCAATGAAAAATTCTGTCCGTTGGATGCCATCCACCTCTACGGCCCGCGGCAGGCCTTCGAAGAATTCGTCGCAAAAAAACACAACCTCCCACGCGATAAGGTCGGCCCGCTCAACATGCCCATCGCACAGGCCGATTGGCACGATATGAACGCCCACAAGTCCGACCTCCGCTGGGAATTCACCACGCGCAACTACAAAGCCGCACTCGGATTCATCGCCCTCCACGGCAACGGCATCATCAACACCATCATCTTCTGCGGTCTCGCTGTCCTCACCAACCTCCTGGTCAACCCCCTCGCCGCCTACGCCCTCTCCCGCTTCAGGCTGCCCTCCACCTACACCATCCTGCTGTTTTGCATGGCCACCATGGCCTTCCCAGGCGAAGTCACCATGATTCCCCGTTTCCTCCTGCTCAAGTCCTTCCCGCTCTGGAGCCTTCTCACCGGCACCGCCGCCTTCGCTCTGATACTCACGGTGCTCACCCGCTTCCTGCCGCGATCGCATGAACTCTTCCGCATCTTCATTGCACTCGCACTTGGCGTGACCGTCGGCGCATGGCTCATCCCCTCGTACATCATCACCGAAAACGTCTCGCTGCTGAACACCTTCGCCGCCCTGATCCTCCCCGGCATGGCCAACGGCTTCTCCATCTTCCTGCTTAAAGGTTTCTTCGACAGTCTGCCGCAGGAGCTCTACGAAGCGGCCGATCTCGACGGCGCCTCAGAATGGACCAAATTCTGGATGATCACCATGGGCCTGTCCAAGCCGATCCTCGCGGTCATCGGCCTGGGCGCCTTCACCGGTGCCTACGCCCAATTCATGATGGCCCTGATCATCATCCCCGATCGGAAAATGTGGACGATCATGGTCTGGCTCTACCAATTCCAGCAGATCGCCCACCAATCCGTCCAATACGCCGCCCTTGTCATCGCCGCCATCCCCACGCTGCTGGTCTTTATCTTCTGCCAGAACCTCATCATCCGCGGGATCGTCGTCCCCGTTGAAAAATAACGGTACAAATAAGCCCAAGACTATCAATCCAGCACCGGCCCCGTCACAAGGATCGATCGGATGCCCAATGCCGAAAACAGGATGGCCAATAGTCCGAACAACGTCCACACCCATCCCACACACACCAACACCACCGCCCAGTTCCGTAGCGTTCGCCCACGCGATCCGTCGCCCTTGTGGTAGTCCAGCACCTGATTCATCACGAACTACTTAATGAACAGCATTTCCCGATACGTCGGCAGCGGCCAGAGATCGTCCGCGACGATTGTCTCAAGTTTATCGCCAAGCTCCCGCACTGCTTTCATCGCCGGGATGATCGTTTCCTTCGAGTATGTCGCCTGTGCCAGCACATCTTCGTCGGCCTCATCGCTCGCGGCGGCATGCTCCGTCGCCTGCACGAGCGCCGTTACTTTCCGCTGCAATTCGCCGATCGTTTTGGAAAGGTCGGAGAGCGACTGTTCCTGTTCGCCGAGGTTTCCGATGTTGACGCCCGCCGTTTTTGCCGCCACGATGCTTTCGGCCACTTCGCCCTGGTAGCGGATCGCCGCCGGCAAGATCTGTGTCCGGGCCATCGACACCATCAACTGCGCCTCGATATTGATCCTCTTCTTGTAATTCTCCAAATGGATCTCGTAGCGGCTATGCACTTCGCGTTCATTGAGCACCTTGTACTTGCCGAAGAGTTCCACTACTTCCTTCGTCAGAATCGCTGGCGCCGCATCCACCGTTGTCTTGAAGTTTGGCAGTCCGCGCTTGGCCGCCTCTGCATGCCAGGCATCCGAATAATTATCTCCATTGAATATCACTCGCTTATGCTGCTTGACGATTTCCGACAACACCCCATGCAACGCCTTGTTGAATTCCTTTCCGCCGACAAGCTCCGCCTCCAGTTTCCCCGCGATGTAATCCAGCGACTCGGCGACGATCGTATTGAGCGCCGTGTTCGGCCCCGCGATGCTCTGCCCCGCCGAGACCGCCCGAAACTCAAACTTATTCCCCGTGAATGCAAACGGACTCGTGCGGTTGCGATCCCCTGCATCCCGCAACTTCGGCAGCACCCGTGTCCCCAGCCACACGTCCTCCCCACGCTTCGTCGACTTGGGCTTGCCATTCTCCAACTGCTCAATAATGTCATTGAGCTGATCTCCGAGGTAAACCGAAATGATCGCCGGCGGCGCTTCGTGGGAACCCAGCCGATGATCGTTCCCCGCCGACGCGACCGACATTCGCAAAACCCCCGCAAACTTATCCACCGCCCGCAAAACCGCACATACAAATGTCAAAAACTGTGCATTCTCATGCGGCGTCGAGCCTGGATTCAGCAGATTCTCACCCTCTACCGTCGCCAGCGACCAATTGTTATGCTTGCCCGAGCCATTCACCCCCGCGAACGGCTTCTCGTGCATCAAACACGCCAACCCATACTTATCCGCAATCCGCCGCAGCGTCTCCATCGTCAACATCTGATGATCGTGCGCCAGATTCGAAGTCTCAAAAACCGGCGCCATCTCATACTGTGCCGGCGCCACCTCATTGTGCCGCGTCTTCACCGGCACCCCCAACTTGTACAACTCATGCTCCACCTCCAACATGCACGCCAGCACACGCTCCGGAATGCTCCCAAAATAATGATCCTCCATCTCCTGTCCCTTGGGCGGCCTGGCCCCAAACAACGTCCGCCCCGCATTGAGCAAATCCGGCCGAGCATAATAAAAATTCTTGTCAATCAAAAAGTATTCCTGCTCCGGCCCCACCGTCGAAAACACCTTCTGACTATTCTTCCCAAACACATTAAGCAGTCGAATCGCCGACTTCGACACCGCCTCCATCGACCGCAGCAACGGCGTTTTCTGGTCCAGCGCCTCGCCCGTCCACGACACAAACGCCGTCGGAATCACCAGCACCGTCCCGTTGGGATTCTCCAAAATATACGCCGGCGACGTCGGATCCCACGCCGTATACCCTCTCGCCTCAAACGTCGCCCGCAGTCCGCCCGACGGAAAACTCGACGCATCCGATTCCCCTTGCGAAAGCTCTTTGCCGGAAAAGTCCAGGATCGCTTTCCCGTCGCCTGTTGGCTGGATAAACGAATCGTGCTTCTCCGCCGTCACGCCGGTCATCGGATAAAAGATATGCGCATAGTGCGTCGCCCCTTTTTCGATGGCCCAATCCTTCATCGCCACCGCCACCGCGTCAGCGATCGCCGGATCGATCTGTGCTCCATTTCGGATCGTCTCATGGAGTTTCTCAAACACCGGCTTGGGCAATCGCTCCCGCTGCACCTCCTCATTAAACACATTCGAGGCGAAGATATCTTTGATCGGCGTTTCCGCAAAATGGATCCGTGGCGCCATGGATTTAAAACTGGTCAGCGCCGCGATCGCCGCACTCCGGGCATTGGTCGATGCCATGCAATAAGCTCCTCTTGAGAGGGTGTGAATAAGACTCCGCAAGCTATCGTCGCGCCCGTCACACGTCAAATCCTCCGGAGTTCACGCTTCAGCGTGGGGGGCGTGACCTGTTTGGCAAACCCTCGTATCACAGGCACCCGAGCGATCGCCTATCGGCTCGCGGCTAAACTTTTCTACCCCCCGCCACCCCGCAAAGCGGGGTCGCTACTTTGGTTTGCATTTCGTGTCACACACGCTTCAGCGTGTTTTTCCAAAAACCACCGCTGTTCGCTGCACGCCACGCTCCGTTTCCACTTCCACCACCACTGCTCCTGATACCTCCGCCGATATCTCCAACTCCACGCTCTGACCAGCCGCCGTCTGACCCATCGCTCGCTCACCAAGCACCCCCCCCCTCACTTTCGACGTCGGATCAATCACACGCACCTTACCCGACATTGCCTCCGTCGTAATATTCGTCAGCTTCAATTTCATTCCCCGTCCCTCAGCT
Source organism: Phycisphaerales bacterium (assembly GCA_009781185.1). GTDB lineage: Bacteria > Planctomycetota > Phycisphaerae > WQYP01 > WQYP01 > WQYP01. The sequence goes on along the minus strand of WQYP01000002.1, from coordinate 1,071 downwards.
GAACCCCCGGCAGAGCCGGGGGCTGACGGATCGGGTCGCCATTCAATCTCCACCATCGGCAAGCGATTCCGCGTCCCCTGTCTCAGCAATGCGGTCAAATCCTCCGCACTCCCACTCGCCAGCACATACATCACCTGGTCCGACACCGGCACATACAGCGTGTCCCCCACCCGACAATCCACCGGCGATCCGCTGGCATCCACCACCCGCAATTGCTCATTATCGTCCGCCACTTCAAAATTCGGATACGGCGGCCGCTGATCCTCCACCCCCCACCCCCCCCCTTCACCCCCCCTTCCCCCCGGCACCACGATCGTCTTCCCTTTCGCCAGTGCCGGGAACATCGCATCCACTGCCGTATGCGCCGACAATCCCGCCACCACCGCCACTCCATAACCATCTCCGCCTCCCCCTTGAAACACAGCGATGTACGGCAAACTTTCCGGATCCACCCGCTGAAGAAACGCCGCTCCGCCGAGCAGATGTGCCGTCACGCCTCTATCCACTGCCGGCGGCGGCAGCGGCACCACCGCCGCACCCGCCGCCAAACCCGCCGCCGCGGGCGAGAAGCCCCAAGGCAATTGCGCTTGACTATCCGAGCCGCGACCGTCAGGGAGCGACCGTGCGGTAGGGATGCTAAACTGGTCGCTCCCTGACGGTCGCGGCTCGGAACCCGCTCCCCCCATCATCATCACCGGCGGCAACAACCACAGCGGCTTTTTCTCCCCCCCTCCCATCTCCACCAACTTCTTCCCCACCGCCGCATCCTCGACGGCATCCCCAATCGCCAGCCCGTCCACATACGCCATCAGATCCGCATCTCGCCCATTGCCCCCCAACAATTCCCGCGTCCTCGCTCCACTACCTGTTCCCAGCATCACAATCCCCTTATCCTGCTTCTTCGCCTCCTCATACCCCGCTAGGTAAAACGCTCTGAACTCCGCACGGGCTTGCTCCGTCATCTGCCCCCCCCCCCCCTTTCCCCGGTCTCCGTTTCCCCCACAATCCCCTTTCCTTCCCCCTTTTCCCCTTTTTTTCTTTCCCCCAAACCTTCCCCAAACCCCCCGCCCG
>WQYP01000001.1 GCA_009781185.1 Phycisphaerales bacterium | reverse complement strand
CCGAAAAGGCGTGAAACGGATCGTTTTCCGCCAAAGTTCCCTAAAAATGCTTGACTTGTATGAATTTTTCAGCAAAATAATCCCCGATATTGAAGTATCAAAAGGTGTACTTTTTGAGACTTCATCTCGCCATCCTGCCCCCCTGAAACTCTCGCAAACGCCTGTAAAATGTGGCTTTTTTTAGGCCGGTTTGTGCCAAAAGCTCCGGGAACGACAGCTTCCCACCCCTCCACAGTTTTATCAGCATCGCGAAATCCCCGGAGGGACATTTGACACTTCTCCCAAATCGAACACCTCTCGCCTTCGCCGCCGCGATGCCTTCGCGCTGTCGCTTGCGGATGTTCTCTCGCTCATTCTGTGCCACGAACGACAGGATTTGAAGCACGATGTCGGCGATGAACGTCCCCATCAGGTCTTTGCCGTTGCGGGTATCGAGCAACGGCATATCGAGCACGGCGACATCCACGCCGCGCTCTTTCGTGAGGAATCGCCACTGGTTTTGGATTTCCTCGTAGTTGCGTCCGAGGCGGTCGATGCTCTGAACGTAAACCAGGTCGCCAGGGGTGAGTTTTTTCACGAGCGACTTGTACGCCGGACGGAGAAAATCTTTGCCGGAGAGTGTGTCGGTGAAGATGTGCGTTTGTGGGATGTGCAGTTCGTTCATCGCGAGCAGTTGGCGGTCGGTGTGTTGATCGGTGGTCGAGACGCGAACATAGCCATAGGTGTTCAAAAATCACCTCCTTCATTGTTAGAGAACTGTGTGGTACGTCTGAATTGCAAAGGCGGGTATTGTGAGGGGGGCAGAGCGATTCCTGGTGTGATCCTTCGATGTCACAGAAAAGTCACGAAAAAGTCACAGCAACGTCACAGGAATAGCGCATAATAGAGACAGCCATATGAAAGGAATTTTGAATGGAACCAGTCGTTCTCGAATTTGAGCAGGATTGTCAGCGGCATTTGGACCGATTCTTTCTCCAGTGGCCCAATCCGATCATGCAGAAACGAGCGAACAAAGTGCTACGGTTGTTGCGAGCTGCCGAGAAGCCGCTGAAGGGCAAGGTCGAGGGGTGGGCGGCTGGAATCATTTATTTTGTGTGGACTGACGGGCGCTTTCCCTGCGGTATCCCCGGAGTGTTCAACGCGGAGTTCTCTGAATTCATGGGCGTGGCGATGGAGACGGCGAGACAACGATCCGGGCGAGTTCGAGATATCGTTGTTTTCGACGGAGATCGTTTCCAATAGCACGGTTGGCGGTCATGGCAGCGCCAACTGCTCTCGCGGACTCGCTGGTGAGGTTGTTTCCCACGGGAGGGGTAGTTCGGCGACTAGACCGCGATCCGATGCACCAAGGACGGCGATGGCGACGTGTTCCGAGGCGGTTTGGAAGCGGGTGATCTGGTAATTGCCGACACCGTGCGAGAGCGGAATGAGCTGATCTGGATCGCGAGCTGTGTCCACGGGGGACGTGGTGCTGAACCAGACACCAAATTGCAGACCGCTGGCGATGGTATCGGCGGCAACCGACCAATAAATGACGGTGGCGAAGTGGGTGATCTCTCGGCGGAGGTTTTGAATTGCTGGCAGGCCGAGCACCGGAGCCGCCTCGCCGATGAGCAGTGTGATTCGCTGCCGCGACCGTGCGGAATCCCAAAAGACATGGGATGCGACGGTCTCGATTTCGTAAACGCCATCGGCAAGTGGCACATTTTCGAGTTGTCGCGGCTGGGCTTCGGCGGGAATGAACCCCAGACAGGTACGCTGGTTGGTTTGGGTGTTGCGGGCGTAGATCGACCAGCCTTCGCGCAGGAAAGCGTGATGGCGACTCGGTTCCACGCCGTGCGTGATACAACGCATGTCAAAGCGACTGACCACGTCAAGGCCCGTGGGGTGACGCCAATCGAATTGCGCCACCTCGTGACCGAAAGTGATGGCTCGTTTGTCGAATCCCGCCGCTATCTGCTCGGCACAAGGATGCCGGAACGAGAATTGCGACGGCACCACGGCGACGGTGGCGGTCTTGTTGGTACCGAAGCGACCGGCGATTCGAGCTTGGCGACCGCTGCGCGGAGCGAACCTTGCCATGCTCGTACCGATCACCTTGGCGTTGATCGTGTACCGGCAGCCCGATTGTGTGCCCGTGCGTTCCCGCAGAATATTGAACTGGCTGACCTGTTCGGCCTCGCCGGAGCCGCGCCAGTCGTATCGCCCCGGCGCGACGGCGAACGTGCGAAAGCTCTTGGGAGCCGGGACGGATTCCAGCACATACGGCCCGTACTCGTTGTAATAGTAATAACCGTAGACGACCAGACAGTACCATCCTTCCCGCTGTGGGGTGTAGGTGATCTTGGTGGTGTAGCCACCGTCGTCGCCGCCGTAGGATGTGCCGGAGATATACGATCCGTTCGGGTCGTACAGATACAGATAATGGTAATAATTCGTCGGCAGACGGGTTTGGAACGTGTAGGTCTGACCAGCTTTCAGGTAGACAGCCCACCAGTCCTCGGTTTGATTGTACGTCGTCGCACCGAAGACGCGGGTGCCGCCGGGGTACTGTGTCACATCCCACGAGAAGGCGTTCGACTGATTCGCTCCTGTTTCATTTCCTGGCACGATTTAACTCCACGAGTAACGGGTATCGGCATCGACGCCGGCGCGGGATTGATGGCCGTCCATTATCCATTCCCGCCGCCATACGCCGTGCAATCTGGTGGGGGCGAGATTGTCCATCGCCAGAGCGGTTGCGGCGTTTGAAGCGTCTTTGAAAATTACGTTGGCGGGCGCGATGGTTTCGGAGGCGGGGTTTTCGTACTGGTTCAAGAGTGGTTTGTTGACTCCGATGTCCACGTCGCTCATTAACTCGATGACGTTTCCCGCCGACCAGTTGACGGCGGTGTATCCGCGCAGACCGAGAATGGAATTTGCCGCGGCGCGGGCCATGTTGGTACTGCCGACGCGGAGGTAATCGCTGGCGATGAACGTGCCGGTGACTTTTTTGAGCAGAAGCGTTCCGGTGGCGTTGCCGGAGCCCCAGCTCCCTTCGGTGAGCATAACTTGATCGACAACGGCCGTAGCGCCAGATGAGGTGCCGGTCAGCGTGTCGCCTTGACGAATCTGGCTGGTGCCCGTGTTGAAAGACAGCGTCGCCCAATCGACCTGCAAGCAGTAAAGCGTGTTGCCGCTACGGTAGATCACGTAACGACAATCACCGGCGTTGCTGTTGACGGTTCGGTTCTTAATCCAAAAACTTCTGGTTGGCCATGTGCTGGCGTCGGCGACGTCGAACCCCGCCGCGAGCAAAGCCAAACTCTGGCCGGAGGCGATGGTCGTTGCTGCGCCGGTGGGTCGCCCCGTGTAAACCGCCAGGTCCACCATTGCGTCTACCGTGTCGGTGTTCCGGACGCACTCCAGCCGGTAACGCGTTTTGCCGCCGTTATTGCTGCTGGTTTCGTAACCTTCGTAGTCAGGTGTGAGGGTGCGTTCGGGGAAGGTCAGTGTCCAGGTGTCGGTGCGATCCGCCGTCGCTAACTGCGCGGCGTTCACGTCCACTTGAATAAAGCCTTGTCCATCGGCGGCGAAGACGATGCCGTTGGTGATGTTCGTTGAAACATCCAGCCCCACGCCATATGCCTGCGTTCCCATCCGGATAAACAGCAACTGCTGGGCACGCCGGTAATTGACCGTCAACGTACCCGCGCCGAGGAAGGCCGACACTTTCTTGATCGTCACCCCCGTCACCTGCACACCAGCCACCGGCTTAAATTCCGGTAACACACCGCCGACGCGCATACCCACAACTTCGGTGCTTGAACGATAGTTACCACCCAGCACCAGCCGGAACGTATCCCCGGCCTGCGGAACCGCTGGTAAATCTTGCGTTAGTACAAGGGTACGGTTGGCGTTGTTAAAACTTTTGACGTGGAAAAACTGCCCTTGAAGCGCAACGGTGGTGGTGTTGCCCTCGAAAAAACCAACTGCTCCGGCCCAGTAATCATCCGCTTGCGAAAGTGATGTGGCGACGATTTTGGTTAGTTCGCTTCCGGCAGTCGTCGTCCAGAGCGGCAATGTCGCACCGTCGCTCGTGAGGTTCTTCGATGGGTAATGGACACGTAATTTATCGGCGGTTGGTGTAGCCACTATGTGGACCTCAAGTAAGGGTAAATGTATACATACCGGGGATGCTTCCAGCAGCGACGACCAGCGTTGGCGTCGCTTGCGGCAAGTCCCACACGCGATAATTCCACGCCTGACAGGCGGACTCATTGCCGTAAGCGTCTATCGCTTCGACATGGAAAAAATGCCAGCCCGCAGCCAGTTGGATCGGGCAGGTGATCTGGTAATCATCCATCCCCGCCCGCGCGGGGAGTTCCAACAGCAGCGTTTCGTTCACTTCGGAAAACGAGCGATGGTAAAGCCGATACCGTGCCGCTTCGGGTACGCATCGCCACTGGATTGTCGGTTGGGTGTTCGGCGGAATCTCGACGGCCTCTGGCACCACGTTCATATCGGGAAAGTCATGAATCTCCAGCGCCATGACGGCGCTTGCGGACCACGGCACCGGGACCACACGCTCGGCGGTCTCCATGAGCACCGGTCCCAGCGTGTGCTTGCCGTTGATAAACAGCCACGACGCACCAGTCGGCCACGGGCATGTCCAGCCGATGTTGCAGCGCAGAAAGTCCAACGGTGTGATGCGGAAATTTTTATTCAGCATTGCTTCCCCCCTTTCTCGCCTCCGTCATCTGGTTCTCCAGTGTCTGCCAATCGGGGATCGTGCCTTGCGTCTGGTACGCTTTGCGAGCGGTACGCACCGCCTTATGCAATTCCGGCCATTGCTGCGATTCGTCCTCGGCTTCGTGCAGATGCCCGACGGCGCGGAGGCGGTAAGCGTAGCCGTCCTGTGATTCAGACAGCAGCACGTAGGCCGCACCAAGGTGTTTTTCGACACACTCCAAACATGACGGGCGCGTGGTCGGAATTTCTGTCGTTGACGCTGGCTTCTTGCAGTTGCAGCCTTTCACCGCAACCGTGGACGATGCCGTCACCTGCCCCGGCAGACGGGCGATGGCGATTTGCGATTTGGTCCCGCGTGTGGACTTTGCGTGGACGATTCGCCGGTCTTCAAACTTCGCACCGATGCGATCAGCATACAAAACCGTCTCGCCGAGGATCGTGCATTTGTAAGCGGGTTTTCCGTCGTCGCAGGTGACGAGGCGTTGAACGTCGGTGGCCAAGTCGTATTCGACAGTAAAAATTCCGCCTTCGCCCTCCTCCTGCTGCCACTGACCACTGACCAGCAATTTATCCGGTTCGTCGGCGCGATACGTCACGCAATAAATAAACGCGCCGGGCAATTCGATCACCTTGTCGCCCCCGCCGCCCATTCCTCCCAGTCCTCCCAAAGGTCGGCGGACATGCACGAGATTTTCCGGTTCGCCGTGGACGATCCTGTCCTTATATATATGTCCCGACCGCGCCGCTTGAATCGCCATCGGCGGACTGAGGCGGTCTAGCGCCGGGCCGTCGAAACGGTACAAGCGGAACAGCGGATCGTCGGCTTTGCCCCCGGCGATCAGCGTTACATGCCAACCCGTCGCATCGTGCCATGCCGTCGGCGCACACTCGCAAATGTCGGCGGGCAATGCCGTCGGCAAACGGCGGACATCACCGTCTGGTGTGCGGAAGTATGCTTTCCAGATACGATCCGTACCGGCCTGACAAAACAGCAGCACCTCGCGCCCTTCCTGATCGAGCGTCAAGAACGGCATGTGTGTCATCATTTCCGAATTGTGCAGTGTCAACATATATAATCCCTCCACGTTCGCGTTTGACAGTGGCCCGGCCAATGAATCATTCCGTCCTTGGGGTCGTAGCAGCCGATTTGAAGTTCCATGAGCCCGTCGTAGGAATAGTTCGTTCTCCACTCGTCCGGCAGGCCCACCAACCGTCCTTGTTTGTCCACGCATCCGTGCTGATACAAGAGACACGCACCCATCTCGATAATCCGCCAATACGAGTGCGGTGGCGCTTTACCTGGTCCCTGGTACGGCCTCAGGTTCCATATAGGGTTGCTGGAGTTGGTCGTATAGTATCCAAGCACCTTTGGTTCGCAGCCGCAACAAAAAGCGCAGTTACCGTCGTCGTCATAAACGGCACCCTTGCCGCCGGGCAACAGCCCGCGCTTACCCCTCACCCCCGTTCGCCTCCCATCCTCATCATCCAACACGACTGTTTTGCCACGATGGATGCTCATTAGTACGTCCCCCCCGTGTCTTCGCACGACGCCTGCTCGACCTGCTCGTTGATCCAGCCGAGCACCAGTTTGTCGTCTTTGTCGTAATGGGCGTAGCCAGCCGTGGCTTTAATCATGTAACCCACCGAGGGACGTTTCCACTGATGCGGGCTGGACGTGGGGTTTACACCTTCAGCCAGTACATCGTCCGTCGCCGGATCGCTCACGTCATACGTCCATGTGGCGGGTTTCTTTTCGTCGCCCTGTTCGCCATAAACCTGCTTCAACTTCACAGGAAAAATGCACGTCGGCATCGGTAATCCCAAACGCACCAACGCCCACTGCGAGCCAGTGCCACCTTCACGCCAGAGGATCGCCGCCGCGCCGTAACGTTTGGCTTTCAAATTATCCGTTTTGCCGTCGGCAATGTCAGCATACAAATACTCGGTCTTTTCGTCCGGCACGTCGATCTTCACCGGGCAAATACCCGCGCCATACGCCATGCCGATTGCCTTGCTCTTGAGCGGCTCCAACAGCACGACGAACTTGCCGACGTGATCTTTGCCGGGCGTCTTGCCCACGACCGCAACCTTGTTCTTGAAGCTGTCGAGCTTAGCCTTGGGCGTGATGATCGGCTCCTCGATCCCCAATACACTGTAGCGCGACAGCCCCTTGCCGCTGTCGTTGCGCACCAGGATGATCCCGCTGGAGCGCGTTGCCGACTGCGGCGTCGAACTGATGTTCCGTTGGGACGCTTGAAACGCCCGTGTCGTGTCGATGAAGGCATTGAAGGTCGTCGCCGGGATACGCAGCTTGTCGCCGGTTCGGACCTTTCTCATTGGGTCTCCCATCGCCATATCAGCTCCCAATTCCAAGACCTGCGAAGTTCGCCGTGTCGTAAACCCGCTCAATGTAGACCGCCACGGGCTTCTTGATCAGTTCGTTGGCGTTTTCATCCTCGGCGTCCTGGTAACGCACCCACATATACTCCCAGCCACGTTTGTTGATCCCACTGATTGTGCCGACCCGCAACCCTGTAGCATTCGGACTCGCGGCAAACTTAAAACTGATTTCCCAGTCGCCGTCAAAGATGCTCTGTCCCTGTGTCCGCCGCGATCCACTGGCTCCCAGGAACAAACACTCTCCCGCAGCACAACCTCGGAACGAAGCGCTGTTGACCTTGCCGGTTAGGTAGAAAAGCTGCCCCCTGTAAGGCCACGTCACCACCGCCGCCGGGAAGTAATGCGTCTCGGAGAACTGGTAGATCGGAATGCTGATGTCCACGCCCTCGACGGCATCGTGCGTAACACCGATCGCGCCACCGAAGTCCGGGGCGTTATTGGGATAACGGCCCACCGTCTGGCGGCTCTGCGTGATGTGCTGCATACCGCCGCCGGTGTCGAAGGAGAAAACCGATTCACCGGCGGGCGGCTGCTTTTGCCACATGCCGTACCTGACCCGGCCTTCCCAGAGCTTTTCGCCGACAGGCTCGACCGTCGCACTCTGGCGAATCAGGTTACAGAACCAGACCGGCGAAGTAGCTACGAGCGCCGCGCGAACTTCGGCATCGTCATCGCTGCCCGCGATGTTGTACGCAAGCTCGACGGACTCATTGTCACCCATCGTCGCCTGGCGGCTCTCAAATTTTTCGGTCACCACCGTCGCCATAATTAATCGAACTCCGCATCATCATTACCTTGCTGAACCAGTTTCTTCGTGTGTTTTGCTGTTTCTTCCGTCGCTTTCGCAATGCGATCCGTCACGCCGCCGCCCCCCATACCGGCGGCTTCCATCGCATTGAATGTGCCACGCACGCCGATGGTTTTCTTCTGCGCCTGCTCAATCGCCATCCCCAAACCTTCGAGGTAATCACTGATGGCAGGTGGCGGTTCCAGCCTGTCGGGGCCTTGGGATTCCTTCATCTTCCGCTTGTCGCGAGCCTCGCCGATGGCGTCACGCCATTCTTTTCTCGCTTTGTCCAATTCTTCATTTGATTGCTTGATCTTTTCCGTCTGTTCTTTTGCGAGCTTATCCTCGGCATCAATCGCAGCCTGACCAATCTGCGTCATGTTGTAGTTGTACGCATCGTCAGCAGTTTTACGTTCCTGCTTCCGCTGACTCTCGCGCTGTGCAAGGGCTTGTTTCTTTTGGGCCTCGATTTGATTGTTCGTCTCCGCGAGTTCCTTATCCGCCATGCCTTTGGCTTCGTTCACGTCGAAGCTGTCGTCGAACAGGCTCCACAATTCCAACAGCCGTTTCGTCGTCCAGTTGATCGCGGAGTTCCATGCCGTCTGGAAGCCTGCCGTAAAATTCGTCCACACCTTCGACAAAAATGCCGTCGTTTCGATCCATGCGGTTTCGAGCGAACTTCGGCAAATCTCCCACGCGGCGAGCGCTCCGTAAAATGCGCCCTGAATGATATTGACGAACGAACCTTTGAATTGCGTCCACAGGGTTTCGAGGGTATTGATGCCTGTCTGCCATGCTACTTTCAAAGACAGCCACAGAATCTTCGCCGCAAGCGCGATGTCACCGGCAGCCAGGGCGTCGGCGACCCCGCCGAATGCTTCGGTAGCGAACGACGACAATTCCGCAAATCGCTCCCCCAACCACGACAGGGCTTTCCCGCCCATCCCTGACGCATAGATAAGGTATGCCCCCAGCGCCGCCACCGCCGCCACTACCAGACCGATGGGGGAGAGAAGCCCGCCGATGATGCCGCCGAGCACACCGACTATTGCGGAGGCCGCACCGACGGCAGTGGCCAGCGCCGTGAACGCGCCACCAAGGAGTACAATTGCCTTGCCCAGCACCAAGAGCGCCACACCCGCCGCGACGACGCCGGCGGCAACCTTGAGGATCGTGACGATCAACTCCTTGTTCTGCTTTACCCAGTTAATCGTCTTGACCACGATGTCGATGGTGCGATTGGATACGTCCGTCAGCAGCGGAGCCACCGCCTCCCCCAATGTTGCGCCAAGCTGTTTGAGCACGGTCCACAACGTGCTCAATGCATTGGCCAATTTGACGCCAATAGCGACGCTGGCTTCCGAGGATGTCAGCCCAAGCCGCCTCGCCTCCTCCTGCATCGCATCAATTCCAGCCGCCCCCCGGCTCATCATAGGCAGTAGGTCCATTCCGGATTTACCAAAAATCGCCATTGCCATCGCCGCACGGACGGCGGGACTTTGAATGGCGGTGAGTTTGTCGGCGATCAACTTAAATTGCTGATCGGGGGATAAGCCTCGCAGGTCATCGACGGTCAACCCCAACTGCGCGAGCGCCGCCGTCGCCGTCTTCGAGCCCGCCGCCGCCTGGTAGATCGTCCGCTGCATCTTCTTGATGCCACCTTCGAGCGTCTGCATGTTCGTACCGGAGATCGACGCGGCGTAACCAAGCTCCGAAAGAGCCTCGACCGAGATACCCGTCCGCCGGCTGAGCGTCTGAAGCTCCTTGCTTCCGGATGCAAAGCCCTTGGCAAACCCCACCAGTGGTGCGGCAACGGCGGTGCCGATCATGGCCATCTTCTTGCCAAGATCGCCAACCGCGTTACCGAATGCCTTGAGCTTCTTGCCCGCATTCCGCAAGCCCTTCACGAGTGCTTTGTCGTTGACAAGCAACTCAATGAAGGCGCTGCCAGCTTTGATGCCCTGAGCCGATGCCATTGGTTACGCACCTTCCTTCATCAACTTCGCGACGCGGTTCACGATAGAAGCGATCACCGAAGGGTTGTGACACAGCGAATTGTGAGTGGCGTTGGCTACCACGACTGGATCAGGACCACCGGAGACGGCGGCGGGCAGGACAGGAAACGAGTTGGCGGCCCGGAAGATGTCGCAGATTTTCGGTGCGGCGTTTCCATGTGGATAGGCCAGTGTCCGCGACCAGAGCGGCTCATATGCAACCGGATCAAGCAGCACGAGGTAGTCCACGCGGATGTTGAAGCTGGCGAGATTGGTGCATGAGTCGAGCACTCGTTGGCCACCGAACGAGTGCCCGATTAGCACCACTTCCCTCGCCGGAAAAAGACGAACAGCCAGGTCGATGTCAGCACGGAACTGATCGAGACGCAGCGATGGTGTCCAAACACGAACACCGTCGAGTTGCATGAGCGCGTTGGCGATGCCGCCGGTTTGGGGACTTCCCAGCCCCCCCAGCACCGCCGCGAAGACCTTGATTGTGCCGGAGTCGCTCGTCATCGCTGCACTTACTCCGCGTCTGTTGCGTCTTGCACTTTCTGCACACCGGCCCGCACCGTCATTGCGAGAATGGACGTTGCGACGGTCTGAATGACGGTGCCGATCTCACAGGAGCCGTCCGCGAACGTGACCAGTACGCCGAGGATCGCAATGATGCCGACGATGTAAGTCTTCCAGCCTTGAAGTGTTTTTCTTACAGCTTCCATGTTTATGCCTTTCGTTAAAATCCATCCGGCGGTGTCAGCCGCCGCTTGCCTGCCCGGCGCAGCGCTAAACGAACACCAGCGTCGCCGCGATTGCGACGAGAGCCTTGAGTAGTGCTCCGATGGCATCACGCTGCCACGCGACCGCTGCCGCGTTCTGAACGTTCGCCGTTTGCATCTTTTGGTTGATCGCCGCCCACTCGTTTGCCAGTTCCTGATTCGGCAGCCTGCGAACGATGGCGGCATAGGACTCGTAGGGATCGCCTCGGGTTGCCAACTCGATCCACGCCCAAATATCGGCGGCGGTCATCGCGACAAATGCCGGGCCGTACTGAGCGATCACCGGCGCAAGCGTAGCAGCCTGGGTTTTGCCCAACTTCGTCGTCACCTGGTCAATGATTGTTTGCACCGACTGCGCTGCCGCCTCGGTGATAGGTTCAACGATAGTTCTGAGTGCTGTATCTGACATGGCATTTTTCCTCATCATTAAAAACTATCAATATCCATCCGTGTTCATCCGTGTGAATCCGTGGCCATTCACGTCGTCACGGTTTCGTGACGGGGGTGGAACTGGGTGATGCTTTTCCGTCTCTGGCATCGCGGAACAACTGCAGGAAGTCAGAGAGACCGCCGAGCACCTGTCCGGCCTGTGCGCGGGTGAGTCCGCCCTGTTCCTCTGGAATCTGAATGCGTTTGTAACTTTCGGCGGCGGCAGCAGCGGCAGTATCGAGACGCTCGGAGTAGGTGGCGTTCAGTTGCACACCATTACATGCAACCATGCCCGCCGTGAGGACCGCCGCGATGAGAAGTTTGAACTTCATAATCTTCATATGATCTCCTGAAAAAATTAAAAAACGCGAAACACAAAACTTGAAACTATGCATTCGGTACAAAAAACTTGAGCGCCGTGATGTCGCCCTTGAGCGGGGCGGTTGGTTTCGATTCCGTGTGTTTGCGTCGTGCTGGAAGTGCTGGGTGAAAGTCCGCAGGTTTGAAAGCTCGACCTTTTTTGGGATCGCGATTGACATTCGCCAGCATCGTGAGCAGCGCCGCGGTGTGGTTCCAGTTGTCTTCCTGCCGCGATTGCGTCATGTCGATTAATTCGCGGAGCGTGAAGTTTCCGGGATTGATGCCGAGGATTCCGGAACATTGCCAGATAAGTTCCCATGCAGTGTCGGCCCCCACTCCCCTCCGCCCTCCCCGTTTTCGAGGCCCGCCAGCGCCTTCTGCATCAGCCGATCGAGTTCCGGACTCTCCAATCTGGTCTCCACCGTCTGCAGCGCTGCCGTCTCGAACTTCCTCAGTTTCGCCAGCGCCTTGCTCAGTACCTGTCGCCGGCTTTGCGGGAAAAAATCGACCAGATCCTCCAGCAACGCCGTCGTTGCACCGTCAATGGCGTCGCCTGCCATCGACCTCCCGAAGTCCACGTCGCTGATTGACTTCGCATCCGCCTCCGGCTTGCATACCGCATAAATCACATCGCACAACAGCACCGGATCGCCAATCAGCCGATTGAGCAGTTTGCCTTCAATGACTTCGAGCAGGTTTACCTGCGCCAGATCGCGGACACGCTTAACGGTGTCCACGTTGATAGAAACCGTCCACGTTCGCCCAGCATTATCGACAAAGGTTTTCATGCATGTCTCCAAAGAAGCAAGGGATCGCAATACAAACAGTGTGTGGAGGAAAGGGGGGGGATTATGCTGTACCAACCGTCTTCCAGATCGGTGGGTTGGTGGAGTATGTAGGCTTTGCCGTGACCTTCACGCCCAGTGCCTCTTCGAGTGGCTCGTCTCGCGAGAAGTCGGTAATCATGCAGTCAGCCCACAACCCCTGGCTACCATTGGAATCCGTCCCGGTGATCGGACCATCCATCGCGGCAAGGCCAATAATCGAATTATCGAAGTATGCTTTTTGGACCGCTGAAAATCCGGCATCTTTTGTGTCCCAGATCATCTCAAATTCGATAGTTCCTTCTTTCAACGTTCCCGCCGTCGCCCGCCAACCTTTGTTTGCACGAGTGGTCACGTCCGCTTCGCCTTTGGTCAGCGAGAGCGTGACGTTTTTGACGTTGGTCAGTTCCAACCATGTCGGTGAGCCGCCGATACCGGCGACGCAGTAGTAGAGCTTTGCATCAAGTCCGAACCTGATTGCCATAAGAATCTCCCGTTTTGCGTGTGTGTTGAATGACAGCCTGAATCACCCGCCTCGTATGGAATTTTTCCAAAACGCGGGGAATCGGGGTTTCACATTTTCCAGCGCCGGTCCCATGAACGCGCGTTTTTCGTAACGCTGTTTCTTGTATCGCCCGCCGAACTCGTGGGCCTTCCCGCTGGTGCCAGCCACTTCAACATCCGGCCCAATTACTGCAGATGGTGGCGATTTGCCGACGGCGTATTTGATGGCACTTCGCAAGCGACCTTTGCGTGTGTTCGGCGGCGTCCCCGCCCGCGACCTCTTCGGTGATTTCCTGATCGAGTGCCTCGCCGCCAGCCGGATCGCCGCCGCCGCGTGGCCAACACTTGTGATGTTGCCACGCTTGGCGGCTTTGGCGATCCTCTGGGCATCGAACTTAATCTTTGCTTTGGCGGCGATCACGGCTACTCCGTTCACAACTGATTACTTCGCTGCAGCATCCTTCTTCACCGCAGCTTCCCTGGCGATCTCCACTTCGAGCAGTTGAACCTGCATGTCAATCTTGCCCGCCAAATCGCCCCACATTTCCAGCCATTGATTTTCCGTCTTCGTGGGAGGAATGGTCTTGCGGAAAGCAACCAACGCATTCACAACGGTCTTCTTCGTGGCGGCGTCCGATACGTTTGCATACTTGACCAGCCCGTCAACGATAAACACCGCGTCGTGAGGTACGCTGATGCCACCTTTGAGCGCCATGGTTCCGTATTCAAGAATCCTGGTCTTGTCATCCAGCTTGTCCTGAGTAGACAGCTGAATGGCGCTTTTGGCCGCAAGAATGTGATTGTTGTTGGCGACAGCCAGAGGAAGCAATTTCTCATCGTTGTTGGAAACCACATAGAGAGCGGTCAGAGCTTCCGTTTTCAGTTTCGGATCTTTGATCGTCAACGCAACAGCTTCAGCGAACTCGTAATCCCTGAATTGGATACGAAGCTCAAAAACCTTGTAAAACAAAAACAGCGAATCTGTTTTCAGGCCGACTCTGGCCGCGTCTGCATCCATCATCGCCATGTAGGACTTGGCATCGTCAACTTTACCGAAGAACTGGGCCAGCGAAGCCCGGTCGCGAATCCACTGGACTCGCGTCTCCTTGCTGACCGAACTGTTCGGCGTATTCGCATCAAGCCACGCCTGCCTCTCGGAGTCATCCGTCAGCTTCTGGTAATCTGACCAGACGAACTGCCTGGGTTGCGTCGTTTGCGCCAAAGCAACAGTACCGAAAGCAAACATCACAAGCATTGCACACAAAAGAGATTTCTTCATTGGCGTTCCTTTACATAAGAACCAGTCTGACTCCACCTCGACTTACGCAAGTCTGAGGTGCCACGACCGTCGGTCGTGAATTCTGAAAAATCGCTGAAGTCCCCCGCGTCTGTAATCGTGAGCGCAGCGCCGGCGGCGATGTACCTGTCCTCGATAGCCCGGCAAATCGCGCGGTTGGCAGCATCGGTTCTGTTGTTCGGTCGTCCGGTCAAATAGAAGTAGCGTTCACCCATGACCTGCACCGCGATCTTCTTCGTCTCCGTCCGTTTCAAGAACCGCATGGCATTTTCTGTGTTGACGGTGTTGACGCCGAAGTTGAAGGCGACGATGCCGGAAACGCCTTCGGGGACAATCTTCCAGACGGACGCTTTGGATGCTTCGGAATGGAAAAATTGCAGATTGCCGAGCACGGGGATGTTCGGATTCACCCCGCGTACCGCTGCCAGCGTGTAGCCGATGAACTGTGCGTCGGGCTTATAGTTGTGCGTCCGCTTGTTGCCATAGAGGACCGTTCCCGGATTCGTCTGCCGCCATCCGAGGATAAATCCGTCACACTGTTTCGCCAGATGCTGCAAACTGTTGTAGTAGTCGGACGGGTCCATTGCATAGATATCTGTCGCATCTATAGAACCACCGAAAGCGAACCACACCTTGAACCCTTTTGATTTTGCGTAGGTGATGGCTTTGTCAAAGTTCCGAGGATCGTCCTGCATGTACCAGGCGAGCAGCAATGCGTTGTATTTTTGTGCGGCGAAGTAATCCAGCTCGCGTGTGAAATTCTCGTATTCCACATCACTGGTCGGTGCCCGCAGTTCCGACACCATCCTCAGTCCGGTCGGCAACTGCACCTCAGCTATCGGCGGATACGTGCGAGAATAAACCGCCGCCCATTTGTCGAGCGTATCGACGTTGACAGGAAGGAAGAGCCGACGACGAGCAATGTCGCTGTTACGGCCGAAGACTTCTGCATATCGAATGAACCGGACGACCTGCTCGGCCAGATTATCGAGGTTATACGGCGAACCCTTAAATGTGGCCTGCGATGCCGCGAAGCTGGCAATCTGTCCGACATAACTGGCCGACCTCGTTGTGAAGTCCGCCAGCTTACGGGAAAACTTCACAGACGACAGCGTAAACTCGATTTGTGCGGTCGCCTCGAACACAGCGCTCGACGGCGTAAATTGCGACGTGGTCTCCGAGAACGTTACGCTCGAAGTCGAGAACGATGCGGGCGTTGCCGCAGAGAACGCCGCTTCGGTCGGCGTGAACGTAGGCGTCTGTGGCGTAAAGACAGGCTGCGTCGTCTGAGCGAAGCCAACCGTACTACACGCCAAAACTAAAACTGCAATCATTTTCTTCATTGCATTTTCCTCCGCTCGGCGATGACAAACTCGACGATATCTTTGGGATGCCATGTTGTGGGGAGGCCAGTCACGGCGTCGTCGCCATTCACGTCGGGGTTTTCCGTCCTGTTTCCGTTTTCGTAGACGACGCCCTCCACCGTGACGGTCGCTGTATAGATACGCATGATGACCATATCGCCGGGCTTCGCTTCCGGCGGATCGAAACTATCAATTCCAAACAAAGCGATGGATCGTTTCGGAAAGTCCGGATTCCACTCCTGATTCTGAATCCTTGCAGCCACTTTCCATTCTACCGGGTACGCATTCGGAGGCGTCCGAACCTTGTATTCCATAATGAGATCGGCCAGCGGTAACAGCGGACTACCTTTGGATAACTGCGCCGGCGTTGTAAAGTACCGCATCGTCACCGGAAGATTTGCGGTAAACCCATTGTGATAGACACCATCGTTGACCGTATGCACATGGTTGTTAATCATGTGCAGGTAGTTCTTCTCAAACGCAATCGGAGTCGGACAAGCCAGCAACGCCGACAAACTCATCGTCAACGCCAGCCCCAAAACAGCCAGTGTGCTTTTCCAGAAGCTCATTGCAGTGCTCCTACAAAGATGCCGCCTTTTACATTGGTGTCGTCTTCACCGGCTTGGGTGAATTTCCAGCGGTAAAACGCCTCTTTGAAATTGCTGCCGATCAATGCCCGTGCGTTGATAATCAAAGGCTGCCCACGGAACGGTGCCATCAGCCCGCCGTTGCCGATCTCCTTCCAGAATAAAAATCCCTCGCCATCAAAAACCCTGATCAGTTCCAACTGCTGCGGCGACGCCGTTTTCGTATCCAGCACGAGAATGATATTTTTGAAATCCTCATCCAGCGCAAACTCGACCTGCACGTTCATCGGCACATTGGTGTTACTCGGAAACGGCACCATCACCGTAATATCCCGATCCTGCGACAGTCCCCCCCCCGATCCACCGCCGCCACCGCCGCTCCCCGATTCAGGACACAATCCAAATCCGTAAGGTTTCATGATTACGTCCCTCCCACTACGGTCACAACATCACCAGGTGTTCCCTTGACGAAAATCTCCGCAAGGTTCACGCACGGCAGGTGATGCCATTCCCCAAGCGAAGTCCACGGCACATCCTTGCCATCGGTCCCACGAAAAAACACCGGCCCGGTATTCGTCGGCGACACATTGATGTCCACGCTGGCCACCAAAGGTTGCGCCGACAATGGCTGATATTCCGCAGAAAGATCGACACGTAACATGACAAAGTTCTTCATGTAATCCTCAACATTCAGCGAACGGTACGAAAAGTTAATGTCAGAACACTGGTGAAAACCTGCTTGCTCTCCAAATGTTCCGGTGAATAGATCGGAGCGTTCTCCGTCTTCACCCACACCGCCGCCCCCCCCGATCCACCGGAAAATTCCAAACGTCGTAATCGCAAACAGTCGGCGATTTTCTCGACAACCGTCATCAAGCCATCCAGTTCCTCTTGGTCGCCCGCATCCACTTTCTTCTGCACCGCCACGTCGATGCTCACATCGTGCTGGTTGGCGTTCCGTCCCGAACTGGTGATCTCAATACCTCGCGGCACCACCGACACACGAAGCGTCTTGAGTTCCGGCAACTCGAACTCAGGCCGATACGCCCGTACCGCATCGAGTTTGAGCGGTTCGGCCTTGATCGCCGCGACAACGGCGTCGGCAATACAGATCACCAGCGATGGCATGCTCACTGTCTCCCGATGAACTGAACCAGTTGCATGACCGCCGAAGCGCCGGCGCTCACGAACGCACCAATAACGATCCACGTAAGTCTGCGACGGGAAGCGGCGGCGGCTTCCAGAAGCTCCAATCGCAAATTGATCCCCGGTTTTCCGTTCCCCCTGATTGCGTCATCTAGCCGGTCGAGCTTGCTGTGTAGACTTAAAAATTCCGGACGACAGATTCGTTCGTATTGACCGTCTTGACAGTTGTTTGGCGTCATGAGGCTACCTCCATATCCGTTTGCTTCGTATGAATTCTCAACGTCTGCCGGTATCCATCGCTCCATCGCCAGCAGGGTTCATCACCGGGGCCGACGACTTCGTAGACAAACACCTGTGTACCACTGGTCTCCCGAATGCGATCACCACGCTTCGGCAGGATCGGCGTTTCACCGATCACTAAATCCGCCGCGAGAATCAGGTAATCCCGACTTTCGATCCGCAGCAAAGCACCACCGCCATCGTCGATGTTGAAAGTCGTGGTGCCGATAGTCGCGGGCACTTCCACCGAATCCTCCCCCCGCTGGTAGACCACGGACTGAGTCATGAACTTCGTCCGTTGGTCTTCCAGCCAGGCCATGCCTTTCTGCAGGAGATCAGCCATATCTGTCTCCTCACTGACTCAATCGTGCAAACACCGTGGCGTCGGTATCCGTCGCCGCTTTGATGGTTTTGCCAATCAGTTTGTTACCGCTGGCGGTGACCGTGGCCTGTTGCGCCGTCGCATTCCAATACACATTGACGCCTACGGCAATCGCGCTACCGGCAGCCGTCGCCTTCGGAAACTCAAACACCCCTTCGACCGCAAGACTACCTTGCGTATTGGCTGGAATTGGGCGTTTGGTCACGCCGATCAATTCCCCCTGCACAATCACCGCCCCAGCGGGAACATCCACGCTTGGGGTGTAATCAATGTTGTCACCGTTCTGAACAAAAATCGCCATGAGAACTCCTCAAAGTGTTAGTTTGTTGATTGAAAACTGAAAGCTGAAGGAAACGGGGAGGGCCATAGACCGCAGTGCCCACTGCCTGAGGTCTACAGCTTCACCTCTTTCCATTACGCTTCTCCCTTGCTCCGAATCCCGGCCCGCGGGTCTTGCAAGTTGACGCCGAAGTCGTGGAACCCCCTCATCTTCACGCCGAGGTAATTGAAATCAGCTTCCGCCGATTCAATGGTTGGACTTTCCTGGCCGTTCAAAAACGCGACCTCGATCAGCGGTAGATCGTTGGGATCAGCCATCAGATACCACGCCTTGCTGCTCGCATTGCCTTTGTAGAGTGCGTTGGACAGATAGCGCGAGACTTCCACGCGGTACTTGCCCTGGTGCGGGTTGGCGATGGGATATTTGCTGTTGGCGGTGGTGTCGCGGAGTTCGAGGCTCTTGTAGAGCTGCGTGCCGATTGCGCTCAATGCCGTGGGCACCAGCATGATCGACGGCATCAGACCGATGGGTTTGCCATCGGAGTCAGTCTGCTCCATGAAGGCCACTTCCGCTTTGGTCAGCCCGTCGATATTCAAAATCGTGTCCGGTCCGGTCAGCAGATTTTTATTCGTGACAGAGAAGAACATCGCGTTGTTCAGGAAGACGGTCCAGAACACATCGTTAATCTTGAGACCACTGCCGCGTCCGGACTTACGGGGGATGGTGGTGATCGCTCCGAGGTCGTCGTTGATGATGTCACGTCGGTCGATGGTGAGCATGAGGCCGTAGGTGTCGGCCTTGTTGGTGTAGACTTCATTTCCGAGCGTCCCGTGCTTGATTTCACCGCCGGGCGCGACGAGTTCGTATTGATCCTTGCCGATCAACCGATACGAAGTCACGGTTTTGAAATCGTTGACGCTACGGATGGCGCAGATATTCCGCCACACACGTTCGACGCTGAAAAATCCTTCGAGCAGAAACTTATTGGAAACATTCGACAAAATGCCACCGATGTCGATGGTGCTCCACCCCGCCTGCACCTGATCACGCGATGCGAAAGCCATTCGCATAATCGTGTGCGAATCGGACCGAAAACTGTGGCCGGTATAACCGTTGGCCATCGCCGCTTCCAGGAGCAACGCCTGCAGCCCGATCCCGTGCCGGAACCGCTTCTGTGCCGCCTCCAGCGTCTGCTCGGTGTAGTGCTCTTCGGGCTTGCTGATCCCCGCCGACAGCAGACACGCCGCCGCGAGCACATCGTGCGTCACCGGTCCAGGAGCAGCGATGGAAAATCCATGCGGAGCAGCCTGAACAGCACCGGGCAGCGGAGCGGGTGGTCGACTGGCTCGCAGAACTTCCAATTCGGTTTTCGTGGCGTCCCATCCCTCACGAATCGCTTGTGCTTCGATGTCCGCAAAATGTCGTCCCCCTGGAGCGGACGGCGCACAATGCCTACGGATGGCGGCGATGCGGTTGGTTTCAGCAAGAGCCTCCGCACGAATGTCCGCCGTCATCGACGTGGGAGCCGCCTGGATCGCCGAAGCTGGAGCAGGATCGGTTGCGGTGACGGTTGCTTGCGCATTGTGCATTTCATTGGTCTCCTGCTGTGGGCGATTCGCGGCAACCTTCGCGGAGGTGTTGCCGTCTGCGCCCAGATCCACAAAACTGATCTCACCGAGCGTCGCTTTACGCACGACATTCACGGGACCATCGAACGACCGTCCATTCACACTGACTTTCTGGCCGTCTTTGATAAACTCGAATTCCTCGACGCTCGCGCCGATGGATGCCTGCCACGGGAATCCGTTCTTGCCCGAAATCACAATCTCCCTCGCCGCCACCGTATCTCGCGACACCACACCCGTCGCAATAAGCTGTCCGTTTTCAACACGGATCGCATCGGTGTGTCCGACGCCGGCGGCTGCATCATGACCGAAGCGAATGGGTCGGTTCTGATTGGGAATAGTTAAGCCCGCCAGATCCACAATCACCGGCTGTCGCCAACCAGCCAGTCGCATCTGTCCGCCGGTATAAGCAACCATCCGAAACTTCGGCAGCCCCCCCCCTTGCGTCGCACCACCAGCTTCCACGCCTGGGGCCGCAGCCTCAATCTGAAAGCTCGCTGTCAACGTCAACGGTCCCGCTTCAAGCTGCTCGTTTTGAGGAATTTTGTTCATCGTTCGTCTCCGTTTTAGGTTTTGCAGATGACGGCGCGATTTGCGCCGCGGTCAAACCGAGTTCATTCATCAACGCCACTTCCTTCGCCCGTTGGCGAAGCTCGTCTTCCCAGTCCCGCCCCTGACGGGCGTATTCGTATGCAAGCGTTGTGGTGTTGTTTTGCAGGCGAGTAGCCTGAGCATTCGCCTCTTTGTTCGGATCGACGTGCTCCTGCCCATCCCAGAACCATTGATGATCAATCTCGCTGAACGGTGTGCTCTTCAACGACGATGGCAGGAAGTCCGGAATCAGAATCGCTTCCTCGATCCAGACCCGCAGAATGTGATTGAGTACCACACGCCCGATTTGTTCCTGATCGACGCGAATGGATTTGTAGTAGGTCTGATGATCCAACCGTCCCGAAGCGTAGTTGTAGCCCGATGAATTCCCCGCCGCCACGTTGAACGGCATATTCAGGCAACGCGCGATCTCGTTGAGGATTTCCCGCTTGAACATATCGTAAGTCGTAGCGGGCTGCTCGGCTTTCAACTGCGACGGTTCCCATCCCTCCGGCGTAAAGACCGCCATGTTCGGAACGAACTCCATCTCCGTCATGGGTTCGACCTCAGCGGCTTCTCCACCCGCCGGCGCATTGGTTTTCATGAGGATCGAAATGTTCGCCACGCTCTCAGCGGAAGCGATCACCGCCAGCGTGTAACGTCGCAACTGCGCGAACAACGGCAGCGACGGCGTAATGTCCGGAATGCCCCGGTTCTGCCCCGGTCGATCCGCACGGTAATAGTGGATCATCGAAGCCGCCGGAACCGGATCGCTCTTGCCCCCCCCCGTTTCCCCTCCTATCCCACGTTCACCGGGATGATTCTTGAGGATGTGATATTGGATGGGGTTGCCGTATTTGTCGTAAACGATCCCGTCGGTGATGTTATCGAGTTGTACTTTGGACGCCGTTTGCGATGGCGTGGCAACCTGATCCGCTTCAATCAAACGCAAATCGAGCTTCACCGGCGAATCGACCGACGGGTTGGCCACCAGCAGAATAAAACACTCGCCAGACTCCGCACGGGCCATCCGCATCGTTCGCAGCTTATCAGCCAGGTTAATCGCCTCGGCCCACTGCTCAAAAGCATCTTCAACCAGCGTATTGACGTCACTGTCCTCGGTGAGCATATGCAGGCACGGCCCGGTCCCGATGGTGTCATTGGCAAGCGTCAGTACGATCCCGCGAGCGTAAGAATTGTTAGCGACTTCATAGCGAGCCCTGTTCCGCAGCACCCTGCGAACATTGGGCTGATTCGCGGCATTCGGCGAAAGCCCATCCGCCGCCGCCCAATGCTTGCGGTTGTCCGGCGTGGTCTGCGCGGCGTCGTATCGCCCGCGCACAAACAGCGATTGCTTGATCGCCGCCTTGACCTGCTTGGTTTTTGTCCAGGGCCAGAAACCCATGCACTGCACCTATCCGTCTGTCTTACACTGTGCCAGGGGGAACAATCTTGACTCGTTTAAAACCCTTGGACGGGTCTTTCATCGCTTCCTTCGCCGCGAGATATTTGTCTGCTTCGATCAAATCCTTCAGTGAATGCTGTTCGACCTCCGCGCTGTCCCCCTTCGCCCGACGGGGTCCGGACAAATTGGTTTTGATGATGTCTTTCAAGTCTTCGTGCATCGCGCGGTCCTTTCCCTGACTACTTACCGGCGCGAGCGGAAAACCTTCTGTGAAAATGGAAAGATTTCTGAAAAAAAGTCAGAAAAGTACCATATGTAGTACAAAAGTTAATTATGGAAATGAATCAATACGACAAAAAAACGGAGACGATGGAAGTTGGGCGAGCGTCTAACTACCGGGGTTGGCGTTCCATTTTTGCATGCCGCCACGGACGTTGAAGACGGTGTAACCACGAGCATGCAGCAACTCGGCAGCCCGTGCGCTTCGCCTGCCGCTGCGACAAATCAGAAGCAGTTCGCGATTTTTGAAAAGCTCCTCGTCAAAAGAATTCGCTTCAATATTCGCCAACGGTACATTGACCGTCCCCTCCGCATGAGCCTGCGAAAACTCCTGCGGAGTCCGAACATCAACCAGAATAGCATTGCTCGTGGCCAAACGCTGGCGAGCTTCTTCGGGCGAGATCGTCGGAACGCTACCATCGCGGCACCAGTAGGATGCGATCAGCAGCCCCCCCATGAGAAGAATCGCAAGAAGTCCGTAACGGTTTCTGGCTGTCATAAATCACCTCCCACTCATGTTATACCCACAGAATTGTATTCCGATGAAACCGGACGTTCGCAAGTAGTCATCGTCTGTCCGCAATATCGGCATCGGCGGTAGCGAACGATCATCCGGACGGACTGGCGTGTGCAATACACGATGAGATGTCGACACCCACATTTGCGGCATTCCATTCCGCGATTTTCTTCACCCTCCTCCGGCAGCGACGGCCAAACCTTGCGCGTATTGTTCGGAAGCAACGACATCAACTGTTCCTCCGTAAATCAGCCGTCGAATAACGTTTACGTGTACGGGCGGCGGCACTTTCGCCGGGTACTTTCACACCACACAGCGACGCCGCCACGCTGCAACCCACCAAGCAGTCGAACCAGTGATTGTCTGGTCGCGTCGGCCTCGCCATCCATTCATGAACCACCCGCCCCATCCCCATCGTCTCCACCCACGTCTCCGAATGAGCGACGTGCTCGGCGAAAATTTCATGCTCACGCCCGTCGGAACCGAAGAGACTCAAACACCCCCGATCCCCCGCCGCCGTCCCAATCGCCGCGTGAACAAAGGTTTTCCAATAATTCACATCCACCAGCACATGCGGAAACTCCCCCGTCTTCCGCACATTGGGCACGTACCAGTAATGCCCGTGAATTTCGCCGGGATGCCGCGAATATGACGACAGCGGTTTGCGGCTGGCACGAATACCCAGTCCCTTTGAAGCCATCATCGCCCCCCCCCCTCCACCCCCCCCCACCTTACGCTTCACGTCCGCGACGATGCCGGGCTTGTACCCCATGTCCACGAGCACCCGGTCGATCTTCATCAGTCCTTCACCGCGCTGCCAATTCCGAGCAAGGTAGGTGGAGACGAGTTTTTCGAGTCCGGCGTGGATCGCACCGTCGCTACCTTTCCCCGGAAACGTCCGCCCCAACGTCTGCTGCGCGTTGGCCAACGTAAACCCCGACCGATTCTGCTGTGGGAAAGTTCCATAATCGACCACGTAGCCCGTGAAATCCTCCTGCCAGCCGCAGACGCAGTAGAATAGCAGCCGGTCGTGTACGTCGATAAACATGGTGAGCTTCGTGCAAGCCGCCGGAACCACGCCGCGTTCGTAGCCATTCACCTTCGCGCAGACCTGCTCCGGCGTGAGCAACTCGTCGTTGACCTGTTCCATCACCGGCTCGTTCTGATACTCACTGGCAAACGCCTCCGCACCGACCTTGAACTTCAAATTCATCGCATGCTGAACCGCCGACGCCTCCGTTTTGTGATCGTACCGCTCGGCCCAAGCGACCCGTGCCCCGGCATCCATCTCCGCTTGACGCTCCCGATAGAACGCCGTCGCCGCTGCATGTCCCTGCCGCTCCCGAATGTGACGATACTCGGCCCACAGCTTCTCATCGTTCGGGAACGCATACACCAGCTTCGTACACTCACTGTCCCACTCGGCGTTCTTCTGGCGGTCGAGCACCTGGTCGGCAAGGTCGTTGTCGTAGATTTTCGTGCAGGTCAGCACCGCCGCGATCTGCTCACCGGGACCGGCCATGCCCAGCACATCACCGTTGAGCAGTTCCATCCGGCGCTTCGTCTGCGTCGGTGACGCCGCCGATTGCCGTGTCTGCGGATCGTCCAACAAAACCAGCGACGGACGAATAATCGAACCATCCGCACGGGTATGCTGCTGCCCGCGCATATTGGCGTCCAAGCTGGTGGTGGTGATGATTGAGCCGCAAGACGGGCTCACATCGTAACCATCCTCCCGCAGCGCCGACGGCAAGTGATCCCCTTCAATAGTCGGGAAGACCAGTTTTTCCTGTCCCCAGTGAACATGCGTCAAACGCCCTTCGATGTGCTGTTGAAGCTGCCGCTTCGAGCTATTCTCCAACTCCCGCAGTGGATGAACCGCCTCCGGAAAATCCGCCAGCAGCAGCGGATTTTCCAGCATGTGCTTCTTGATCGGAATCAAAAGTTCCTTCGCCCGATCATCCGCCGCCCCGATCAAACACACAAACGGCCTGTAGCCATACAGCACCGCCCACAGCGCCGAGCAACGCGCAAGCGTCGTCTTCCCGCTGCCACGCGGCATAGCGAAAGCAAACAGCCCGCCTTCTTTCACCGCCTTTTCGATTCGGCTGATCACCCGCAAATGATCGTCCGACCAATTCCTGTGGAACGCCGACGCAAAATACGTCTCACAAAACGCCCGGAACGATTCCCCGCATTCCTTTCGGCGTGTGTAACTCTCAATCTGCGGAACCGGATAAATATCCTGCGCCGCCTTCGTCGCGCTGCGATTCCGCAACGCCTGCCTCTTCTTTGCTTCCGCGTAGTCCGTTCTTACCGGAAGCGGTCGCTCAAGCTGCTCCACGAGCCAGCGAACGTACCGCACCAGATGCATATGCGTACCGTCGCCAAACTTAATCCCCCCCGCATCCATCTGCCTGCGCAGCCGCGACCGCGTCAACACCGTTCCCTGCGGCGTCCCGTTAATCAACTGCAACAACTCGCTCTGCGAAATTTTCGCCGGATCAATCGCCATCGCCCCCTCCTTCCCGCTCCTTCAGTCTCCGATTGAGCCACGCCGCAAAATGCACCAGATGAATCGTCCCGTTCGCCGCCGCCGGCGCACCATCCGCCACGAGCCGATGAACCCGCTCCTCCGCGATCCCCAGCGCCCTCGCCAACTGCGCCGCCGTGAGCGCAGCGGGATTTGCCACCTTTGCGGATGCGGGGGCAGGGGAGGCTGTTGGGACATTGCTCACCGTTATGAATCTCATATATTGCAGTCCGTTAGGACTTAGGTTAGTGCAGTCCTTCGGGACTGCGGTTTCTTCTTTATCTACTTCTCGCACAGTGCTTTGTAGCAATTGAATTTTCTTCAACTTCTACTTGGCGCGGCGGCGCGAATACTCCTCAGGAATTGCAATGACTCTACTTTTTCTGCAAAAATCTCTTTTTTCTTCTCGTTTTTCTCAAGTTGTCGCGTGGAGGGGAGCGACGGGTGGGTCCATTGACCGACAGAATCAGCGGCTGAAAACTTTTTGTAAAAGCAGCCGCCGGAACCGGTCGCATGGAGAACTCGTCATGCCCAAAACGCCTTACCACGTTCCTGATCCCAAGCGTCTCAGACGCATTCAGGGATCGTTTGCCTGGATCGACCATCGTTTGCTCCGCAACGGTTTTCTCGCCGTGATGACCACGCAGGAGCAGAGTCTTTATCTGTTCCTCACGCTGGCGGCGGATAAAAACGGTGTGTCGTTCTACAGGCAAGAGCGCATCAGCGATCTGCTCGGACTTGATGCACAAGCCTTCACTGTTGCGAGAGATCGGCTCGTCGAACTCGGCCTGCTGCTCTTCGATCCTTACAGCGTCACGAGTCCCAACGGCTTTTATCAATTGCTGCCCGTGAATCACGACGCACCGGACTTCACCGCCCAGTGCGTCGGCATCGAGCAGCTTGTCAACGCATTTACCGTCAAGACCAATTAACGTTTTCGGAGCATCCATCAGGGCATCGGTGACGCCCCGTGAATCTGCGGTATCAGCCGCGTTTTGGAGACTGTCACGCCCTGGCCTTCTCAAGGCGTCGCGTATGAGCTAGTTGCAGGTGGCCTCCCTCTGG
Source organism: Phycisphaerales bacterium (assembly GCA_009781185.1). GTDB lineage: Bacteria > Planctomycetota > Phycisphaerae > WQYP01 > WQYP01 > WQYP01. The sequence continues at coordinate 58,989 of WQYP01000001.1, read as the reverse complement.
GAGCCAACGCTGCGGATCACGTATGAGATCGCGAGTTTGAGCGAGGACATGGGGCTGCCGATGGAAGCACGCATAAAGGAATCTATTCATGTCGAAAATAAGCATGTCGCAACGCTTTGCATATTTCTGTGGAATCGACGTTGGCAAGAGCAAACACGTCGCTTGCCTGCTCGATGCACAGGGACAGCCACTGATCAAAACGCTGGCCTTCACCAACGACGCCGAAGGCTTAAAACGCCTGCATCAACGCCTGCAAGAGGCTGTCGACGGTGCGCCGATATTGGTGGGCATGGAGGCCACCGGGCATTACTGGTTTGCCCTCCATGACCAACTTCAACGCTGGGGTTACACCCAGCAGGTGCTCAATCCCCTGCAATCGGCACAGCAGATCAAGAACGCCATCCGCAAGCATAAGTCCGACACCAGCGATGCCAACCACATCGCCACGTTGGTACGCAACGGCGAGGGAAAGCCCGCGCTGATTCCCGACGACCTGGCCATGACATGCCGACAGCTCACGCGACTCTGGTACACCTTGGGCCAACAGCGGACACGTATCAAACTACTCATCCACTCCAGGCTCGAATGCGTCTGGCCGGAGTTCGAGACCTACATGAGTCAGCCGCTGGGCGCAACTGGTCGAGCACTGTTGCGTGCCGCACCAACGCCAGAAGACCTGCTGACCATGAACCATGAAACGCTTGCCGAACTGCTGCGAAAAGCTTCGCACGGTCATTTCGGAGCTACAGAGGCAGCAGCCATCCGTACCTCGGCACAAGTGTCCATCGGCATGCGACGAGGACTCGAAGGCATGCAAGTTGGCATTCGCACCTTGCTCGATCAGCTCGACGCAACAACATTGGTGCGTAAGCAACTCGAAGGGAAAATCACCGAGCTTTGCGAACGCCTGCCGGGATACTTGTTGACATTGCCCGGCAGTAATCCGATCCGCGCTGTGAGCCTCTTTGGCGAAACCGATCCCATCAGCACCTTCAAAACACCCGAGCAACTCGTGGCATTCGCGGGACTCGACGTGACACGTTACCAGACTGGACAGTTTGAAGCGTCACGCCGACATATCTCCAAGCGTGGATCACCGCATCTGCGGCACACCCTGTGGACAATGGCTTTCGTCGCGGTGCGATCCAAAGGACCGCTGCAACGCCATTATCTCAAACGTCGCAAACGAGGCATCCACCACCTCTCAGCAGTCACCGCCGTCAGTCTCAAACTCGCTCGCATCGCATGGCGAATCTGCACCGATCAGCGGGACTACCAATCAAAACCGCCTTCACCAAAGACGGCCTGACCACATTCCTGAGGAGTATTCAGATGTCAAAGAGCCTTTTTTATGCTTTTTTCAGCCAACCGTTTGACTTCACATAGCTAGACTCCGAAATAAGACAGATTAAATATGGAATTAACCTGATGTGTTCTATACACATTGTATTATGTACATGCGACCATATAAAGGAGAACACAGATGAACGCAAGCGAACTAACCTTCGGAATCGAGATCGAAACCATAGCCCCGCGAAGCACTATCGAGAACGACGGACTGCGAATCGGAGCCTACCACCACGGAATTCAGGTGCCGTACCTGCCGCAGGGTTGGACCGCCGAACGCGACGCCTCGATTGATACCCGCAACATACCCGGCGGACAGGCCTGCGAAATAGTAAGCCCGATCCTCCGCGGCGCAGAAGGATTGGCACAGGTCGCCGAAGTTTTGCGAACGCTCGAAGCCAAAGGATTCCGAGTGAACGCGAGTACGGGATTTCACGCTCACGTAGGATGGCCCCGCAGTCTTCCCGCCGACGCCTTGGCCAGACTGGTGACCATCGTCGCCTACGTAGAAAAAGGCCTCTACGCGATCACCGGAACCAAGAGCCGCGAACGCGGGATGTACTGCGGCGGGGTCCGCAAATACGGGGACGCCAAGAAAGCAAAACCAACCCTCGACCGTAGCCGCTACCACGCCTTGAACCTGACCAACCTCGCCAACGGACGCCGCGATACGGTGGAGTTCAGAGTCTTCTCCGGCTCGACCAGCGCCGTCAAGGTGATCGGCTGGATTCAGGTTTGCCTCGGATTGGTCGAACGGGCGATCAACGCCAAGCGGACGCCAACATGGAATCCCAAACCCCTCAAAGGCGGCTGGAAGAAAGCCGGCGAAGGCGCGAGCGAAGCCGAACGCCTGATGGGATACCTCGCTTGGGGCGCGGGATACGCCCGAATCCACAACGGCACCCAATACGGCTGGATCAGCGACATCATCCCGCAAGACCAGATCAAAAGCGAATTCCGACGCTTGGCGGCGAAATACGACGCCCAAGCCTAAAGCAGATTTTTTTACTCCCGCCCGGAGCGGATGGCTCCGGGCTTTTTGGAACAGGGATTTTTGAAACAGGAGATGACCATGTGCGGAGTTTTCGGATTCATTACACGCGAAGGAAAAGGCCCGGATATCGCCAGACTTCGCCGCCTGGCGCTGCGGACGCAGACACGCGGCGAACACGCCTTCGGCCTCGCCTGGCTCAACCATCGCGGCATCATTCACACATACAAACGCCAAGGCCCGGCGCAAAATTATCTCGACGACCTTGAGCAATGCCGTAACGCCGTCGTCCTCGTCGGCCACTGCCGCTTCGCCACGCACGGCTCCCCCGCCGACAACCGCAACAACCACCCCCACCCCGCCGGTCGCGGCGAAATCGTCCACAACGGCGTCGTCTTCAACCACGACCATCTGGTCCGCCACTACAGCCTGCATCCGCAAAGCCAGTGCGACAGCGAAATCCTCGGCCTGCTGATGAAACGCTGCTCCGGCACCGTCGCGCAGCGAGCCGCATGGACGGCCAACCAAACCTTGGGCGATCAGGCGATTCTGGGAGTTTGGCGCAACCCAGCGCGATTGCTGATAGTACGCCGGGGCAGGCCACTGTGCTTCGGCTACGATCCTGATGGCTGCTACCTCGCCAGTCTCCCCGAAGGCTTGCCCGGCAAAGTGCATGGCGTCGCCGACGGCTCCACCTGCGTGATGGCCTACCGAAACGGCCAACTCGTCCAGGACGGCCAGCAAATCACGCTGGTCCCGGAAGACGTACAGCTTCACCATGTTAACCCCTGAAAAGCAGCGAAAAATCATGAAAAAACCACGAACCAAATATGGATTCAACTTGATGCGCCGCAAACTCATTGTATTATGTACATGCGATAATAAATAAGGAAGGCGTGGATGAAAACGACCAACGACAAACAGAACAACGAAACCAGATTTCAAAGGAACACGACCATGCGTATCGAACGGATAGACCTGAGCGGAGACACCGGCCACCTCAAAATCGAACGGCTGCGTGGAAGCGACACGATCCGCATTGACAGCATCCTCCGCGACCCCGCTGGAGGGGGACGCGGCGAGGAAGCCTGGAAGGTTTGGGAACTCCCTGCCACCGCCAGCGACGAAGAACTCTTCGACGTAGCGAGCCAGGCCCAGCGCCGCACCGACGGACGCGTCGGGACCGAATCCGAAAGGCTCGGATTTTTCGGCGAACTGCTGAGATTCAAAGACTGATTCACGAGGCCCCACGTTGGGGCCTCGATTCACCGGGGCATTCGCCCCAACGGCCCGGCCAGCCGGAACAAGGCTACAGGAGACCTTATCATGTTGAAAAGCAAGACCACCAAGAACGCCAAGAAAACCACAAAAAAAACACGCAGCCCCAAAAACATGAGAGTCACGCAGCGAATCCTCCGCGACATCGACGCCGCCGCCACACCCAGCGCCCGAGCCGCCGCCGCCGCCAAACGCGCCGCGATGCAAAGAGGAGTGGGGGGAGCAGGGGAAAACGACACCACCGCCAACACTCCCGCCGAAGCCGTCGAGACCGGCAACCTCGCCGAAGACATCGCGCCCGCCACCAAAAAGAAAACCACGACTCCCAAGCCCCAAAAACCCCAAAAAACCAGCGGCCTCGACGCCGCCTACGAAGTCCTCAAAGCCAGCGGTGAACCGATGAGCAGCCAAGCCATCGTCGACGCGATGCTCGCCCAGGGCCTCTGGAAGACCACCGGCAAGACACCCGCAGGCACGATTTATTCGGCGATGATACGCGAGATCGACGACAAGCCCGGCGAGAGCCGCTTCACAAAAACTGGTCGCGGCCTCTTCGCCGCCGTAACCAAGAACTGAATCACGCATCTTCAATTCACACCTCCCACCCCAGCCAACGCAGCTGGGGTTTTTGTGGTGGGATGATTCGCCGCAAACACCGCCCGCGCAAATCCCATCGGCGTGACACTCCGAAGATTCCCCCGCTCCGGTGACGGCGAGAACTTCAAAGTCCAATTCCCGTCCTCTGGTTTCACCGGGCGCTTTGGCGGCATGACAAATCCGTTCCCCACCCACAAGCACGTTTTCTTTTGCCAAGGGTCGCCGTAATCACAGGGATCGAACGTGTGATCTGGCCGGCGAAAATGGCTGGCAATCACCGACACCGGATTCTCCACCATCCATGGCGCACCGGTCCACTGGCACCGCTGCACACACGCCCCAAAGATGTCGATGGATTCCGAAAGCGCCCGTAGCCCCTTGCGACGGAACCACCTCGCACCTGAAACCGCCATGTGTGTACAAGGCGGAAAAGCAAAGGCGATGGCGTAATCCATCCTCGGCGGCAACCAGTCCCGCACATCCGCCCCGACACGCACCAGTAGTCCGTCACGGTGCTCGCCCGGTTCATGACGTACATCGACGAGCCAGCATTCATAGCCCGCCTCCAGCCAGGGGAGGACCATATTTCCACTATGGTCGCAAAGACTCAACACGCGACGATTCATCCGACCACCTCCGCAGAAGCGGCATCTTCCACAGGGGCGTCGACCGCCGAGGCGTCCTCCGCAGGCGGTGTAACCACAGACGGCGCGGCCGCAATCCGCGTTGCCTTACGACCCGTGTGCTTCTCCCACCTCTGAACGATCACGTCGCAATAGAGAACATCCAGCTCCATCAAAAACGCCCGCCGCCCCGTCTGCTCGGCAGCGATGAGCGTGCTGCCGCTCCCGCCGAACAAATCCAACACGTTCTCACCGGCCAGCGACGAATATTGCATCGCCCGCACCGCCAACTCCACCGGCTTTTCCGTCAAATGAATCATCGACTGCGGATTGACCTTCTTGACCTCCCACACGTCAGGCACGTTGTTGGGTCCGTAGAATTTGTGCCCCGTGCCCTCGCGCCATCCGTAAAAACACCACTCATGGTTCCCCATAAAATCTTTCCGCGTCAGCACCGGATGTCCCTTCACCCAAATAAGCGCCTGCGAAAAGTAGAGTTCATGTTTCTTGAGAACCGGCGGATAGTTCGCACAATTCGCATAACCACCCCAAATGTAAAATCCGCCGCCGGGCACGAGCACACGGGCGATATTGCCAAACCACGCGTCGAGCATTTCATCGAAGTCTTCGTCGGACATGAAATCGTTGGCGAGCGGTCGATCCTTGGCTCGGAGTTTTTTCTGCGTCGGCTTCGCCTTGCCGGGATGCCGCTCGACATCCAGCTTCTGGTGATGCGTCGCCTCAAACGACGAGAGGCCCGCAGCGATAGCGTTGTTGCTACGCGGTTCGACCTTCACATTGTACGGCGGGTCCGTATTTACTAATGCGATAGTTGCGCCATCCAGCAGGCGGTCGAGATCCTCCGGCTTACTCGAATCCCCGCAGAGTAACCGATGATCGCCCAGTATCCACAAGTCGCCGGGCTGCGTGATCGCCTCGTCCGGCGGAGCCGGTATATCATCCGGATCGGTCAAGCCTTCCTGCACATCGCCGGACATGATCCGCTTGAGTTCTTCCTGGTCAAAACCCAACAACCCCAGCTCGAAATTCATGTCCTTCAGCGCCGTCAACTCAATCGGCAACAATTCGTAATTCCACTCCGCAATTTCATTTGTGGCGTTATCGGCGATGCGATAGGCCTTTGCCTGCGCCAGCGTGAGGTCCGCCGCAACATGCACCGGCACCTGCGTCAATCCGAGCTTCTGTGCCGCCTTGTACCGGGTGTGTCCGACGACGATCACCCCCTCAGCGTCCACCACAATCGGCTGGCGAAACCCAAACTCCTTCAAACTCGCCGCCACAGCATCCACCGCTTCATCGTTCTGTCGCGGGTTGCCGGGGTAGGGATGAATCGTATCAATCTCGCGTAATTCGATGTTCATTTTTTGTCTCCAGTAAGAACAATGTTTCAAAATACGTAGTTCAAGATTTACGACATAAAAGTGCGCTGACGCATCCGACGAAGTCGGTCCCTCCTCCGATCTGCTGACTCGGAATACGAACGCCCTGGTGCTGTTGGCAACGATGGCCATAGATCCAAAAGGTCGATGCTGGCCTACCGCACACCCCGCAAGCGAAGTCTTCCAAACGCGGGATGGCTCGACAACGTGAGCAATGTTCCCCGCGCCCAGCGACGCGATGCTCACCACAGCGACCGCACCAAAGGCTCAAAATCGTGAGTGGTTGGCCGCTATGACGAGTAATGATGTTCATTATGCGGACCTCCCGATAAAAACGCGGTTTCAAGATTCACAGAGCCAAAATCAGGCGGATATTTCGATGTTCGCTACGCGCAACAAACAAAAAGCTGGCTTCCGACCATTCCCCTCGCAAGCATGAGACATGATCGCCAGGGAGGAACCATTTTTTTTATGGACATATGCCAAAACGGCAGACATTTTTGGCAGTCGCGTTCGTTGGCGACACGACGCGTCGATCTCGCGAATTGGCGTCGTTGGCCAACTCGTCTCCACCGACGCGACACGGGGCAAACGTGTGCGAACTGGGGCCGGTCTATCGGGGGGTGGGAATTCGTTTTGCGATTCGTTTTGTATTCGTTTTGTGACTCGTTTTGTTTTGCTACGCGCGGGACCAGATTCGATTCGTTTTGTGCGCTCCCCTTTAGGGGGCGCACAAAACGAATTGAATCCCCGCGCGTTCGGATTCGTTTTGTGCGCAAAACGAATCCACAAAACGAATATGATTTTCAGTAAACATGCTATATTTCGGACGCAAAACGCATCATGTAAATTGAATGCGTTTGCGATGTTTGATGAAGTAAAGCGGACCTGCGAACTATATAAATTCATAGCAATTCTCCTTCTGTACTTCCTGCCAATTTGGCAGAGGTATAGGTGCAAGGTTGGCCACGTTTTCCTTCTCCGTGCCGTGTGACGAGTAAATCTGCGTCCGCGGCGCGTAGTAAATTGTCCGCCAACCAGCGCGACAAACCGGCGTCTATCGCTTTGGTAAGAATCGCCGAACGCGTGACGGGCTGGTCATCAATGAAGGCGTCAACAAATGCTTGGGGCGTCCACTGCTCTTTCTTCTCAGCCTTCTTCTTTCCCTTGTCCACACGAAGTTCTTCAGGATTGAGTTCGTCAGCGGGACTCCAGATCGGGTATGACCAGCGAAGACAACGTGGCGCGACCGGCGGCCATGACCGCACAGCGGCGTCGAGCACGACGGCATCCTCCTCATCGTGAGGCCGCAAAACCATATGCGTGTCGGTGGCGCGGCTTTGACTACCAGCTCCCGCACCAACGTCAGTAACAGATTTGCCGGACTGATTCCCCTTGGTCGTATGGTGGATCAGGACGAACGAACAGCGGAGCAAATCAGCGTATCGGTCGATGTGGTTGTATAAATTGGCCATAGTGCCGTTGTCGTTCTCATCCATATCACGCGGCATGAAGCGGTAAAACGCATCAAGGATGATGATTTTGAACCGCCCCGGCTTTAACGCCTGAAAATACGTCGCCAGCGAGAACACGTCCTGCTGACGCCCGCGTAGGTTCTCCACATGCACATGATCGGCGTAGGAGTCGATGGGAATACCGCGAGCGTTGGCGACCTTTGGGATTCGGTTCGCGGACGTTTCGCCGTGCAACTCGTTATCGAGAATCAACACTTCACCGCGTTCGCAGCCGAACTGCCCCAACCAATCTCGGCCCGTAGCCACACAGATAGCCAAATCCGTGGCGAGCCATGATTTCCCCGCCTTCGGAGCCGAGATCAGATTCATCGTCTCCCCCTCCCTCAGTAAGCCGTGCAGAATTGGCGGGCGCAGATTGGGATATTTGCTCATGAGAGCGCGAACGCTCAAGGGCTGGGGGAGCAGCGCGGACGTTGTACCGTCGAACGACGACGACGGCGGTGACGACGCTGACGGCGGTGAAGACGACGGCGAGGGTGTTGAACCGTATCCTTGCGTCCGCAGCGTCGATGCGGCCTTGGTGTAATCACCGTTGTGTTCAAGCATCGTGTAGACAGCGAAAGGCCCGTAAGCCTTGGGACCGTCGAACGGCGCAGCGTTCGATGAGAACACGTAGAAGACGCGATCCTTGAGTGTAGCGCTCCACCCCTTGTTCTTGCCGGGCCGTCGCCAGTATTGATTCTCCCCGTCACGGACCAGCGTCCAGCCATGCTGAACGAGTAAGCCGGTAACATCCCCCCTCGCATTGAAAGCATCGCCGGGGCGTTCACCGTGATTGTGAGGTTGCGGATCGGACGGCACCGCCACCGGCGACGGAATCAACTCATTGAGCGACCACGCCGCTTCGAGCAGCACGTCCCGCTCTTCCGCCGTCAGTACCGGCAGATCCTCAATCTCCCCCTGCTGCATCTCATAGCCCGGCGTGGGATGACACAGGAATAATCCGCCCTCGCCGCGAGTCTCGATCAAGGTCAGGATGACTTCCCAACCACCGGCTGCGTTGCGCCGCGGTTTGTAGGGTTTGCCGGCAAACGCGATAGGGTTGTCGTCAGGTACCGAAACAATGCGCTGTGCTAAATGAATGCTGCCGCAGACCTTTTCCGTGCAGCGGTATAAAACGTGCCAACCCCCGGACTGTGAAGTCTCAATCACCAACCGCCCCATCAGCCCCGGCATCTCCGCCTCGACCAGTTCGGCCCAGCGACTGAAAAGCTCACCGCCATTGTCGAAGTCGAGCAGTTCGAGATTCCCCGACACCGCCCCCGTCACCAGACACAGCGCATCATGTGCGTTGGCGAACCACGCCATCACCTCCGCCTCCGTCGGTAGGCGGGACTGGTAATCCTTCCACCCTGCCAGCGCCGGCCGCTTTTCGCTCCGGTTCGCTGGCAGCACGGACAGTCCCGCCTGCTGATATTGTCTGGCAACTTCAATCACTCAGGAAAACCTCATGAACACCCGCTCGTCGCTCCACAGCCCGTGCAGACGTAACAAGTTCCGTTCCGGATAGTCGCACCGCCGCACTGATAACAGCACGGCCCCTGCGACGGCGGCAGCAACCGCATCGGAGCGGGCATCGTGACCAGGTTGGGTTCTGGTGATGCACTGGGCACAGGCATCGGCAACGGAATCGTCGTCTCTTGTAAAGTTAGACTCATTGCTATTCCTCAATTTTTCGGACGGATGAAACACATTGCGGCCCTCGCCCCGCCCGCCAGGCGAAGACCACAGCGAACGGTTACTGTTTTGGAACTGGGGGGGGATCAGAGAGGTTCGCCGCGTTCGAGTCGTTCACGAATGTCGGCACAGAGCGTGAACGTGAGCACCGCCGGTTTAACGACGCCATCAGCACCACCCTCCCCACGCGGCGGCATCCGATGCATCACGAAATAATGATCGCGTGCTGGCACGTCCTGCCCGTACTTCGCCGACTCGCGTTCAGCCGCCGCCTTCAGAGCCCGCAGGAAATCCGCATAACGACATCCCAACGCCTCGCACATCTCAGCATATGGCGTGAAAAGACCGCAATCCTCGATATGCTCGGCAGCATCCTCCACATCCTTCTGCATCCAGACTTTCGGATGGATCGGCTTCACAACCTCGTGCTCGACCATCGCCTTGAGCATCACCGGGTGGCAGTCGTAACCACGCGAACGTAAGTGCTCGTTCGCCTCCGCCCTCGTCATTGGAAACGACACTTTGCGTCTCAATTCGACCGCTTCCTCAAAAGTGAGTCCGGTACGTTTTTCTGCTATTTCCTGCATATTGATCTCCTACTAAAAAGGAATTTCATCTTCTGGTTGCATCGGTAACGGCAAACTCTCATCCCACGACTCGTCCGGCGCGTCGGCGACAACAGCAGCCTCCAACTCCGGCTTCGCCCCCAACACACAATCAACAATGCGATCAAACTTCTCCCCGGCGACGTTACGGACAGTGATCGCAAGCGTCGTCGCCAACACACCGGATTCCGCCAGCGCTACCGCTTCCTCAATCGTCTTGGGCACCGGCGCACAGGATCGCAACCGCCACCACGCTTCAGCCTTCTGCCGTGCGTATCCTTTGTGCTCCAAACAAACCCACTCGGATTTGTACAGGTAGTAACCAATCTCGTAATCGACCCGTAGCGTTCGCGGTGCGTTCTCGTGGGCATCACGTTTTACATGCACGCTGTAATTAACGTTTCGCACCTCGTACTCGGCGTCTGTGATTTCGCCGGAAAGTATCCCAGCGGTGCCAGCTTCGGCTTCGTGCCGATCCCGCTCCGACGGCGGGAATACAAAGCCGCACTCTGGACAGGTCGCGTACCCCGTGGCAATCAACGCCTGGCAGGATGGACACTCTTTCGCTGGTCGTCCTTGCGGGCCGAAGCGCTTTGCCGCCGGATCGTGAACTCGGATCTGATCCACCGGCCCGTGACGCAGAACGTTGCCGCTAAAGTCCAGAACCAGACAGTCGGCTTTACCGGGAGCCAACCGAAAACCCCTCCCGACCATCTGGTAATAGAGTCCCGGCGACATCGTCGGTCGCAGCAGAACCACACAATCCACATTCGGCGCATCGAAACCAGTGGTCAGCACGTTCACGTTCGCCAGATATCGCAACTGCCCCTCGCGGAACCGCCGAAGAATCTGGTCACGAAAGATGCCGGATGTCTCACCATCAACAAAGCCGCATTCTTCACCGGCAACCTGCTCGATGGTTTTGGCAACGTGCTGCCCATGCTTCACACTCGACGCGAAGATCAAACATGCCTTGCGATTGCCGCTACGAACTTGCTCGACGATTTCCTTACACGCCGAGTAGACCAGCCCGTCCTGGTTCATCAACGTTTCAACTTCCGCGGGCACAAACTCACCGCCCCGGATATGCAGCCCATCGGTGTTCGCCTTGAATTTCCCACTTTTGCTTTTGAGCTTCGAGATATAGCCAGCGGCAATCAACTCCCGCACCCCGATCTCGTAACAAATGCTGTTAAGAATCCCCTCTGGCGGTGGTACGCAAATCGGCCCTGACGAAAGACGAAACGGCGTCGCCGTCAAACCAATCACCCGCAACTGAGGATTGAGGGATCGGGCGTCATCCAAAAAACGCCGATACATCCCGTCGCCTTCCATCGGAATCAAATGAGCCTCGTCCACGATAACCAGATCGAACCGCCCCAGTTCCTTCGCCTTCTGATAAACCGACTGAATCCCCGCCACAAGAATCGGCTGCGTGGTGTCTCGTTTAGAAAGCCCCGCCGAATACACCCCGATATTCATCCATAAATCCGGTGCCATCGCATGCAGCTTGTCGACCGCCTGCGCCAACAACTCCTTCACATGCGCCAGCACCAACACCCGCCCACTCCACAAATGCACGACATCGCGGCAGATCGTCGCGATGCATGGCGTCTTGCCCGCCGCCGTGGGCAGGACGACACAAGGATTGTCGTCCCGCCCACGCAGATGCGCATAGACCGCCTCGACGGCCTCTTTCTGATAAGGTCGTAATTCCATCGGTGTTATTTCGCCTCGTCAGCCAACGGGAATAATTCCTGGGAACTCGACATGAGACGGGCTGGCTGCTCGTAACGTAAAAACGCCTGCAACGCCCACGCTGTCTTGACGTACCGTTCACGATCCATGCGTGCGCTGCCAGCATTTCTCAACAAATACTGGAAGAGCATCACCACCACCTGATGGTTGGGCTGATTCGCCATCCCCTGCGTCAAGATCTGACAGAAAGCCCCGAGCCGCTCAAGGTCCGCCGAGTAATAAGCCCTCGACACCACAGCACGAACGCAACTGAGCGTGATACCCTTGACCGTCCGGCCACTGGGCAGAAACGTATGAGCAAACTCAATGGCCTCCCGATGCTTCTGATATTCCGCCGCCGCTTCAGCAGTCGTGAGAGTCGGACGAGCACCAAACCCACCGAGCATCGCCCGTAACGTGGCCAGATGCTGCGGACTGACCTTGCTTACCGATGACGAGAGTAACAGTGAATCCGTCAATGTACGTTTTCGTCCGATGTTGATCGCCAATAGCGCCTTGGGCGTGACGTTGAGCCATACGAACATCTCCACCGCTACATCAGCGATCACAATGGCACGGAGCCGCTGCTGGCCATCTAAAAGTCGTCCTTGCGGATCAAAAGCGATCCCCTCATGCGTCAGTATCCACCGCCCCTCCTTCATATCACGGGCGAGACGCTCACAATAACTCAGCACCATGTGACGATTGGCGACGTTACAGTCCGCCAACCAGCGACGAGCCATCTCCGGCGTGATCAACATACGATTGGCAGTCGGCTCCTTCGCCGGCGCAACAGGTTTCGTTACCGCAGGTACCGGCATAGGTGAATTACCCGCAGCAATCAAGGCCGGAGGAACGGGAACAACAGACGTGGCAGCAAACGTGGACATGGCGAAACCTTTCTTGAAAAGAAAATTCCGAAAAACAATTTCACAAACGATGTGATTGGTTACTGATAGGCGCTCGACGAGACGACCTGCCCTGGCGGCAAATCCCGAAGCGCCGGCGGCGTCCCCCCACGACCTTCAAGGATGGCGGTCAGCTTGATGACGAGTTGCTCAACGTAGGAACGATCCAACAGGCTTACCAAAGCAAATGCCCCCGCTTCCGGGTCCAGCGGCATCTCAATGTGCGTCTTTTTCTCCAGCGGCTTGCTCAATCCGCGAATGACAGGAGCCGCGCGGGGAGATATGCCAGCCTTGACGCGACGCTGACGGGTGGGATATCTCTTGCCGTCCTGGCCGATTCGTTTGGATTTTGAATCTGATCCTGAGAACAGTTTCATGGCAGGTTCGGATTTCCGAACCTCGCTAGGGTTATGTTTGGGTTTTTGAGCTTGACCAGATGGTTCAGGTTCGGAAATCCGAACCTCGCTAGGGTTATGTTCGGTTTTTGGGGCTTGGCTGGGCGACGTGGACTCGCGGTATTTTGTGACCGTTTTATCGCTAACCCCCACATGCTTTGCGATAACACTGTCACTATGCCTCGGCCTCAACTTGAGCGCTTTGATGACCGCTTTAATCTTGTCTTCATTGGTGCGGCGTAGTCCGTGGGTTTTATTGGCTGTGAGACTTTCCCACTGCGCGTCAGTCTGCATCCCCGTGGCAACCTCGGCAGCAACCTGGGTTTTGGCCAACTTCTTGTGTGCGTGATACCGATGGAAACCATCCACCAGCCAGTAGGTCGCACCATCGAACATGACATGGACCGGTGGGAATTCTTCCCCTCGCTCCATGTCTGCGGCATATTGCCTGACGACAAATTCATCAATGGCCACTCGCGGTTGTGTGTCGCCGTCGATCCGGATTTTGTCGAGTTCGAGCATCTGAATGTTCATGGCTACTTTCCTTTGCTTGAGTGATCTATTTTTTCTGTGGAATTTCCGCTCCGGCTCACACCGCGACCTCAGTGCCGTCAGGCAGAATGCAGCGGTTGTCCATGATCGGAATGGTGTAGAGGGTGTCGCTTCGCCGCCCCAGATAACCAAGGATAAAAGAGTTGACCCACTCCACGGGGCGACCCGTGCCATAGAGCGGGATACGCTTACACAGGCAGCCGGCACTGCGAGATTCGATCACGCCGCCGGAGGCCGACGACCAGATGCCCTGAACAATGCAGGCGTCGGCGCGATGCGTGTGACCGTGGATGATGCTCTTCCCTTGGCTGATATCCAGATGCTGCTTGGTTGCGTGGCGGGCACAGGACCATCCGTGAACCGCCACAATTCTGGAGTTGACCGCGTAGTGCGGGTACGCACCGGACACAGTTCCGTAGGGGATGTACTTGCAATTGCGGCGGTGATCCATCAGTTGCACACGAGGAGCCAGCATCGAGTAGGTGCCGCGTCCCTGCGCCGTCGCCGCCGCCCAGCGGTCGATGCGATATTCATGGTTGCCCTCGACCATCACCAGCCGATCGCAAACTTTCTGCAACCGATCAAGCAGCGCCTTGGCCTGTCGCAGATCGCCGAGGTAATCAGACTCTGGCATCCCAAACGTCGGCGGATGCGTTGAAAAATGTCCGCAATCAAGCAGATCGCCCAGGCAGACGATCAGGTCCGGCTTGATGCGCTTTGCCGCACGACAAAATACCTCCAGCGCCCGTGGGTTGTGATGCGGGATGTGAACGTCAGCAAACGCGAGCATGGTCCGGGTATTTGGCATCGTTAGTCGTTCTCCAGTAATCCGCGCCCGCACAGCGGGCACACAAGTTCAACTCGCGCGTTGATACGTCCGCCTGCGATGATTTCTCGCCGGCGGGTGACGTCGATCTGGCTGCCGTTTACGTTTTGCCGAGGCATTCCTGCCGTGGCATTTCCGAGCGAACGGCATAACGCTCTGGCCTTTTTCTTCCGGCGTTCGAAGGTCCACTTCCCTGAGTGGGCGGCACGAACGATGAAGAAAGACCTGCCCGTTCATCCCTTCCGCATGCCGGATCGCTTCGTCAACTTCCACGACGTCCGCCCAAAGATCGGGATCGCCTTTGATCTGCCACCATTCGTCATCGCTGTGGTACGGGCAGCCAATACAGGCTGATCGTGGAACGTGACGGCCGGGATAGTGCTCCTCCAGCCAGTCGATGCACATGGCACGGGTGTAGGAACGATTGAGGTCTTTGACGATCAGCCCAACAAGCGGATAAGCATGAGTTTTCCAGTGAGCCTTGCTGACATGCACTCGACGCAATTCGTCAGCACTGATCCCGAACCACTGCTCCACGCAGTCCTTCGGAGCCTTTTGTCCCTTTGCAAGACCGAGCAATTCGCGGCGGATGAATCGCTCGACCGGACCTATCTTGAACTCGCTTGTGCATTGCCGCCGCAGAATGCCTCTCACACCTTCCGGTGAAAGCACATGCATCGGCATGCTCGCATATCGCCGTCCTTCGTTTTTACTCCCCCGAACAAAACCTTCGAGCGTATGCTTCCGCAGACTTCCGGCAGTCACACGATGCACAGGAATTCCAGCCTTGGCC
Organism: Phycisphaerales bacterium; assembly: GCA_009781185.1. Lineage (GTDB taxonomy): Bacteria > Planctomycetota > Phycisphaerae > WQYP01 > WQYP01 > WQYP01. The sequence continues at coordinate 43,725 of WQYP01000001.1, read as the reverse complement.
GCTTCGTTTTCCAGCCACGACAAGTGCTCGTAGACCGCCGGAGCCTCCCACTGTGTGTCGGCGAATATCGCCGCATCCAGCTTCGGCAGAATCCCCCGGCAACTCATGAGCAGCACCGCCGTGCTCTGCACACCCGCGCCAAGAGAGAGAATTTTCAATGGTTGTTTTTTCATATGCATCTCAGTTGTTCGATATGAAAGAACCGCACAGCGGACACGTTGTTAAAGGAAGCTCATCAACTCGCACGTCGATACGCCCACCCGCCACGACCTCGCGTCGTCTTGTCAGCAGCAAATCAATGAGCGAATCGTCCTCATAAACTGCCGCGTCCTGGAGCGCATCAGCGACACTCTTGTTTAAATTATCAAGATCGCGACGTCTGAAATCGGGAGGGAACGCATCCATGCACAGCGCTATCCGCCCACCCGACGGCGGCTTACGCGGCCCATTGCCCGCCAATCTCGCACAAACCGCCGTGCGGTAGTTTCGCCCCTCGGGGCTGAGCACCATGCGTCCTCGCCACTTACGCCAAAGGCGATTGACGCTCGGGGGAAAAGGTAACGAAGCCGTCAACATAGAACGTGTCCTCAAGTAAGCCCCCCCCTCCTCCCGCCGGCACAGAACGCGCCGACGGGAGGCGAGAGAAGTGCTCCGTACAAAAAATCCTCATCGCTTCCACGGCGGCGTGTTGCTCGTCACCGGTGCCTGCTGCGGTTGACCAACAGCCGGCGCAGCGGTCTTCGGTTCGTAACCCTTGATCTCGTTCGTGAGTTCCCCGTTGTCTTCACGCTTCTTTTGCTTGACGCTGATCACCAGCGGCAAATTGTGCAATTCGACACTATCTCGCAGTGTCATCACACCGACCGCCCGACAAAGCGCCGAAAGTTCACCACGCGCAATCTGTACCGCCGTGTGGCTTGGATTTTGCAAATTCAATCGCGCCCAAACGTTGCGACCTTTACACGGCCCATCGAGAATCTGAAACGTAAGTTCCAGGTAGCTGCCACCACCACTTTTCGTCGGCTTCATTTCCGACTCCGTGATCGCCGCCAAATACTTACCCGCCGGCAACGGCTCAAATTCAGTCGCCGGTTCGACTTCGTGTGCATTGAAATTCAGATTAGCCATGCTTCGTTTCTCCTGTATTTGAAGTGGTTTCAGCGCCTGCCAGACGTAGCGGCGCACTCGATTCCTGATTCATCGCCTGCATCAACGCCGACCACGACAGTGGCAATTCCGACGGCAAGCTGTAACGATTCTTGGCGACACACGCGGGACTACCGACGGTACGAAGGATTCGCTCCCCGCCGTCTGTCCCTAAACCAGCAGCGGTTGTGCGATTGCGACCAAAGCCGCCACTCTCTGTTTTCGTGATGATCTTCCGCGTCGCAAACAGCACCGCATCGCTCCACTCACTCAACAATGCCGTGACGTGTTTGTGGAGTCGCGGTGAGTAGCGGTCGTAGGGGCTGTGCTCCGGATCTTCGAACTTTTCGACTTTGGCGTGTGCAAGAAGGATCACGCACATGCCACGCTGGATGCGGAGCGTATTCAGATCTGCCAACAGTCGCCGCCAATGCGTGAGAGCATGCGTGTAGCCACGAGCGTAGCCGCCATCGACCTTCTCAATGCTCGTCACACCGTACTGTTCACACAGCGCGTCCCACACCAACCGCTCAGCCCAATCCGCCGAGTCAATCACAACCGTCTCGAATTCGTGCTTCTCGTGAATGAGAGTGCGTAGTGCGGTTTCGACATCAGCGAGATTCTTCGCCAACGGAAAACTTGCACAGTCGATTTGGTCCAGCCCATCCTCAGTCGGAATAAAAATCGGCGACGGCGCGGCAGCAGCGAGCGTGGTCTTCCCGATCCCTTCCGTGCCGTAAACCAGCAACCGTGGCGGCAAATGCTTTCTCCCGCGATGAATGTTTTGAAGCGTCATCGAGCTATCTCCTGTAAAACACGTTTCAATCAAAGGCAGTCACAGGAATCGAACCTGCAATCCGGAGTATTGGTTCCGGCTACCCAACCAGGGCCTGCCAAACGCGCCCGTGCGGCGAAGAAACTCAGCCTGAGCACGGGCGCGGGCGAGGGGAAGGGAAGAGAGAAGCGTTATGCAACGTTCAACATGCGGATTTCTTCGTAACCCGTTTTCCATTCATCCGTTTCGCGGCACTTCAGAAACCGACGAATCGCCGCTTCGTTTTCCTGCCGGGCGATGGCGAGCGTGTCGTCCGTGACACGCCACACACCACAGCGAAACGGTTCTTTCTTTTCGATAGCGACGAGATGCACCGGCACCATCACACCGCCGAGCGCTTGTGCCAAAACCGCTTGATAAAACGCCATCTGCTTTGCATACCCATATCGCTTCGCATCCGCTTCAAACCAAGTGAGATCATCACAGGTCTTGAAGTCCACGATGCCACGATGAGGATGCAGCCAATCAATCCGAATCTGGCACGGCGTCCCGCAATACTTCACCCGCACGACCCCCTCACTCCGTCCATAAAGTAACAGGTCCGTGGCCTCATCATTCATCGCCACCCCCGCCGCCATCTGCTCAATCAAATCCACCTGATCCTGCGACAATACCGGCTTCCCTTGTTCCTCTGCCCACTCCCTAAATGCGTTGGTATTCGCACCATAATGTTTGTTGGTTTTCGGATTGATCGGTCCCCCCAAAGCATACGCCTGTATATAGTTCTCCCGCCCCTCCAGAATCCGCACATGTGCCGCTCTCCCAACAAAGTAGCTAACCGAGTCACTATTCCCGATCAACCCAATCGCCTTCTTCCGATGCAACCACGGGCACTTCATAAAATCCAGCAACTGATGACTACTGAGATTCCGAGCAGCCTGAGCGTGATACTCCTCAGCCGACTCGACTCCCAGAATGCCCAAATCAATATCCAGTTCCATGTTCGATCTCCGAAACGTTTTGTCGAAATTCAAAATTCACTGATACAGGTCAAGTTGTGCTTCGCGGAACGCCTCTCGAATCTCCGCCATCTGCTTGTAAAGAACCGCACTGGCCTTCCCCCCCTGAATCAGCTCCCAAGGCCCATGCGTCTGTAACTGCACACACAACTCCCGCAACTCCTCAGGCAGCTTCGCCATCACCGCCGCAACATCCGCCTTGAGATTCACCGTCTCCTCGGCGCTCCGTGAATCCACTCCTCGATGAGCACGAAGCAACTCCGCGTCCATCACCCCATCCCGCCGTATCCATTCGCCATCCTCATCGAGCACCCAGTCATCCACCGACGGCCCAACCCCTTCCCCTCTCCGCCGAGCACGTCGAAACGTGTCGATCATGCTGGCAACCTTGTTATCAACCAGGCGACTGATGAACGTCTTGATATCTGCCCGCTCGCCATCAAAATTCGGCAGTCGCTGCAAAATATCCAGCAACAAATCCTGCTGAACATCCTTCACGTCCCCAAGATTGCGTACTCGCCGAACCGCCTGCCTGGCCCGGATCAAAGTACACTCCGTGACGTAATCGATCATTTCCTGAGATAACTCACAACGGCTCATCAATTGTTCTCCACACACGGAAACCATGTCATGCTCGGATTACCCGTGACCGCACACTCTCGTTCGGGGCCACACTTGATCTGCCCCGACTGCCTCAACTCCGGCAACCGCCGCGACGGAACATACCTCGCCAACCCCGTCAACGTCGCGATCTCCGCAGCGGTATGACCGGGCCGTTTCCATACTTCCAACAAACACAGATGACGCTGGCTCGCCGACCGACGGACACTTTCGATCTCGTCAAAAGTCTGCTGCAACCGATTGCGTGGCATCTGAAGAGTGAATGAGGTGACGGACATTTATCGGTACTCCGATTCACGCATAAAGCGGACCTGCATCGGTACGTCAGGATGCGTTGCGTACACCTCTTATTTGCCACCAAGGGGTAAATTTGCTAGATCATTTGGATGTGATCTAGTAAACACATATGTGTCACATATGGTCTGAGACATGGTCTGAAAAACTGTAATGTGGCGCATATGTGTCACATTACAGTTTTTCAGACAATGCCTCAGCCTATATATATGATCCTGTAAATTTTGGAACATGGCGAAACGCGTCCGAGAACGCCTCGGAAGCACCACTTTCCTTTCGTGAAAGGCTCGCCATGTTCGCAAACAATTATGCCGGAATGGTCCCGCCCGAAGTCCTGGAATTGATCGCTCGCCGCGTCCGGTATTACCGCATCCGCGCCGACGAACACGATGACCTGCAACAGCAAATCGTGCCGCTTCTGATGGAGTTTCGTTACGACCCCGCCATCTCCAACGGAGCCAGCGAAACCACCGCAATGACGGCCGTGATCGACAACCAAATCAAAGTCCACCGCCGCGCCAATCGTCGCCACCAACGACGCATCGAACGCATGCAAACCCAAGTCCGCGAATCAACCACCGATGCCACTGCAGACCTGCGCTTGGATTTGAAAAACGCCATGACGCAACTCTCTGAACAGGATCGCGTCATCTGCCAACACCTCGCGCAGGGCCACACCACAACGGACATCGCTCAACGTCTGAACTGCTGCCGCGCCACCGTGGATCACGCCGTCTGGCGTATCAGAAAAACATTCGAAGACACCGGCCTGAAAATCTGGATCGACCCAAACTATACACCAAACCATACAAAGACGGAGGAGGAATAATGATGAGAAATGCATCGGAAACGACTGGATTTCAAGCCAGAAACGATCAACCATGTACTCCGGATCGAACGACCGCCACGGCTGCCCGAAACCTCCCCAGCGCCGCCTGGATCACCAACGAAGCCGTCGCCGAAACGATCCGCGTCTGGTCGCCATACTACGACGAGACTCTCGCCGACCACGAGGCTGTCGAGATCCTAATGAACCTCAAGAACCTCGTCGATACATTGAGTCGGAACAAAGAAAGGAAATGAAATGCAGAACTGTGTGATTTGGGCACGAGTTTCTTCAAGAGAGCAACGCGAGGGTTATTCCATCGACGCACAACTTCGTGTGACCCGCGAAAAAGCCAACCGCGAAGGCTGGGCCATCGCCCGCGAATTCGTCGTCGCCGAATCCGCCAAACGCGGTGCAGAACGCACCGTCTTCAACGAAATGCTCAAATGGGTGAAAGCCAACGCCCGCAAGCTCAAACTCAATTACATCCTTGCCCACAAGCTCGACCGCACCTGCCGCAATATGCGCGACGCTGTGCGATTGCAGGAACTCGAAGACACCTGCGGCATCAAACTCTCCTTCGTCGAAAACCAATTCGGCCCCGGAGCCGCCGGTGCTCTCTCCTTCAATGTCATGGCTGCGGTCGCCCAGTATTATTCCGACAACCTCCGCACCGAAGTATTGAAAGGCATCGAAGAAAAAGTCCGCCAAGGCTGGGCCCCCGGCTCCGCCCCCTACGGCTATCTCAACGTCAGCAACAAAGAAGAACCTATCCAACCCCACGACGTCAACGCCACCGCCGTCCAACGAATCTTCGAACTCTACGCCACCGGCACTTACACCTTCCGCGACATCGCCGACAAAATGGAATGCGAAGGCTACGTCTACCAACCCAGCTACCCCCGCTTCCACCGCACCGCTCTCTCCTACATATTGAACAACCGCTTCTACATCGGCATGGTCACCTTTCGCGGCCAATCCTACCCCGGCAAACACAAACCCATCATCGACATGAAAACCTTCGAAGAATGCCGAGACCTCCTCCACGGCAAGAACCGCCGGGGGGGAGGCCGCAACACCAACCACTACCTCGCCGGCGGCATGTTCACCTGCGAACACTGCGGCTTCGGAATCACCAGCGAACGCATCCGCCGAAAAATGAAATCTGGAAAAGTCCACGAATACATCTACTACCGCTGCGGCAACCTCGAACCCACCGCTGACCACCCCGTCGTCCGCTGGCGGCAAGACCAACTCGAAGAAGCCATCACCACCGAACTCGCCACCCTACGCATCCCCGACGACGAGCGTCGCAACTGGCTCCGCCAAAGCCTCGCCCTGGCATGCGACAACAACGTCCGCCTGCAGGAAGAAATCAACCGTACCCTCCGCAAACGCCAAACCGAAATCACCCAAATCCAGCAACGCCTCCTCGACGGCTATCTCGTCGGCAGCATCGATAAATCCACCTTCACCGCCAAATCCACAGAATTGAAACTCGAAACCGACCAACTCCGCGACCGTCTCGCCGAGGCCGCTCCTCCGAGCGAAGAGTTCCGCAAACGCGTCCTAGAAACGTTCGATTTTGCTCAAAATGTCGGGGCACGGTGGAAAGTTTCTGATACAGACCTCCGTCGCCAGATTTTGACTTGTATTTTATTGAAACGGTCATTGAGTGACGTAAGTCTAGTAACGACAAAGAGAAAGCCCTTCGATGTTTTCACCGAAGGGCCATTTCTCGACGCAAGTCGGGGCGACAGGATTTGAACCTGCGACCCCCTGACCCCCAGTCAGGTGCGCTAGCCAGGCTGCGCTACGCCCCGTTCAGGAAACGTATCTTATCACATCTGATCGCCCTTGACAATCTCCGCTAAAAGCGTATTCTGTAATGTTTCCCGTCAGGGGCTGATGCGCTGTTCTTGTGCCGCGAAATCGCTCCGGTCGGTTTGAGCAGGGCATATCGCTTTGCTCGCGTGATTGTTGAGGAACAGGTAGTCATGACCACCGCCGCCCCCGCCAAGCCGATTCGCCGCATCGCTAAACCTGCGGGCAAAACCACCATCGCCAAGGTCGGCCACGTCGACGCTCGCTGGTATCTCGTCGATGCCACCGACAAAATTCTCGGTCGCCTTGCCGCCGAGGTCGCTATGCGACTGATGGGCAAGCACAAGCCGATCTACACGCCCAATGTCGATACCGGCGATTACATCGTCGTCATCAACACGACCAAGATCAAAGTCACCGGTCGCAAGCTCGATCAGCGCGAATACGACTATTACACCTACTATCCAGGCGGCCGCGGTACTGCGTCCCTCAAAGATTTGCTTGCTCGCAAACCCAACACTGTTTTCGAGATGGCTGTCCGCCGCATGCTCCCCAAGAATAGTCTCGGCGAGCAGATGCTCCGCAAGCTCAAATGCTACAAGGACGCCGCTCACGCACACGCCGCCCAGCGCCCGGAAAAACTCGAACTGTAATTTTCCCCAATTTCCCCCGGCTTTAACGTACTTTAGGACCCCAAACTTCAAAACTCAGGACCAAAAACCATGGCAGACACGACCACAACCACCTCGCCTACTCCCGCTAAGCCGGCCGCCGCCCCCAGTTCCCGCGGCAAGGTCGTCATCGGCAACAAGGTCTACTTCTGGGGCACAGGCCGCCGGAAAAAATCCGTCGCCCGTGTCCGCATCACCGCAGGCGACGGCAAGTTCATCGTCAATGACCGCGAAGTCGACGACTACTTCAAGGAAACCAAGGATCGGCATTTCGTCCGCTCCCCGCTCATCGCCGCCAACATCGCCGGCAATCTCGACATCCTCGTGAACGTCACCGGCGGCGGCTACACCGGCCAGTCCGGCGCTCTCGTCCAGGGCCTCGGACGCGCCCTGTCGCTCTTCGACGCCTCGTTCCGTCCCGCCCTCAAAGATGGCGGCTGCCTCACACGTGACAGCCGCATGAAGGAACGCAAAAAGTACGGCCGACGCGGCGCCCGACGCAGCTTCCAGTTCTCCAAGCGTTAATCCCAACGCACTACCCTCCAGAAACCCCTGCGGCGTTCCAAAAGAACGCCGTTTTCTTTTGGTTTATTTCCCGATTGTGGGAGAAAAATGCTGAGGTGGTTGGCGATCACTGGTGCCCTGGCTGCGTATCCGCTACCGGCAATGACGCCAAATAAAGCTTTTCGTTCTGAGCGTCGATCGTGACAACGCATTGGCTTAACACATTGAACCCGAGGACCTCGGGTTCGCCATCGGGATCGGCGAAGATCACATTCACGAGAAACGATCGCCCTTCGAACGTATCCTGGTGGAACGCGCCGAGTGCGATCTCAAGAGCCGGCAGATAATCAATTTCTCGGATTGTCACCGTCTCGTGGGGATGTTCGATCTGCAGCGGCTTGTCTTGGGCGCGAGTGAAATGTCGCCACTCGGGCGCCCCCTGATCTCGCTGCCGCAAGTACATGTTTCGATTGATATGCGTAACAGAAGATCCTGTATCAATAATCAGGGGTGTCACATATCCGTTGATCCTGGCCAGGACTGTCGCTCGGAAGTGCGCAAGAAAGAACCCGTACCCGCCTTGCACAGCGATTTTAATCGGTTCGCCGCAGCCCGCATCTCCCCAGACAATGAATCGATCTCGCGAATCAATGGTGAACGTATCCGCCAGAAGAAGCGTTGCCCCCAGGAAGCCATCGACATGCGTAACGCCGACCTTGAGCTCGTCGCAAAAAATGTAAAAGTCCTTGAAGACCACCGGCCCGACACGAAGCTCCGAGACGTATGCCTGTTGAACAGTGCCTTCCTGATTGGCGGCCTGGGTGGAAAGATGAGCACGTCGGCAGAAGTCAGGCGTCATGCAACTTTGCGGGCACCCGGTATCCACCAGGAACCTGCCCTTGACCCCGTTGATTTCGACCTCGACAGTGGGCGTGGGGCACAGCGGATCACCTACCAATTCGTAAGGAACGCGTTGATGCAAACCAATAATTTGCCGTGGAACATCATTCGGCGAAACATACGTGGTGCATCCGACCAGCATCAGAATCGCAAGCAAGGCAGTCGAAACACGCACAAGAGCAACTTGTGGACGGAGATATGTCATATCGACAAATTACACGCAAACGCCAACCGAGACAACCTGTCATCCCGCCCATGGGGTGCATGGCATGAAATGCAGATAGCCGGGGAACAGATATACTTTTAGCGGTCGCCCTTGGGCGACCCGTATCAAGTTTAGCCGTTGATCGAAGATCAACGCTCGTTCTGCAAAACATGCCACGCACCCCTGCCCATGGGTGTCCCATGCGTGCCCGGAGAAACAGCACACCTGCATCACTTGGGGGAGATCAGCACGATGCGTTTGCCCGCGGGTGGATTGGGCAACACGGTGATTGCCTGGCTGGCGGGATTGTTGAGCAGAATCCATTTGCTGTCAGGTTGTGGGGAGCGAACGAGTTGGCCTGAGAAAAACAGCTCGGGACGTTTCGGATCATTCTCTGGCAAGGTTTTGAGGGCTTCCTGCACTTCCGGCGTAAATTTGGTGAGGTAGACGGTGCGCTCATCGGACCTCTTGTCGGAGTTGTCTGCGAAACCGTACTTCATGGCGCGAACCACGGTGGGGCGGCCGGATTTGCCCATCAGTGGCGGCAACTCGCTCAAGGAACGCACAGATTCTTCACCAGTCTCTTCATCAATGAAGAAGCCCATGTTCGACCTGCCGGTCCCGGAACTGGCGCGTTTGGCATTGATCCATATCACCAGAGCTACGAGGGCGAAAAGAACCACGACAAGGTAAATTCCGTATTTGTTCAAAAACGTTTGCATGACGGCTCCCGAAATGTACCGCATGAAGAAGAAAGTGAGCCTATTATATAGCCTTGCGAGGAATCGCAAGGCTCCCCACCTGGTACCACGACCGTAAGGGAGTGCCGGATCACGTGTTCGACTTGTGGGGAGATAAATGGTGGTTGTGCTTTGATAGCGAAAAGGTTCGTTGGAGCACCGTGGGAACTGCCCTCTCGTTCCCTAACGGTCGCGGTACCAACCCGCCGAGTGCTCATTGGCGGCTTTGACACGTGCAACATCTTGAGGGATAGTAACGGGTCGTGTGAGTTGGGGATCCGCCTTGGAGGCCGATAGCTGTGAAAGTATTCATGCTAGGTTGGGAGTTTCCGCCGATGGTATCGGGCGGCTTGGGCGTCGCCTGCTACGGCTTGGTCAAGTCGCTCAATGCTCGAAACGTCGATGTGATGTTCGTGCTGCCCAAACCGCTGGCGCAAAATGGGCGCGGAGGGAGCGGTCCCAAGCACGGGCAGACGAAGCGGCTGGTGTCGTCGGCCAGCACCGCTGAAGTGCACGCGGCACTCGAAGATGCCCAGCGTACAACGCAATGTCAGCCCCCGGCTCTGCCGACACTGCCGAAAGTTTCGGGAGAAGAAGCCAGAAGCCAGAAGCCAGAAGTCAGAAGAGAGTTGCCGCAGGAAACGCTCAAACGGATCACTTTCGTCCCCGTCGATGTATGGCTGCAGCCGTACCTGACGCCTCAGCAATATCAGCAAATCGTGGTCGAGGAAGTGGTGCGTGATTCCGCCGGCAACTGGTCGCAACTGCCGCCACCGGTCGTTGAGCCCACGCCCATCGACGTTGTCTCCCCTTCTCCCCCTCTCCCCCTCCCTCCCTCTCCTCCTCCCGGCCGTTACCTGGAACATTACGCCGTCTCTCCCGCGGAAGCGTTGCTCTCGCAATACGCCGACGATCTGTTCGCTGAAACCGAACGCTACGCGCGCCTGGCGCTGGGCATCGCGCGTCAGGAAACTTTTGATGTCGTTCACGCGCACGACTGGATGACTTTCGAAGCCGCCATGGCCGTCTCCGCCGCCAGCGGCAAACCCATGATCGTCCAAATCCACTCCACCGAACTCGACCGTGCCGGCGACCACGGCGACCCGCGAATCCTCGAAATCGAAAAAAAAGGCATGCTCGCCGCCGCCAATATCATCGCCGTCAGCCAAAAAACCAAAGCCCAACTCGTCGACCGCTACGGCATCGACCCGCGGAAGATCGAAGTCGTCTACAACGCCGCCGACCCGGAAGCGGCGACAAAATTAGTCACAGGCAGACACAGACAAACACAGACAGACGATGTAGCGACCCCGCTTTGCGGGGTGGGTGGTAAGAAACAAAAAACGATCCTTTTCCTCGGCCGCCTCGCAAAGCAGAAAGGCCCCGACCTGTTTCTTCAGGCCGCCAAGAAAGTCCTTTCCGTCGAGCCCGACGCCCGTTTCGTCGTTGCCGGTCATGGCGAAATGCTCGATACCCTCATGGACCTGGCGGAATCCCTGAAAATCTCGGACCGTGTCACCTTCACTGGCTTCCTCAACAAAAAAGAACGCGAACGAATCCTCAACATCGCCAGCGTCTACGTCATGCCCAGCATCTCCGAACCCTTCGGCATCTCCTCGCTCGACGCACTCGCTCACGACGTCCCTGTCATCATCAGCAAACAGAGCGGCGTCGCCGAAGTGCTGCATCACGTGCTCAAAGTCGATTTCTGGGACACCGAGGATCTCGCCAACAAAATTCTCGCCGTCCTCCACCACCCCTCGCTTTCCGCCACGCTTCGCGAGCAGGGCCATGATGAAGTCCGCCAGCTCTCCTGGGACGACGCCGCGGGACAAATTGTCACCGTCTACCGCCAGCTCACTCGCCAGATTGCGACGAGGAGGGGGGAGGCACTTCGCGTGCCTCCGTCGGCTCCGTCTCTGTCGCTTTCTCCGGCTCATTCGTAATCAGCAGCACACGTAGCAGCTTTTGATTCGCCGGATTAAATCCCCGCCGCTCCATCACGATCCGAAACGCCACATTTTTCTCCCGCAGCCGTTCCAGACCGCCCGGATGTTTCGGATCGGAATCGCTATTCACCGCCGCCAGAAATCTTCTGGCTTCTGGCTCCGCCAGTATCTCCATCGCCGCCGGGCCCATGACGATCTGATGCTCCGCATAAAACACCAGCGACGGCTCCTCATACCCAATCGCCAGCAATTGCAATTCCGGATCGTTCCGCTTCTCCGCCTGCATCGCACTGCCGATAGCCCGGCTGACCTGGATACCCTCGATCGCCGGCAACACCAACGCGAAGAGCACCAACAGCGCCGCCGCCCATCCCAATACCGTCACGAACGGCCAGCTCGGCCGATCCCACGCAATCGCCTGTGCCACTCCCGCCGCGACAAACGCCCCCGCCAGCGGAATGCATCGCCAGAATAGCTCTGCCTCTTTCGCCTGCTTCGCCACGATCAGCACCGCCGCCGCCAATCCCACCCAGATCGCCAGCATCAGCCATCTTCCTCCCCCGAACCACTTCGCCGCGAAGACATCTGTCAATCGATGCCAACTCTGCACGAGCGCATCGGCACACAAAATCGCAATCCCAACATACTGCGGCAGCGGATAGTGCAGCAGCTTACCCCTGGCAATCTCCAGACAAATCCACATCGGCACAATCCACGCCAGCAGAAACCGATATGGCCGCGGATCGACCACGAGCGCCGTCTTCCCCAACACACGTTTCACGGTGTGAAACGCCGTCGGAACCAGCAGCACGCTCCACGGCCAGAACGTCACCCACACCATCAACAAATAAAACCCTGGCGGCTTGCTGTAACTCCCCATCGGATCGTTTCCCCCGGTCCGCGGCACATCTTGTATCTGAAACGGCAACCACTTCGCCAGCGGCCCCGCCACCCGTGCAAAAAAATGAACCCCCACCATCTGCCGAATCAAGTCCCAATGCGTCTGCATCCCCGCCAGAACGACCCACCACAGCACCAGTGCCATCAGTAACGGTATCCCAACCATTGGCTTCAAGTTTCGCCACCAACGCCAATTGCCGCCGGTGAAACGCTGCCACAGCGACAAAACCACCACCGGCACCAAGACAAAAAACAGCGGCACCCCTTTGGTCAGCACCCCGCACGCCAACGCTAGCCAGAAGCCTGAAGCCTGAAGCCTGAAGCCTGAAGGTGTCTGTCTGTGTCTGTTTGTGTCTGTCTGTGATGGTTCATTCCCGTCGTCGTTTCGAATCTTGCATTTTGAATTTTCTCCTTCTGGCTTCTGGCTTCTGGCTTCTGGCTTCTTTCCCGTCGTGTCCCACGCCTGCCACATGCAGGCCATGCAGATCACCGTGAACAGCAGCATCGCCGCATCCGCCGTCGCCATGCGGGATTCGACCACGAAAAGACTGCACGATCCCAGGATCAGTGCCGCGAGCAATCCTGTCACCCGTCCGAACCTTGCCGCCGCCATCAGATAGACCACGATGAGCGTGAGCGTTCCGCAGATCGCCGACGGCAACCTCGCCGCCAACTCATTCGCCTGCCCCATCAGCGAATAGCTTGCCGTCATCAGCCAATACACCAGCGGCGGCTTGTCCGACCGAAGCCCCCCATTAAATCGCGGCACAATATAATCCCCCGACTGCCACATCTCCCTCGCCGCCGTCGCAAACCGCGGCTCGTCCCGGTCAAACAACACAATCTGCCCCAGCCCCGGCAAAAACAACAACGCCCCCAACATCACCAACAACAAAATATCCTCACGCGTCCACCATCGCTTTTCCAAGTTCATATTGATCACTCGTGTTGTCCCGCTCTCATGGCTAAAATAAAAACTTAAATCCGGAGCATCGTACTATATGTCATCAGAAGCCAGAAGCCAGAAGCCAGAAGCCAGAAGGGGGGAAAGCCCACCCCTTCCACGGGGTGGGTACGGACTCGGATTCAAAACTTCTGGCTTCTGGCTTCTGGCTTCTGGCTTCTTCCTCATCATCGCCCTTCTCTGGCTCGACCAGCCTGTCGCCGCCTGGGCGATCCGAGCCAATCCCATCGCTCAAGACGGCGCCTGGCGCCTCCACAGCGATACTCTCCGCGAACTTGCCATGCTCGAGCAGTGGGGCCAGTGGGTCTGCTCGGTTTTGGTCATCCTCGCCGTCGCTCTGCTCGACCGCGAAGGCCGCCGCCGCGCTCTGGCCATCGCCATCGGCTGCCTCGCCACCGTCCTGATCACCTACCTGCTCAAAGACTTCTGCGGTCGCTCACGACCCGCCGTCTTCCACGATGGCTCCTGGCAATGGGGCGGCCCTCAAATGGGTTTTACGACGAAAGGCTCCGCCTGGGGCTCATTCCCCTCCGCACACACCACCGGTGCCTTCGCCCTCTCCGTCGGACTCGCATGGTTCTACCCCCGCGCCCGCATCCTGTTCATCACCCTCGCCGCCATTACCGCTGTCCAGCGTATCCTGCACCACGCCCATTTCGTCTCCGACGTCCTCGCCGGCATCGCTCTCGCCATCTTCATCACCCGCTGGACCTTACAAGCCAAACTCGCCGATCGCTTGCTCGGTGATCGTCAGCCCCCGGCCCTGCCGGAGATTTGCTCGGAGAAACCGGAGTTCACAGCCGCGGAACAAACCCCCGGTAGAGCCGGGGGCTGACGGGCGCAGCATTCTTCTGACCTATTTGTTGCCGGGCTTGCCCGCCGTTTTCGTCAAAGTCTGAATCTGTTGCGGCGTGAGCGTTATCACCAGCGCCTCCGCCGGCGCCGTCGCTCCCACCTTAAACGCCACACGCGGCCGATTCGCATACTCTTCTTTCGTCGCCGCCATCGTATCCGGCGCAAACTCTACGCTCGAATTCGGCCGCACAAAAAACCGCACAAATCCTTCCTGATCCGCGTTGTGCACCACGCTCCATATGTTTTCATCTTCATATTTTTCCCGCACCGCGACCCCTTCGACGCCTTTGCCCGCTTCGTTCACCACTTTGACCTTGACCACCATCGCCGGCTTGAACGCCACTTCACCGATATCCAGCACCTTCCCCGCAGCCAGTTGGATCGGCTTCTCGTAGACCGTCGGCACCAACCCCTCCTCGTACGGCACTCCAAACTTCAGCGTCAGCTTCACATCCGCCGGCACAAGGATCGGTTCCATTTCCGCCTTGTTGGGTTTCAGCCACTGGCCGTAAGGGATAAACGCTTCGGAGCCGTATGGGCGGTTGCCCATCACCCTCTTGAAATGCTCGAACCATTCCGGCTGATGGTCGGCGGCGAGAATCCATTCCGGCATGACCGACATGTGTCGCGAGCCTGGGGCAGGCATTATTTTCAATGTGACACGCGCCGCCGGAAACAACGGCATATCGCCCATCGCCACCTCCGGCTTCTCACCTCCTGCATACTTATAAACCTTTATCGCATACGCCAGCCGCCCACGCGCGATCGCCGCCACATCGTAATATTTGTGATCGATCGGCTGCTCGACATCAAACTCCCCGTTCTCATCGGTGCGAACAATGGTTTCAAATGCGTAGATGCGACTGAGCGCCTTGAGCCGATCGTCATCCATCGCAGGCTTGGCAGGCAGAGCCTCAAGCTCCGTCCACTGATCGTCGGTGAGCAGCGCCGGGTTATCTTTCATCGTGCCGGTTTTTCCCATCACGAACACCCCGCCCAGCGGCTTGCCGTCCCGACCGTCCACGACATGCCCACGATAATGCACCGGCGAAGGCAGCCGAAACAGCAGTACCTCCGGGCTATCCGCTTTCACCTCAACAGGCTGGTAAACGATCCGTTTTCCACGCATGTCCGCCCATTCCGCCGTGTATGTCCCCGGCAACAATTTCCCGCCTTCACGGTACTTTTTCGGCAAACTGACACGTGTTCCATCCGGCTGCGTGTAAGCGATCCACAGATTCGGCAAATCATCCTTGCCCAGCCGTCCGCCGCCGGGGGGGGGGGCTTCATACGCAAACTGATGCGAAAGCTCCGGCCGCGGCAGACGAATCTTCGCCTCCTCCGCATTCGGAAACGATGCCGCATAAGGAAACAGATCCGCGTTCGCCCCCTCCCCAGCTCCGTTAACGACAACCTGAAACTGCGATCGCTCAGGTATCAACTTCCCTCGCTCGTTCCGCGGATTGGCGTCCGACACATAAATGCTGAACCGGCCCTGTGCGCCCGTCAGAACGTCATGAATCGAATCATGTGATTGGATCAATCCCTCGCCCGGCGTCCGAACCGTGTAGCACGTAACCCGAGCCCCTTCCATCGGCCTGCCATCCGGCCCAGTCACCACACCACGAAGCGAACGCCCATACGCTTCCGTCCCCTTCTCCACCAACGGCACGCGAATTTTCAACGGCACCGCCTGCTCCACTCTCCCATTTTCATCGACAGACAAGGGAAGAGGAAAGCCTCCAACAGCCTCGCCAAATCGAGGATGCGACACGCGTAACTCCGTCGGCACAACCGCCTCCTCCGGCCGCGTCACGTCTCCAAAGTGTGGCCTAACCGCTTTTGTTACTTCCTCCGTCGGCAGCGTCACGCCTCCGAATCCGTTGCTCTTGAGCGTAACAGGTTTTTGCCCCTTCGGATAAAGCAATCTGACGGTAGCGCCCGCGATTGGCCGACCCTGCGCATCGACCACCACATGCGAAAAGCTTTGCAATTCCGCCATCAACTTTTTCGCTCGAGCCGCGATTTCCGGATCCGCACCCGCGGCCGCCTCACGCAATGCGTTCAAAACTCTCGCATCCGCCATTTCCGACAATTTCTGCTGCGCCTCTTCTCGACGCGAATATTGCTCATCGCCAAGTTGTTCGATGAGCGAAATGATCTCCGCAATTGGAACTTCGCCCGGCCGCGTGGCATTCGTTTGCTTTTCTTCCTTCACTCCCCCTTCCCCCTGACCCCGTGCCGCGAGGCACAGCACCAGCACCAGGGCCATTACCCGGACCATCCGAAATACTCCCACGCTTCACCTCCTTCATCATGCCTCAAGTATACCACGGGGTCTTATCCCACATAGTTCCGATTTGCCGCGGATCATCAGGGCAAACGCATTTGACCATCAGAGCCGCGACCGTAAGGGAGCGACCCGCGTGATTCACGCATTGCCGCACGGTCGCTCCCTGATGGTCGCGGCTCTGAACGTCAAATGCGGTTGCCCTGCGCGGATCATCGGTTTACAGACCACCTCCCACCCCTATCGCATCCAAGGCGAGCGAGCGTTGATCTTCGATCAACGGCTAAACTTTTGCGGGCATGCACCCACGCTATTACCACCATACCGACACCCCGCAAAGCGGGGTCGCTACCAGCCTGCCGACTCAATAGACATCTGTTATGATGCGGCGGTGTTGGGAGGTTTTATGAACGCTTTGGTTCGCCGGGTTGTCGGCGTGTGGTGTTTGGTGTGCGCAGGCTCGCTGCTGGCGGATGCTCCGCCGCCGGTTCAAAGTGCAGGAGGGGGGTGGGGGGAAGTCAGCGGCAATTTGCAGGCGAGGATTTCGGCTGTTGGGACGCCGGCGATTGCGGCGCCGATTCTGGTGCGGGCGGAATTGAAAAATCTGGCAAGTACGGAACTGTCCAAGCAGAATGTTCGCGTCTGGCTGCTGGTGGCGCAGGGGAAGGATCATATTTACTACACGGCGGCGCATGTGGCGACACCGCAAATTGTGGCGGCTCAAGAGACGATGGAGATTCAGTTCGATGCGGGGTTGTTGGCTGCTTACCGCTATGCTCCGGAGATTGAGATTCGCGATGGGTTGCCGACGGCGTCAGCGATTGCTGGCGCTAAAAAGGCTGCTGCTTCGGCGCCCGAGCCGTTGGGAAAGATGAAGGATTTACTTGCGGCGGGGGCGGTACGAGTGAAAGCGTTTGTGGTGCTTACGTCGGAGAGTGGCGAGGAGTTGGAGAGAAAGCCGATTGTTGTGGCCAGTGCGACGGTGTCGATGAACCTTGGCGAAGCGCCGCCGGTGGAGTTTGGGAAGTTGGATGCGGCTGGGAAGAAAGCGTTGCTGGAGCAGATCACGGCCGGTTTGCTGGGCGATGCGGTTGCGGGGAAGAATGCGCACGATCGTGCGGTGCAGATTGGGGAGCCTGCTGTTTTGCCTATGCTTTCGCTGGTTGGGAATGCGTCGTTGTCGGGTGCGGGGCAGATGTGGCTGGTTAGTACGCTGGTGGATTTGAAAGATCCGCGTACGATTGAGCCGTTGATTCAGATCGTGGAGCAGGGCGGGCCTGGTGCGCGTGTGGCGTGCTATCATGGGCCGAAGCTTAAGGATGCGAGGCTGACTGCGGCGATTCAAAAGGTTGCTGCGACTACAAAGGATCCGAAGCTGATGGCATGGGCGGCTCGCGGGCTCGGT
The DNA here is from genome assembly GCA_009781185.1 of Phycisphaerales bacterium. Classification (GTDB taxonomy): domain Bacteria; phylum Planctomycetota; class Phycisphaerae; order WQYP01; family WQYP01; genus WQYP01. Next base: position 25,837 of record WQYP01000001.1, on the reverse strand, counting down.
ATCAACGGGGAGAAGGTCGATCCGAAACTTTTTGAGGCGATGGTGTCGCAGTCTGATCCGTTTGGCCGCGTCGAAGCTACCGCGATTTTGGGGGCCAGTGCGGATCCTAAGTCTGCGCCGCTGCTGGCGAAGCTGGTGAGCGATACGGAATCTGCGGTGCGTTACCGTGCGATTGCGGAGATCGCGATTCACGGCCGCAAGGAACCTGAGATTATGGCCGCGCTGGAACAGGCGACGAAGCATCAAGACGCTCAAACTGCGAAGATCGCTCGGCAGTGCATCGATAAGCTGAAGAACTACTAACCACGGACTCCTGTGCAGATACCTGATGACGAACTGATTCTCTCGGCTAAGTCGGGCGCTCGCTCGGCGGGAGAGGCGTTTCATTTGCTTATTGATCGTCATGCGGCGGCAATGCTGCGGCTTGCGGAGACTCTTGTGCCGCGGTCGCAGGATGCGGAGGATCTTTTGCAGGAGACTTTTCTGGCGGCGTTTCGGGGGGTGGGGACTTTTGAGGGGCGATCTTCCGTGAAGACATGGCTTTATGCGATTCTTTTTCGGCAGGCGGCGTTGTTTCGCCGGAGGCGGGGGATGACCTCGCTTGCGCTTTCCGATGATGCATCGCGGCTGACGCCTTCTCATACGGATGCGATTGAGGCGAGACTGGATTTGCAAGCGGCGCTGGCTCGGCTGCCGGGGGATTTTCGGGCGATTCTGATCCTCCGTGAACTCGACGGGCTGAGCTATGACGAGATTGCAAGCGTGCTTGCATTGCCACGCGGGACCGTCGAGTCGCGGCTGCATCGGGCACGTGCGGCACTGCGGAAGATGCTATCCATATAGCCCCGGCTCTAGCCGGGATTGGCCTTCGATCAACCAGTGGTTCATCAGAGCCAATCCCGGCTAAAGCCGGGGCAATATGGTCGAATCGCCCTACATTCACGCCGGGGCGTATTGCATGATGGCGGAATGGGTTTGGCGGCGGACGGAGACGTTTAGCAGCAGACCTGCGGTTAACATGCTGGCGAGGAGCGAGGAGCCGCCGTAGGAAACGAAGGGGAGTGCCACGCCGGTGACGGGGCCGATTCCCATTGTCATGCCCATGTTGATCATTGCCTGGAAGAGCATCATGGAGGCGAGTCCGACGACCATGAGGCGGCCGAAGGGGTCTTTGGTGGAGCCTGCGATTTCGACGGAGGCTGCGAAGAAGGCGAGGTAGAGACCGACGATGAGCAGGCAGCCTGCGAAGCCCCACTGCACGCCGACGACGGCGAAGATGAAGTCGGTGTAAGCCTCGGGTAATTGGCGGGGGCGGACGTACTTGGCGCCTTCGGCACCCAGGCCCCAGATTCCGCCGGCGGCGACCGCCATGCGAGATTGCGCCTGCTGCGGATGCGGTTTGCCTGTGCCTGCCAGTGATCGGCCGAAGTCGATGACACGCTGCTGCTGATAGGGTTTGAGGAAGGGGAAGGCACCCGGTGCTGCGAGGATGACGATTAAGGCAATGGCGAGCAGGTGACGCAGGCGTGCGCCGGCGGCGATTAACATGGCGTAGAGCGTGAGAGGAAACAGGAGTGCTGTGCCGAGGTCGGGCTCGGCCAGGATCAGGGCGAAGGGGATGAGGGTCAGCAGGAAAGGGGTCAGCAGGTCTTTGATGGAATCCAGTTGCCGTTTGTAGCGGAGATGCCGGGCCAGCATCAGGACGTAGGCGATCTTGGCGATTTCGGACGGTTGGATGGAAAACGATGCGGTGAGTTGGAACCAGCGTCTGGCATGGTTGATCGGGGCTGTGCCCAGGACGCCTACGAGCAGGACCAACGAGAGGGCGTAAAGGACGAAAGCGATGCGGCCGAAGTTTTGGAAGGATATTGTGAGGACCAGCAGAATGACCGCGGCTCCGACGGCTACGTGAATCTGCTGTCGCTCCGCACGTATCGGGGAAATAAGCTCCAAGGTCATGATCGAGACCGTGCAGAGGAGGCCGACCGTCAGCACGATCGGCCATGCGACGCGGGTCGTGAGGAGCTTTAAGAGAATGTCGCGGAACTTTTTAAGCATGCGTCAGGGCACGTCCATCTGCGGCAGATAGCGATGTTTTTCCAATTGTAGAATCGTTTCCTTGACGATGGGAGCGGAGAAGGCGCCGCCGTGGCCGCCAAATTCCATGACGGCGGCGATGACGAATTTTGGTTTGTCCGCGGGAACGTAGCCGACGAACCATGCATCGGTGCCGGCGGTGAAGGCTCGTGCGAATTGCGGCTGGCCGTCGGGACCGAGCTTTGGGGTGCCGTCGGCGTTTTTCAGCGGGTCGAAAACGGGATGGCCCTCATCGTCGAAGGCCTTGCGTTTGACGTCGGCGGTGCCGGTTTTGCCGGCAACGGGGATGTGCAGGGTCATGACTTTTTTGGCAGTGCCGACGGTGACGGTGCGGCGCATGCCTTCCCGAATGGCGGCAAGATGCTCGGGGGCTATGTGAAACATTTGCGAGGTCTGCGGGACGGTGTCGGCGAAGATGTGCGGCTGAATCCACTGGCCGCCGCGCAAGAGCGTGGCGTAAGCACTGGCCATCTGAAGCGGCGTGGCGAACACGGGGCCCTGGCCAATGCCCATCAGGATCGCGTTATATTGATCCTCGTCGGGGTTTTGCCGGGGTTGGGGGAGGAGTCCGTCCTGGTCGTGGAGTTCGAGGCCGCTGTCACGGCCCAGGCCGAACGCTGAAAGCCAGGAGACGAGACGCTCCGTGCCCAGCCGCCCGCCGAGCGTGTAGAAATAGATGTTGCAGGATTGAGCGATGGCGTCGGCGAGTTGCAGCGGGCCATGCGTGGCGTGCGATTCCAGGTAGATGGAACAGCGATACTGGGTTGGGCGATTGGGGAAAAGATAGCCGTTGCAGGTGATGGTTTCCTGGGGCGTGACGAGGTGCTCGGTCAAGGCCGCGGTGGCGATGAGAGGTTTGATCGTGGAGCCGGGCTGATAGCCTTGCAAGGCGCGATTCGCCTGCGGACGGCGATACTCGTCCTGGTTCAGATCATTGCGGATGTTGTCCATGTCGTTGAGGTCGTAGCCGGGCGTCGAAATAAGTGACAACACTTGTCCATCCATTGACAAGACCACGACGGCGACGAAATGGTCCTTGTCGTCCTTGCCGCGGAGGAGGCGCTTGGCGGGGTCGTGAAGGGCGGCTTCGATGTCCTGCTGCAGGGCAATGTCGAGCGTCAGGCGTACATCCTGGCCGAACTTGGGGTCGATCCGGCGGTCCGGGGAGCTGGCGGTATCTTCGTCGACGGCCGGCGCTGCATCATCGCTGACGTTGCCGCCTCGTTCGATGATCCAGCAACCGCGTTGGCCGTGGAGGGTATCTTCTTTTTTGGCTTCGACGCCGGTGTCGCCGATCAGGTCGATGTCGCGGTAGCCGTTGAGCTGGCCCTCGTCGCCTTCGGAGCGAAGATTGGGGAAGCGGAACGGCAGGCGATCCCGTTCCGCCGCGTTGACGCGGCGCAGCGAGCCAATCACCTGGCAGGCGACATCCTTGTACGGATAAACACGTAGACGTGAGTCCCGCACGATCAGGCCGGGGTATTCCTGGGCGTGGGCGATGAAATAAAAGGCCAGATCGTCGGTGATGTGGGGGATGATGATGTGGGTGAGCTTTTCCGCCTCCAGCATGCGGTTGAAATCCTCATCCCTGGCCCTGTCCCGCCGCAGTGCGAAATCCCAGACATTGACGCGAAGCGTGTTGATGTCTTCGCGGATGGCGTGGAAGCGGGCGAGCACTTTCTCCAGCGGCGGAGCGTCGGGCGACGGATCGTCCAGATCCGAGGTGTCGCAGCGCTGGGCGATGGCGGCGGGAATCGCGTCGATTTCACGTTTGATGGTTTCCTTGAGCTCGGCGATTCGTTGGCTACGCTGGGCACGGGTTGCGAATTTTTCGCCTGACGCTTCAAGGCGATCCGATGCTGCTCGGGCCAGCCAGCCGTCATCTAAATTCATGGCGCGGTAGTCCATGACGAGGTGATAAGAGGGTTTGTCATAGGCGATTTTGATGTTATTTCGGTCCAAAATGGCGCCGCGGGCGGTCTCAATGGGGCTCCGCTGCATGAGCGAAATCTGCAGCTCTTTCCGCATGGCGTCGGCCTGTGTGAACTGCAGCGTCCGCAGACGCGTCGCCAGGACGCAAAGGCCCAGGAAAACGAGCACGAAAAGGACGACCAAGCGACGATTGAGCATGAGCGGGAAAACCTTTGGGGGAGAATGCGTAACAATGGATTATCGGTCTTGCGGCGGTGTTCAGGATAGCAAATATGCGGCGAGATTGACGCGTAAAATTCGTTCAATTCGTAAAATTCGTGGAAAAACGCTCGCCTGTGGGCGAATGGCTAAATGTTTTTTCGGGGGAAGGCATGCACCCCCACCACTGCCACCCCGCAAAGCGGGGTCGCTACCGGGCGATGTTTAAGGGAAGACTTCAGCGTCGCGGAGGTTGAGGCCGCGTTGGTCTTTGGCGCTGAGGGTGGGCGTGAGGCCTTGGAGCGGCCAGGGGATGGCGAGTTCAGGGTCGTTCCAGCGGATGGTGCGTTCGTGCTCGGGGGCGTAGTAGTCGGTGGTTTTGTAGAAGACGTCGGCGGATTCGGAGAGGACGAGGAAGCCGTGGGCGAAGCCGGGGGGGACCCAGAGGATGCGTTTGTTTTCAGCGGAGATGTTGACCCAGACGGCGTGGCCGAAGGTTGGGGAGTGTTTGCGAATGTCGAGAGCGACGTCGAAGACTTCGCCGCCGCCGACGCGGAGGAGTTTTCCCTGGGGGTGTTGGATTTGGTAGTGAAGTCCGCGGAGGACGCCGCGGGCGGAACGGGAATGATTGTCCTGGACGAATGGGAGGTGGATGCCGGTTTTTTCGGCGAAGGTGCGGGCGTTGTAGCTTTCGAGGAAGAAGCCGCGTGGGTCGCCGAAGACTTTGGGCTCGAGGATCAGGACATCAGGGAGTTCAGTGCGGATGACGTTCATGAGGCGTTGCTCGGCAAATCGTTAAATCGTCAAGTCGTTAAATCGTTAAGTCGTTTAGGCGTTTATTTTTATCGTCTTGGTGTGGCGATTGTGTGGGAAGTTTTCTGGGAATATTACGGATTGAACTTGATTCCCGATTTCTGCCGATAATAACGAGATTGTATAGCGAGAAAAGTTGGAGCGATCATGGACGATATTCAAATTCCTCTTTCGAGTCCAGAGATAACGGAGGCGGAGATTCAGGCGGTGGTGGAGGTGTTGCGGACGCGGCATTTGTCGCTGGGGCCGAAAGGGCCGGAGTTTGAGGATTGCTTCCGGCGGTATCTGGGGGTGGATCATGCGGTGGCGGTGAATTCGGGGACGGCGGGATTGCATTGCTGTTTGACGGCGATGGGAATCGGGGCGGGGGACGAGGTGGTGACGACGCCGTTTTCGTTTGTCGCCAGCAGCAATGCGATCAAGATGGTCGGAGCGAAGCCGGTGTTTGTGGACATCGAGAACACAACGCTGAATATTGATGTGGAGTTGGCGGCGAAGGCGATCACGCCCAAGACACGCGCGATTCTTGGGGTCGAGGCGCTTGGGAACCCCGCAGGGATGCATGAGCTGACGCAGTTGGCGGCGAGACATGAGATTCCGTTTATTGAGGATTCGTGCGAGGCGTTGGGGGCGAGCCATAAGGGGCGGAAGGCGGGGACGTTTGGGCGGTGCGGGGTTTTTGGGTTTTATCCTAATAAGCAGATTACGACGGGCGAGGGCGGAATGGTGGTGACGAATGATCGGAAGCTGGCGGATTTGTGCCGAAGCCTGCGGAATCAGGGACGTGATCCGGGGGCGAGCTGGCTGAGCCATGCGCGGTTGGGTTACAACTATCGGATGAGCGATATCAATGCGGTGATCGGCATTGTGCAGATGCGGCGGCTGGAGGAAATTTTGGAGGCTCGTCAGCGTGTGGCGCATAGTTACATGCAGCATCTGCTTGATGAGCCGCACATTATTTTGCCGACGATCGACGAGCATACGGTCATGGGGTGGTTTGTGTTTGTGGTGCGATTGACGGGGGAATTTGACGTGGTGGATCGGGATGCGATTCTGGCGTATTTGAAAACGCATCAGATCGGCTGTTCGAATTATTTCCCGCCGATCCATCTGCAGCCGTTTTACATGAGCGATCACGGATACAAAAAAGGCGATTTTCCGGTGACGGAATACGTGGCGGATCGGACGATTGCGCTGCCGTTCCACAACCGCCTGACACGGATGGAGATCGAGGTGGTGGTGCATCATCTGAAGCAAGCGATCGGGCATCGGCTGCAGAATAAGGCGGGGTAGATTACCCTCGATAGCCATCGAAGAAGAATAAAAGTTACAAAGAGTAAAAGTTAAAAGGAAGTTAAAAGGTAAAGGGGCAAAGTTAAAAGAGGCCACTTTTATGCTTTTATTTTTTGGTGCTTTTATTCTTTTCGTGCGCCTTCAGGTTGCGTCTTTTTGGGGGGATGGAGAGTGAGTATCATGTGGCGGTGGGGGATGTTGGCTTCGAGGAAGATGGGGCCGTGGGGGATGAAGCCGAGCTTTTCGTAGAAACTGATGACATGAGTCTGAGCGTTCAGGAGGCATTGGTGGCAGCCCTGGTCGCGGAGATGAGCGATGGCGGCGAGCATGAGGTTTCGGCCGATGCCGGTGTTGCGGCGGTTTTTGGCGACGGCGACGCGGCCGATCTTCGCGACGGATTCGCCGTCTGAAATCATGAAAACGATGCGGAGCGTGGCGATGACGTGGCCGTTTTCGACGGCGACAAAGTGCGTGGCGGTTGCGTCGAGGTGGTCGAGTTCTTCGTCGGGCGGGACGTGCTGCTCGTGGACGAAAACGTCGGTGCGGAGTTGGGCGGCTTGCTGGCCAAGATCGGAGTGGAAGAGGGTTTGGAGAATTTGCATGGCTCAATTGAAACCACAGAGAACAAGAACACGAAGTTTTTAAACGGTGAAAGCCCATCCCGGCTAAAGCCGAGGCTATATGGTATTTTCCAGGGGTTTGGCGGAGAGTTCGCCATTGGCGGTCTGTGTGAGCAGTTCGATGCGTTTTTCGGCGTGGTCGAGGATGCCGCGGCAGCGTTTGACGAGTTCCATGCCTTGCTCGTATTTGGCGAGGGATTCTTCGAGGCCGATCTGGCCGGACTCGATGGCGGCGACGATCTGCTCCAATTGTGCGACGGATTCTTCGAAGTTTTTTTGTGGGGCGTCTTTTGCCATGAAGGTCTCCATTTTCCGTGATGAGCGGCATGCAAGCATGCCGGCTAAATACAGAGGGTTAAAATAATGATGCTTGTTTAGGTTTTCCGACGGTGGAAATAATGTTGCCGTCGCGGAGGCGGGTGGTCAAGAGGTCGCCTTTTTTGACTTGGTCAGCGGACCGCACGACGGTTCCGTTGGCGTCGGTGGTGATGGAGAAGCCGCGTTCGAGGACGGATTGAGGCGAGACCACGCGTAGATGCGTTTCGAGTGATGCCAGGCGATCGCGGCAACGTGCGATTTGCAAAGGGACCTGTGTCAATTTCCGCTGGCTTTCTTCGACTCGCCGCCAGCCCTGGGCGATGGCGTGGCGAGGTTCGATGCGTTCGATTTGTTTGCAGAGCTGCTCGATTTGTTGATGGCTGCGTGTTGCGTTTTGGCGGGCGGCGGCGGTGAGTTCGAGGCGCTGGCGATCGAGAGCGGCTTTGGCAAGTTCGACGGTGCGGCGGAGATCGCGGGTAAGGATGGCGGATTTGGCGCGCAGGTCCTGGAGGAGGACGCGGACGTCGGGAATGGTGAGTTCGGTGATGGCGGTGGGGGTGGGGCCGCGGAGGTCGCCGACGAGGTCTGCGATGGTGGTGTCGGGTTCGTGTCCGATGCCGGTGGCGATGGGGATTGTGGAGGCGACGATGGCGTGTGCGAGGCGTTCATCGTTGAAGGGCCAGAGGTCTTCGAGTGAGCCGCCGCCGCGGACGAGGAGGATGAGGTCGGGTTGCAATTTGTTGTTGTTTTTGTTGAGGAGTTGGATGGCGTGGATGATGTCGTCGGCGGACTGATCGCCCTGGACGCGGACGGGGAAGAGCATGGTGTGGAGGCCGGGGAAACGGCGGTAGGCGGTGGTCAGGACGTCGTGGAGGACATCGCCGGTGCGGCTGGTGATGATGACGATTCGCTGCGGGAGGCGAGGGATGGGGCGTTTGCGGGCGGGGTCGAAGAGGCCTTCGGCTTTGAGTTTTTCACAGAGTTGGCGGAAGGCGAGTTCGAGGGCACCGGCGCCTTGGGGGAAGAGGGTTTCGACGTAGAGTTGGAGTTTGCCTTGGGGTTCGTAGAGTTTGATGTTGCCGCAGGCGATGACGGCGAGGCCGTCTTTGGGGCGGAATTTGAGGCGGGCGAGGCCGTCTTTCCAGAGGACGCAGGGGAGCTCGGCGCCGGTTTCTTTGAGGGTGAAGAAGGCGTGGCCGCGGTCGTAGGTGCGGAAGTTGGAGAGTTCGCCGGCGATGAAGAATTGCGGCGGGAGCGTTGCGGCGAGTGTTTGGTTGATGAGGGAGTTGACGGATTTGACGGAGAGGGGGTGATCGGCGGTGCCGCCGAGGAGGAGCGCATCTTCGTGGCGGATTTCGTTGGCGAGGGCGGTGGCTTCGATGAGGGCGCGTTCTTCTTCCGGTGGCAGCGGCGGCGTGTCGGGGTTGAAGAGTGCGGCTTTCTTTTCGCGTGCGGTTCGCATGCTGGCGGTTTTCATCGGATCGAAAGGTGCTTTGGCCATGCGAGTATCTTAGCGGAGGAATAAGCGGAGTTCACGCTTGAGCGTGTTACGGAGGAGCGGGTCAAGCAAGTCCGAGACTGCGGCGAACGAGATGGCTGATGTGGGTTGCGTCACGGAGAAGAGCATTCGCTTCGGGAGCCGTGACGGAGCGGCCAGGGTAGCGAATCTCGACGGCGCAGGTGGTGGTCGCAATCAGAGCGGGGCGGAGCGTGGACCAAAGAGGCGAGATCGGGAGAGCGAGGTCCAAAAGCCTTTCGAGATCGTGTGTTCTGGGGTAGGCGATGCCCCCTTCTTCGAGCCTGGCCTTGAGGTATTTTTCGACGCACTGCTGCAGGTGGAAACAGACGATGTCTCTGGCGTGCTTCTTGCGGGATTTACGAAGCAGCAGAGCAGCGGCGTAGTCCGCTTCGGCTTTGTCAACCCACTCTCGCGTGGTCGTTTTCATGCAGAACGATCCCTTTGGTGGTGACTTCGTGGATGAACGGGTCGCCGAGCTGGAGGCAGCGGCGAATCTCAGCGGGCGTGCGGACGAGAAGGTCCATGGGGAATGAGCGAGGGCAGGCAAGTCGGATTTTGGTGGCGGCTTGGGTGCTCGAGCCGCGGTGAGGCATGATGAGCATGAGGTCGACGTCGGAGTCGGCGGTGGGATGGCCGTAGGCGTGGGAGCCGAAGAGGATGACCTTCGTCGGACGGAATTGGCGAACGACGTTGTCGACGAATTGCTGGATGGCGTTGCGAGAGATCATGCTTGTAGTATACCGCCAAACAATCCAGTCTCAATCCGCCCGCCTATTTAGTCGCCAGTTTCCTGAGCACCAATCGTCCGGGCCATATAAATGGCAAACTCATCCTCACTTGGTGTGCCTCTGTAGAGCGTCAGGTCGCAGCCACATAGCTCAAATCCCAGACGGCGATAGGCCTCCACTCCGGGCCAATTGCGATTACTCGTCTCAATCCATGCTGTTGTCGCCCCCCCCTCTCCCCAATGACGGTCCGCCTCGATTGCGTGCTCCATCAGTTGGCGTCCTATTCCTCGCCGACGATAAGGAAGGTCCACGTAAAAGTGCCGGATGACCAGCCGCCGATGCCATCGCTCGAAGCTTGTCGCGATGAAGCCTCTTACCCTGTCGTCTTCGACTGCAACATAGCCCTGTTCCCAGCAATCCTGATCGAGATCAATCTGGAAACGCTTCCGCAGGGACGGCGTCACATGTGTAAGCTCCAGATCGAGTGAGTCCTGTCGAACTCTCATGCGAAAGACTCGTTCGCTGACGAATGAGGCGTCGATCTGTTGCACCGCGACAGCATCACGAGTGCTGTCAAAATCACGGATGGTAAAAGCGCTTTCCGCCATTTCGATGGATCCTCTCGTTCAATTCATACAAAACGGTTTTGTCCAAGTCAAAATGCAGCGATTTTACCGCTTCGTCGTATAAGCACCATTTGTATTCCAAATGCTCATCGGATATCGAGATGCCTGTATTGCTTTCACATAGTACCGCAAATGAATAGACGGGGATGACAATTATTTTGTTGCCCCAATTTTTCTGCGCTTTTTCGGGAAATTGATTAGCCGCCACATGGCACATAGAGGTAAGTGCAATATATTCATTTGATAGAATGCCGGCCTCTTCATTTGTTTCACGTTTGGCTGCATCCAATGGAAGTTCATCGTCCTCGCCTCCACCGGCGATAAATTGCCATACGTTCATGTCTTTCCGCTTAAAAATGCAAAATTGGGCAATGGCATTTTCAATCTTGTATGGTAATACCAAGACGTTATAAGGTGCTCTTGCCATGCGAGTATCTTAGCGAAGGTTCTTCATTGCCGCATAGTGCGGCTTACGCCCCTTACCGGGGCGACGGCGTTTTTTGGGGGGGATGGTAACCCACGGCGGCGCGTAAAAGCGGCATGCAAGCATGCCGGCTAAATAATGGCGTTTAAATCATGCTGCGGCGTGTTCTCTTGTGGTGCCGGCGCCGGCGGTTTCTTTGCCGTCGAATTTGACGGCTACGCGTTTGGAGACGCCTTGTTCCTGCATAGTTACGCCGTAGAGGGTGTTGGCGACACTCATGGTACGTTTGTTGTGCGTGATGATGATGAATTGAGAGTGGCTGAGGAAGTCTTGCACGATGCTGGCGAAACGGGTGGTGTTGGCTTCGTCGAGGGCGGCGTCGACTTCGTCGAGGATGCAGAAGGGGGAGGGCTTGCTCTTGAAGATGGACATCACCAGGGCGACGGCGGTCATGGTTTTTTCGCCGCCGGAGAGGAGGGACATGCTTTGGGGTTCTTTGCCCGGGGGGCGAGCCATGATTTCGATGCCGCTTTCGAGGATGTCGTCGGGGTTTTCGAGGATGAGGTCGGCTTTTCCGCCGCCGAAGAGACGGCGGAACATTTCGTGGAATTCGGTTCGGACGGCGGCGAAACTTTCGGCGAAACGCTGGCGCGAATCGTCGTTGATTTTGGTGATGAGCTCTTCGAGTTGGGTTTTGGCGTTGTGGATGTCGGCCAGTTGGGCGGCCAGCGAGGTTTGGCGTTCTTCGAGTTGCGATTGTTCGCCGATGGCGTCGAGGTTGACGTTGCCCAGGCGGGAGATTTTGCCTTTAAGCTCGTTGATCTCGGATGCGACCGCGTCCCAGTCCATCTCCTGCGCCTGATAGTTCATGTACGATTCGTGCAGATTGATTTGCAACTCGTCCAAGGTGTGCTCGATCAGGGTTTCGATTCGCACGGAGAGTTCGTTTTTTGCGAGGGCGACTTCGTGCTCTCGGCGAGCCAGTTCTTCGATTTGCTGGGCGATTCCGTCCATGCCGCTGACGACGCGGGAGAATTCCGTTTTGAGCGTGGTTACCTGGTCTGTGGTTTGCGACACATCTTTTTCGCTCGATGCGATTATTTGTTGCAGTTCCGCCAATTTTGTTTCCGCGTGCTGGGAGGTTTGGGTGGCGTCGGCGATTCGGCCGTCGACGTTTTCGGCTTCGCCGGTCAGGCGTTGGATTTCCATTTGTGTTTGTGCGACGGCTTGTCGGGCTGTGGCGAGTTCGCGTGAGACGCCGCTGCGTTGTTCCTGGACCTGGCCCATTGCGACTCTGGCACGAGTTGCGGCTTCGGAGAGTTCGCTGACTTCGTGCTGCCGGACGATTAACTGAGCGCCCAGGTCGTGTACCACGGCTTCGACTTGTTTTTGCTGCTGTTCCAGGTTGCGGACGTGCACTTCCACTTCGGTTTGCCGTTCCTGGGCTGCGGTCATTTGGCGATCGATGCTTTCGATTTCGCCGGCGATCAACGGGGCCTCCGCGGTCGTTCGCTGCAACTGCGAACTCGTCTGGGACAATTGTGCATTGACTTCCGCGCGTTCGGAATCCGCCTGGTAAATTTGTGTCCGGAGTTCCTGCTGGCGTGAATCGAGCAGGCGTGAAGTTTCGTCGCATTGCGAAGTCTCGGCCGTGAGACCTTTGACTTTCTCCTCGACTACGGTGAGTTCTTCATCGAGTTTTGCCATTTCGGCTCGGCGCGTGATCAGGCCGCCTTCGCCTCCTCCTGCCCCTTGCTTGCTCATGTCTCCAAGCGTCAGTGATACCCCCCCTACCGATTCGACGACTTCGCCAGCCTTGGTCACGAATTTGAAGTCTCGTGGCGAAGATTCCGCGAGAGCCATCGCTTCCGCCAGCGTCTCGACTACGAACGTCCGGCCGAGCAGTTGATGCACCAGTAACGAATCGCCCTCCGGCCATTTCAGCAGGTCCACTGCGTTCACAACTCTGTCTGTGTCTGTCTGTGTCTGTCTGTGGCTAATTCCCGTCGTCTCGCTGTACGCAATCATCCGATCTGCGGCCAATACAGTGACTCGTCCGGCGAGTTTTTCCCAGATTTCGCGGTCGGCGAGCAGGGCGGCGGAATCGGTGACGATGATGGCGTTTTGCAGGTTGCCCAGCGCGGCTTCGATTACTGAAGCGCTTGCTAAATCTGTGCTGACCAGGTCTGCTACCAGGCCTTTGACATAGGTCAATCCTTTGCCGGCGTCGCGCTGTTTGAGGATGTCCTGGACGGCACGTGAGACGCCTTCGCGTTTTTTTTGCAGATCGCTCAGGACGTTGCGTCGGCTCAGGAGGGCGGAGCGATGTTCACGCTGGCGGGCCAGTTCCTGCGAAATGGCGGCCATTTTCTGGTTGTTCGCCTGCTGCTCGGTTCGCACGGCGTTCGCTTCCTGTTGAAGCGTTGATGCTCGCTGAGCCAGTTCGTTTTTTCGTTTTTCGAGTTCCGCGACTTTTGTTTTGAGCTCGGCGATTTGCGTGTCGATCTGCGTTTTGCGTTGCTCGAGTCGGCCTTTTTGATTGGCCAGATTTTCCTGATTGATTTTCAGGGTGTTGATGTCGTTGTGCAGGCGAGCGATCTGGCGCATCAGGTCGATGGCTTTGGATTTGTGCTCGTCGGCGCTGCGATTCAGGCCGGCGATGGCTTTTGCGACCTGTTCCTGCTTGAGCGCTGACTCCGCGACTGCCGCTTCGTGTTCTCGCAGTTTTGCGTCGATCTCCGCGAGCAGGTGCTCGTGGCGTTTGGCTTCCGCCTCTTTTGCCGTCAGGCGATCGGTCATTTCGCCCTGTCTTGCGGCGATCAGATTCCGCTGCTCGGCGAGTTGCGTGATTTGCTGTTTGGCGAAATCGCGGCGTTGCGTGGTGTTTGCCTGTTCGTTTTGGGCGGCGAGCAGTTCGCGTTCCGTTTTGCGAGCCGCTTCCTGTGCGGCGTCGAGTTCCAGTTGCAATTCTGCCTGGCGGGTGCGTTTTTCTTCCAGTTGACGCCGGACTGAGGCGAGGGCATCGACGACGTCGGCTAATTGTTCCGACACCACCACTTCTTTCTTGTGCAGGCCGTCGTATTCCTGCATGACGTAGGCCGAGCGCAGTTCGCGCAGCCTTGCGGCGTATTCCTGATAGTTCCGCGCGCGACCGGCCTGTATTTTCACGCTCCGCAACTGCTTTTCCACTTCCTCGAGCACCAGTTGCGACTGGGCTAAGTTCTGGTCGGTGCGTTCGAGTTTGCGCAGGGCTTCTTTTTTGCGCTGCTTGAAGCGTGAGATTCCGGCGGCTTCTTCGAACAGTTCGCGACGGTCTTGGGCATTGGACTCGAGAAAGGCTGCAACGCGTCCCTGTTCGATGAGCGAATAGGCGTCGACGCCGATGCCGGTGTCCAGGAAGAGCTCTCGAATGTCCTTGAGGCGTACGATTTGGTTGTTGATGAGATATTCGCTGGTGGCGTCGCGGTACAAGCGGCGCGTTACTTTCACGGTTTCGGTGTCAATGGGCAATTTCCGTCCTGCGCCGGTATCTTCGTTGGTGAAGGTCAGTGAGACTTCGGCCATTCCCATGGGCTTGCGTCCGCCCGAGCCGTTGAAGATGACGTCGAGCATGGCGTCGCCGCGTAGGCTTTTGGCGGACATTTCGCCGAGGACCCATTTGACGGCATCGACGACGTTGGACTTGCCGCAGCCGTTGGGGCCGACGATGCCGGTAATTCCATCGTCAAAGACGAATTCCGTATAATCTGCGAAAGATTTGAAACCTGAGAGTTCGAGCCGCGCGAGTTTCACCAAGACCTCCTGTCGTCACCACCATCCGTGGGATGGCGGAGACAATACCACACAATAGGTGGCGTATACAACTCGGTGACAAGGAAGTTAAAAGGTAAAGGGTAAAAGTTAAAAGGTAAAATCTCGCACTTCTGCCGCGAAAACGAATGCTTGGGGCTACTCAAATACTTTTGGCCTTTTAACTTCCTTTTAACTTTTAACTTTATCACTTTTACTCTTTTGAAATAGCGTAAGTTCCATATGAGATTGCCCTGCCTTGTCACCCCTTCATCTTCGCAATCCAGCGTTCCATCGCTTCTTTCGCATCGTCCTCTTCCATCTGCCGAATCGGCCGCTTCATCAACGCCGCACTGACCTCTTCCAACACTCCGCCCACTCCCGCTCGCCGTGCAAGCGCCAAACACCGCACCGCATCCACCACCACACCCGCACTGTTGGGCGAATCCTCCACCGACAACTTCATATCCAACTCCATCGGCAACCCGCCAAACCCACGCATGTTCATCCGCACATAACATACCTTCGTATCCCCCAAAAACGGCACATAATCGCTCGGACCAATATGTATATTCCCCTCCTTCATCGGCACTTGGCTCGTCACCGCCTCCGTCTTCGATACCTTCTTACTCGTCAACCGCCCACGTTCCAACATATTTAAAAAATCCATATTTCCGCCGACGTTCAACTGATAGCTCGAATCGATCGCCATCCCACGTTGCTCCGCCAGTTTCATCAGCACGCGATGCGTAATCGTCGCTCCAAACTGCGACTTGACATCGTCCCCCACAATCGCCACTCCCGCTCCCCTAAATCTTTCCGCCCACTTCGTATCACTGGCAATAAAAACCGGAATGCAATTCACCATCGCCACCCCCGCCTGCAGACACACCTCCGCATAAAGTTCCGCCGCCCGCTGGCTCCCCACCGGCACATAATTCACCAGCACCGTTGTTCCTGTCTCCTTGAGCACCCTTACCACATCCTCCAACCCCGCACTCTTCGCCGCCCCCCCGACCACCGTCCGCCGCCCTTCATCAAATTTTTCCAGATGTCCCGCCACGCCATCCATCATCGGTCCCGCATGCACCACCGCTCCATCATCTTCGAGATCTCGGCAGAAGATCCGCGAACAATTCGGAGCCGCAAACACCGCCTCCGAAAGCCGCCGCCCGATCTTCCTCGCATCCACATCAAACGCACACGCAAAACGAATATCCCCCACCCTCAGCCCCCCAATCTCATGATGAATCAGCCCCATCGCTTCATCCGGATTCCTCCGATAAAACGTCACTCCCTGCACCAGCGAACTAGCACAGTTCCCTACCCCTACCACCGCCACGCGAATCTCACCGCCCATCGCCATCACCTCATCACAATCGCCTAAACTTTTAAGCCATCATATAGAAATCGGAAAAAAATCGAAACTCGAAACTCGAATCAATGTAAAGCGCAAGGCGGGATCGGACGGAACAGGGCGAGATTAGGCGGGACGGACAGGACGGAAAACACGGAGATTTTGAAGGAAACCAAGCAAATCAGTGCAGATTGAACGACGCGGCGAATTTGAGGGGTGGCGAGCCGACGAATCTGGACTGCACGCGATTGGTCGCGCCGGTCCATAGACTGCAAAATAAGGGGTTTCGAGCGGTTTTCGAAGGGCGTTCGAATCGCGCGCATCGCGAGCCTATCGCGCGCGGTTTTCGGACGTAAGATACGAAGTTGCGAACGAAAAGGACGGTTGAAAACACTGTGCAAAAACACAACCACACGGATCACTCCGTGTTTTTCAACCAGCATTGCGAGACGGTCGCGGTACCAAGGGCACGACAGAAAAGTGGGCAGACCCGGAATTTTGAATAGAAGAAAAGAGACTTGTCATCACGGTTTCCTTTTGCTAGTATCGCGACCATTGAAAATCGAATAAAGTAATTCTACGCTACACTTGAGTTGTGACCACACCTCGTTGTTATGGTCCTATTGTTATGGAGATAAAAAGATATAATGTAAATGCTTAAAAATAAAGAACTTACAAGAACCCCAAAAAGGGGAGGTAGTTCAATGGGAGAACGACGCGTTCGCAATGCGTAGATGGGGGTTCGATTCCCCTCCTCTCCAATAACTCAAAGTAGAAGAAGCCAGAAGGTTTCATGTCTTGCGGGGTGCTTGATGTTGCAATGCACCGTTAAATTTTTCGTTGGGATGGTGCTGGTGGGCCTTTTTTGGGGTGCTGATGCTGCTACGCGACCCGCTACGCGGTCGGTGGTGGCTCCCGCCGGTGCGATTGCTGTTGGGCAGGCGGCTCCTGATTTTGAGCTGGCTCCGCTGACGATTGAAGAGAGGGCGGATGGGAAGGTGGTGGGGAAGGTTGGAGAGGCTAAGGTTCGACTTGCTTCCTTCAAGGGCAAAAAGCCTGTCGTGCTGATTTTCTCTTCTTATACGTGACCACCATTCCGCAGCCAGGCCGGCGGCTTGGAAAAGCTTTACAACGATTACAAAGAGAAGGCTCAGTTCTTTCTGGTCTATGTGCGTGAAGCACATCCTGTCGAAAACGCTCGCAGAAACAAGGGGGCGGATCCGAATCGAGGGGGGCCGCAGGTGGCGGCGGCGAAAACGGTTGAGGATCGTGTGATCGCGGCTACGAACTGCGTCCGAGAGCTCAAACTGTCCATTCCGGTGCTCATTGATGACATGCAGGGGAGCACGGAGAAAACCTACCGCGGCTGGCCGGCGCGATTGGTGATTGTGGATGTGAATGGAAACGTGTCGTACTGCACGCCATCGAGTCCCGGGGGGGCTAATCCGAAAGAGGCTATCCCGGCGCTGCAACGGATCGTTGGCAATGGGGAGAAGTAAGCTCCCACTCCATATCGCGCCCAAGGCAGACGAGCGTTGATCTTCGATCAACGGCTAAACTTTTGCGGAGAAGGGCTTACTTATTTGCCGACGGAGTAGACGGTCAGTTCGCCGCTGTGGGTGATGGTGATCACGAGTTGATCGACGGTGTTGTTGACGATCTTTCCGCCGACGTTAGCGGTGGCGAGGATGTCGCCGGTGTCGAGGGAAATGGCTTTGAGGTTTCCTTCGGAATCGCTGACCCAGACGCTGCCGCGGATGATCGTGCCGACAGTGGTGGCGTCTGGGACGAACCACCGGATGTCGCCGCGGGAGGTGTTGAGGTTATAGAGTCCTTTGCCGCTGGCCGGGACCAGGAGATCGGAACGTGTGCAGGTAAGATTTTGATCGAGTCGTCCTTCGAGCAAGGTGTACCAGAGATTCGAGCCGTTGTTCATGTCAAAGGCAAAGACTTTTCCGTCGAGGCAGGGGACGTAGACGGCGCGAGCATCGGAGGCGAGTCCGCCGACGACGTGAGAGTCAGGTCCAGTGGAACGATCTCTCCAGATCCACTTGCCGTCGCTGGCGTTGACCCGCCAGAGCCGTCCGGTGTCGGTGGAGAAGCTAATGGAGTCGCCTTCCAGGGTGGGACGTACGGTGAAGGCGTGGCCGGGGGCGGTGACGTTCCAGCTAGTGCCTTTGAAGTCCAGGTAGGCGGAGCGGAAGCTTTCGACGCCGCCGAGGAGGAAGCAATTGCCGACGATGGTGGGATCGGTGCTTGCGGCGAAGGAGAGGTGGCTCTGCATCAGAATGTCGCCGGTTTTTTTGTGGAGCAGAAATCCTCGACCCTTGTTGACCACGAGCAGGTAATCGCTGTTGGGCACGTCGGCGGGGCGGAAGATCGGATATTCGGGGTTCCCCAGTTCGACATCCCAGGCCAAGGCGCCTGAGATGGCATTGAGGCGAATGAGGCGAGCGCTAGTGGTGGTGGCGTAGATAGAATCGCCGACGCGCCAAACGTTGATCCACTTTTCGCCGCCAAGGAGCGGCAACCGGCGATGCCAGATTTCCTTGAGACCGGCTTTCCCGGCTTCCAGGACAATCTCGGCATGCGTGCGGGCAGGCGCCGGCGCGGGACTGCAGCCCCCCATTGCCGCCAAGAGGATCGTCAGGAACAGGGTAGCGGTCAGTGATCGACGCAGAGAAAACATGCAGACTCCTTGCGGATAGGCGTTTGGGCCGGGGCGGCTCGCAACGCGGGGTTCACCATGAGGAACATCTTACTAAGGCTTGTACGCGGGTCAACCGTGATGCGCGGAGAACTTTTTTCGGGCAAAGCTTTTCCATCGCGTAAAATTCGTAAAATCCGTTCAATTCGTAAAATTCGTGGAAGGATATGACATCACAGGGCATCCGAGCGCTCGCCTGTCGGCTCGCGGCTAAACTTTTCGGACACCATGAACCCTACCACGGATTTTACGAATTGAACGGATCTTACGAATTTTACGCAGGGATTGGCCGTTAATCTTTTTTCTGTTCTAACTTCACGATGAATACATCCGTTCGGAAACGATCTCTGCTGTCTTTGCCAAGCGATTCCTGCCAGTTGCTGGTGAACATGTAGAACAGGCCATCCTGCGAGACGTTGCCGCGTGGGCAGTCCCAGAAATTTGTGGGTCTTGTTGGTTTTTCGCCGGGTTTTGCAGGGGCATGATAAATGCTTCGGTGGTGGCAGAAACGCCAGACTTTTTGGGAGCCGTCGGTTGCGATGGCCAGGATTTCATCGCCCCAAGCCATTTTCGGGTCGCCACGTTCTTCGATGTGGTACGTGCTCAGGACTACCGGCGGCTTCAAGTCGGGGCGGGTGTTGTTCC
This sequence comes from Phycisphaerales bacterium, assembly GCA_009781185.1. GTDB lineage: Bacteria > Planctomycetota > Phycisphaerae > WQYP01 > WQYP01 > WQYP01. The sequence goes on along the minus strand of WQYP01000001.1, from coordinate 6,771 downwards.
AGGAAATGTGGCCGTCATAGGCGAAGTACCTTTCGCCCGGCGGATGCGTCGTGAGGGGCTCCGGCCTGGTGACGCCCTGGGCGCTGATCTCACGACGATACCATGTGTCCGCCTGATTGATCACTTCGCCGTAGCCCTGAACCATGTGCCCGGAAGCTTTGTTCTTCATGTCGTACACGGCGCCCTTTTCGATATCCCAGAACACCACGCCACGTTGCGCCCCCCCACCACCGCCCGCAAAGAGCTCGACGTAGCGGCCGCTGGGATTGATGTGCGAGCTGTGCTGGAGGAAGCCCAGGCCGGGGACGTCTTTGCCGTCGATCTTGCCGGCTTTGGTGTCGTATAGGTGATGGGTTTGCGTCTTTGGATCGTAGACGAGGCAGTAGGGGTCTTTGTCCTGCGATTCGCTGCCAAAGGTCAGGCAGAGCATGTCGTTGGCGCTGATCGTGAAGGCGTGCATGCCTTTGACTTCCAGGCCGGTGATCTTGGCGACGTCGAGGATCTCTTCGCTTTTGCCGGTGGAGAAGTTGTATTGGACGATTGCGTTGCGGCCGGCGATTTTGCCCCAGCAAATGTCCTTGTCGTGATAGCTGAAAGGGGCGACGCCCATGATGCCGGGGACATAGGGCAAATCCTTGATCCGCGTAGCGGTCATCGTTTTGGGATCGAAGCGGAAGGGGATGTTCCGTTGGCCGGCGGACATGACGCAAAATAGCGTGGAGTCGGTGTTCCATGGGTTTTGTTCCGAGCCGGCGGGGGTAACGAGAGAGTCGCTGTTGTCGGTTTTTTCGTCGGTGACGCGAAGCACGGGACAGCCGAAGGTGGGGTCCTTGATGATCGTGCCGGCGGGACCCAGTTGGGGGAGGGCGGGCTTGGGATAATATTTGGTGTCGGAGACGGCGTCGTAGGTGAGCGGGGGTTTGGCGGCAGATGCATCCGGCGTGTCCGCGGCCCACAGAGGGGTTGTTGCGGTGATTGCCCAAGTTGCGATCAACATTGCCAAAGGCGTGTGCGATGCCATTGTCAGGTCTCCTTTATAAGCAATGAACGCCCGTGTACGTGGGATATTTCTCGTCGTATGATACCATTACACGAAAAAACTTACGTTGGAAGGAGTAACTCATGTCGATTTTTGATGCTATTCGCGGACAGTTCATTGATATCATCGAGTGGAACGAGCCGGCGCAAAATGACATCCTGGCGTATCGGTTTCCGCGGCGGAATAACGAAATCAAAATGGGCGCGAAGCTGGTGGTGCGGGAAGGGCAAAAGGCGTTGTTTGTCAATGAAGGGAAATTGGCGGATGTGTTTTCGCCGGGGACGTATACGCTCACGACGCAGAACTTGCCGATTCTGGCGAATTTGAAGGGGTGGAAGTACGGCTTCGAGTCGCCGTTCAAGGCGGAGGTTTATTTTTTGTCGATGCGGCAATGGACGGATCAGAAATGGGGAACGCAGAATCCGATCATGATGCGGGACGCGGAGATCGGGCCGGTGCGGGTAAGGGCGTTCGGAACGTATGCGTTTCATGTGGGAGAGCCGGCGACGTTTCTGCGGCAACTAGTGGTTACAGATCCGATGTTCGAGACGTTTGAGATTTCGAATCAGTTGCGGAATGTGATGGTGTCGCGGTTTGCCGATGCGATCGGGCAGGTGAAAATCGCGGTGCTGGATTTGGCGGGGAATTATGACAAGGTGGCGAAGGGGGCGATGGAGGTGATGAGGCCGGATATCGCGGCGTTGGGGTTGGAGCTGACGACGTTTTTGATCGAGAATATTTCGCTGCCGCCGGAGGTGGAGCAGGCGCTGGATCAGCGGGCGAAGATGGGGGTGATTGGGGATCTGGGGCGGTACACGCAGTATCGCACGGCGGAGGCGATCGGTGATGCGGCGAAGAATCCGTCGGGAATGGCAGGGCTGGGCGGCGGCATCGCGGCGGGGATGGCGATGGCGGATCAGATGCGAGGAGCGATGGCGGGAGCGGCGAATAGCGGTGGAGTGGGGGGGCCGCCGCCGATTCCGGGGGCGGCCTCGTATTATGTTGCGATAGCAGGCCAACAGCAGGGGCCGTTCGACATCGACACACTGGCGGCGAAACTGAAGGATGGAACGCTCACCCGCGACACGCTGGTATGGAAGCAGGGAATGGCGAACTGGATCGCGGCGGGTCAAGTGGCGGAGTTGGCGAACTTGTTTGCCGCGATGCCGCCGCCGATTCCGGGAGCATGACAACGTTATTGAGGTCGAGAATAATTTCATGCCGGACAATCGGGAATTAGCGAAAGAGATGTTGCTGGGGCAGGTCTCCATGGAGGAGGCGGGTCAGCAGCGTGAGGCTCAGTCGCGGACGACGGGGGATGTTGCGGTGGAGCCTGCGACGGAGCCGCCGGAGGTGGAGGCGGGAGCAATACCGGAAGTCAAGGCGCCGGTGATGACGGAGTTGCCGGAGGAGGGGCGGAAGTTCCCGTGTAAAAATTGCGGAGCCCGACTGGATTTTGATCCGGCGGAACGGGCGCTCAAATGTCCTTATTGCGGGCATGTCGAGGAGATCGCGCCGTCGAAGAGCCGAATTGAGGAACATGATTTCCAGGCGGCGCTTGAGAAAATCAACATGGCACAGGGGACGATTGCGAGCCGATCGTCGGAGGTGACGTGTCCCGGCTGCCGGGCGAAGGTGCTGCTGGAAGACAACGTGCAGACCGAGATGTGTCCATTTTGTGCGACGCATCTGGAAAACGTGCCGCGGACGAGAGCGGCGGAGATGATCTGCCCGGAGTCGCTCCTGCCGTTCCGGGTGACGCGGCAGGAATCGATTGACGCGTTCAATAAGTGGATCAGGGCACGGTGGTTCGCACCCGGCGACCTGCGGCAATTCGCGAACCTCGGACAACTCTCCGGCGTATATATCCCGTTCTGGACATATGATTCCATGACCTACTCGCATTACACGGGGCAGCGTGGGAACGATTACTGGACCACCGAGACCTACCGGGGCGCCAAGGGGCAAACGTACACGCGGCAGGTACGCCACACACGCTGGACCTACGTCTCCGGCGAAGTGGATCACTTCTTCGACGACATACTCGTGTGCGCCTCGCGATCGCTGCCGGAAAAGCATGTGAACCAACTCGAACCGTGGGACCTCGCGGATTTACAGCCCTTCGACAGCAGATACCTCGCGGGATTCAAAACCGAACGCTACGTCGTTTCGCTGGGCGAAGGATTCCAAAAGGCCCAGCAACTCATGGCACCGGAAATTCGGCGGCTGATCACAAAAGACATTGGCGGCGATCACCAGTCGATCAGCAGCGTGCAAACACAATACGTCGGAGTCACATACAAGCATCTGTTGCTGCCGCTGTGGCTGGCGGTGTACCGCTATCGCGATCGGACCTACCACATTTTAGTCAACGCGAGGACGGGGGAGGTATGCGGGACGAGGCCGTATAGCGTGGTGAAGATCGCGTTGGCGGTGTTGGTGGGGATGATTGCGTTGGCGGTGATAGTGTGGATTGTGGTGCAGAATCAGCAGTGGTTTGCTCCGTAACGCGGGCAGGATATCCGCGCTACGTTGTGATTTTTTCCACGCCGATGTATTTTCGCAGGGCCTCCGGCACGGTTACGCTGCCGTCGGGGTTTTGGTACATCTCTAAGATTGGGATGAGGATGCGGGGACTGGCGATGACGGTGTTGTTGAGTGTGTGGCAGAATTTCATTTTGCCGTCCTCGTCGCGGTAACGCAGGTTCAGGCGGCGGGCCTGGAACTCGTAGAAACGTGAGGCGGAGTGGGTTTCGCTGTAGGCGTTGCGTGAGGGCATCCAGGTTTCGATGTCGAATTTGGCGGCCTGGCCCTGGCCGAGGTCGCCGGTGCAGACGGCGACTACACGGTACGGCAGGTTCAGCTTCTGGAGCACGTCTTCCGCATTTTGCAGAATCGCCTGGTGCCATTTTTTTGATTCTTCCACGTCATTCCGGCAGATCACCACTTGTTCGACTTTGTCGAACTGGTGGATGCGATACAGGCCGGCGGTGTCTTTTCCGTAGGTGCCGGCTTCGCGACGGAAACAGGGGCTCATGGCTACATATTTACGTGGCAAGTTTTTGACATCCAGGGTTTCGTTCATGTGATAGGCGGTGAGCGAAACTTCCGCTGTGCCTACGAGGTAGACGGCGGGGTCTTCGTTGCTCATGGCGTAGGCTTGTTCGCGGCCGAGGGGGAAATAGCCTGTGCCTTCCATCGGCTCGTGGCGTACGAGGACCGGTACGCTCATCGGGACGAAGCCGCGTTCGATCATCATGTCCTGCGCCAGTCGCAACACGGCCTGATGCAGCAAGGCGCCGTATCCCAAGAGAAAATAGGATCGCGTGCCAGCGAGTTTGACGCCGCGGTCGATGTCGATCAGGTTCAGCTCCCGGCCAAGCGTGATGTGATCTTTGATTGGAAAATCGAATTGCCGGACTGTGCCCCATTTTTTGATTTCGACGTTTTCGGTGTCGTCCTTGCCGATGGGGACGTCCGCGTCGGGCGGGGCGGCGATCGAGAGCAGCAAGCCCTGCATCTCCGGATCGAGCTTTTTGATTTCGTCTTCCAGTGCGGCCATTTCGATTTTGATCGCGGCCGGGCGGGCTTTGGCGGACTCGGCCTTTGCCTCCAACTCCGCTTTTTTCGCCGAGTCCTTCTCCTTTTTGATCTGCCCCATCAGCGGGCCGAGTTCCTTCGACGCTTTGTTCTGCTCCGCCTGGAGTTCCTGGAGTTTCTGCTGCACGCTACGTTTCTGGGCGTCGAGTTGCAGCAGGCGGTCGACGTCGCTGGCGGCGTTTCGCATGCGTTTTTGGAGGCCGCCGGTTTTGACGAGGTCGGGATTTTCGCGAATGAATTTCAAGTCGAGCATGGGAATTCCTTGATTGAGTGAGCTTTCGCGCCTACCGGAGCGACGACGTTTTGGGGGGAACGGTCACCCACGGCGGCGCGGCTGACGCCGCTTGCCGTGGGCTAAAGGCTTCGGCCCCTACCGGGGCCAATCCCGGCTAAAGCCGGGGCTATATGGGGTTATTTGGGTGGCAGTTTAAGTGTCATTCCGGGTTTGATGTCGTTTGCTGAGGGGATTTCGCTGCGGTTTGCGCGGAAAATCCGCTGCCAGAGGTTCTCATCGCCGTAGGCGGACTTGGCGATTTTGCGGAGCGTATCGCCTTTTTTGACGGTGTAGGTCGTCCCGGCTGTCGCGGCGGTGCGAGCGGGACGGGTCGTTGATGTCGTGGTTATGGAACGCGTGCCACGATCGGTCGAGCGGGCGCTGCTGTTTGTGCCGTTGGTGGAGGCGGAGGTTCCGGTGGAGGTTGAAGTCTTCGCTACGGGCAGATTGATCACCTGCTTGATCTTCAGGCGAGTCGGTTCGACTTTCGGATTGACTTCCTGGATCGCCTTGGCGGTGGTGTTGAATTTTTTGGCGATGGAGGAGAAGGTGTCGCCGTTCTGGATGGTGTAGGTGGCGGGATTGGCGTTGCCGATGGATCCGGAGCCTGGGGGTGTGCCGTGGTCGAGCAGGCTGTCGCCGGGGCGAATATCGTTGGGGATGTCGCCGTTATCGGTGTTGCTACTCAGGCCTGAGCCCGTACCTGTGTGGCGGTTATCCGAGTTGTCGGTACCCGAATAAGCGGGCACATTCGACGCGGGATAGCTCCTGCCATAGTCCACCGTCCCCCCCCTCGCCGGTTCCGTGGTCGGAGAGCCTGGCGGAGGAAGCAGACGGGCACGTGCGTTGGGCGAAACCAGCGAGACCCGGCCAGAGTCTCCAGGCGCCGTTGTCGGACTGGAACCGGGCACAGTCAACGCGGTATCCGCCGACGGCGGTATGATCACGGGTCCCTGCGTCTGCGACGGAGCCGGGGTATAGGCCGGTGCCGGCACGATGGGCAGAGAAGTGGGGGAGTCGGCGGAGTTGCCCGTCGGTGGAGGCGAAATCACCAGCCCGCCGGGCAGCACCTCAACGCTCGTGGGGTTCTGCGACGGAGCCGATTCGTGTGGCTTCGACGACCTGAGAGAAAAATAGGCAATGACGGCAATCACCACGACAAGGAAACCAACTAAACCGATTTTCGCATCGGTACGCATGAAAAACTCCAATCAAGAAGAGCGTCAATGACGCAAATCACCAACAGGGCACCAGATTATCTCAATTTTATCGGATGATCCAGTGCTGAAAGATGAATCACGCCAATTCTGCTACAATAACCTCTCTGATATTTCGCTTTTCGTATGCACAAGGACCTTCCATGGCTATTTCTGACACGATCAAAAAAGGCGTCATCCGTGCTCCGCATCGTTCGCTGATCCGGGCTACCGGCGTGATTCAGGATGAGGCGGACTGGGATAAGCCGTTTATCGCGGTTTGCAATTCATTTATACAGATTATTCCGGGGCATGCGCATCTGGATGTTGTTGGGAAGAAGGTTCGGGATGCGATTCGTAAGGCTGGTGGGGTGCCGTTTGAGTTTAATACGATTGGGGTTGATGACGGGATAGCGATGGGGCATACGGGGATGAAGTATTCGCTGGCGAGCCGGGAGCTGATCGCGGATTGCGTGGAGACGATGCTGCGTGCGCATTGTTTTGATGGGGTGGTGTGCATTCCGAATTGTGACAAGATTGTGCCGGGGATGATGATGGCGGTGGCGCGGGTGAATGTACCGGCGATTTTTGTTTCGGGGGGGCCGATGAAGGCGGGGAAGAATCCGATTAACGGGGGGGCTTCGGATCTGAATACGGTGCTT